>JALNWS010000016.1 GCA_023230755.1 Azoarcus sp.
ATCGAGCTCGAGGGCATCTTCGTCCAGATCGGTCTGCTGCCCAACACCGACTTCATGAAGGGCTCGATCGAATTGACGCGTTTCGGCGAAGTGATCGTCGACGCCAAGGGCCAGACCTCGGTGCCGGGCATCTTCGCTGCCGGTGACTGCACCACCGTGCCGTACAAGCAGATCATCATCGCCATGGGCGAGGGTTCCAAGGCTGCGCTGAGTGCCTTCGATCACCTCATCCGGAGTTCGGTCGAAGCGTGACCGAAGCGCTCTATCGCATCACGAATGCCCCGCCAGCGTGCGGGGCATTTTTTTGATGTTCTGCGCATGGTTCGAAAGCGAACCGAGAGTACGCTGGTGGCAGGAAGTGTCCGCATCTGGCGTACCGCCGTGCGCCCGGGCGCCGGATCATGCGAATATAGGCCCCCCTAAAAACACTCAGTTGGAAGCAAGAACAATGGATTTGCCTGCACACCAGCTCACGATGACCGTCCTGATGACCCCGGAGATGGCCAACTTCTCCGGCAAGGTGCACGGTGGCGCGATTCTGCGACAGCTCGATCAGGTGGCCTACGCCTGCGCCAGCCGCTATGCCGCACGTTACTGCGTGACGCTCTCGGTCGATCAGGTGATGTTCCGCCAGCCAATCATGGTGGGCGAGCTGGTGACCTTTCTTGCCAGCGTGAACTACACCGGCAAGTCTTCGCTCGAGGTCGGCATCAAGGTGGTGGCGGAGAACATCCGCACCCAGGAAGTACGCCATGCCAACAGCTGCTTCTTCACCATGGTTGCGGTGGACGACGAGGGCAAGCCGGTTCCGGTGCCGCCGCTACGACCATTCAGCCTCGAGGAAAAGCGCCGGTTCGAGGCTGCTGCTGCACGCAAGGCGCTGCGCCTCGAGCTGGAGAGGCGCTTCGCCGAAACGCATGGCAATGAGGGCAGGACGGGCTGAAGTCGGCGCGTTCGGGCTCAATTCCCGAGTCTGGCAATGAAGTAGCCGGCGACGACGGCAGTGCCGATGACGCCGGCCACGTTGGGCCCCATCGCATGCATCAGCAGGAAGTTGCCGGGGTCGGCGCGCTGACCTTCCACCTGGCTGACCCTGGCCGCCATGGGAACGGCCGACACCCCGGCCGAACCGATCAGCGGATTGATCTTCTCCTTCGATACCAGGTTCATCAACTTGGCCATCAGCACGCCCGATGCCGTCGAGATGGAAAAGGCGACGATGCCCAGGCTCAGGATCTTCAGCGTTTCCAGCTGCAGGAAGCGCTCTCCGGTCATGGTGATGCCCACCGAGGTGCCGAGCAGGATGGTGACGATGTTGATGATCTCGTTCTGTGCCGCCTTGCTCAGACGTTCGGTCACGCCGCATTCGCGCAGGAAGTTGCCCAGCATCAGCATCCCGATCAGGGCTGAAGCCGCCGGTACGAGCAGAATGACCAGCACGGTGACCACCAGCGCGAAAATCAGCTTCTCCGTCTTTGACACCTGGCGCAGCGAGCGCATGCGGATGGCGCGTTCTTTCGTGGTGGTCAGCGCGCGCATGATCGGAGGCTGGATCAGCGGTACCAGCGCCATGTACGAGTAGGCTGCTACCGCGACCGGTGCCAGCAGTTCTGGCGCGAGCTTGTTGGCGAGAAAAATGGAGGTCGGACCGTCGGCGCCGCCGATGATGCCGATGGCCGCGGCCTGCTCGGTTGTGAATCCGAGCAACGCCGCACCGATGAAGGTGGCGAACACGCCGAACTGGGCGGCGGCACCGAGCAGGAAGGTGCGCGGGTTGGCAATGACCGGTCCGAAATCGGTCAGTGCGCCGACGCCGAGAAAGATGATTGGCGGGAACAGCTCCAGATGCACGCCCAGCGAGATGTAGTGGAACAGGCCACCGGGCGTGTCGCCCACCGGCGGGTTGACCATGCCCTCGGTGGGCAGGTTGGCCAGCAGCGCACCGAAGGCGATCGGCACCAGCAGCAAGGGCTCGAAGTTCTTGTATACGGCGAGATATAGCAGGCCGCAGATGACCACCCACATGATCATCATCTGCAGCGTCACATGGCCGAACGCGGTGAGCGCAATCAGTTCGTTCAACATGTCCATCGGGTGGCCTTCGGGTGAGAAGCTCGGGCTGTCGGGGCGGGGTGGCGCATGCGTCAGCCGATCGACAGGAGGGGCTGACCCTCGGCCACCGCCGTGCCCGCGGCGACGTTGATCGCGGTGACCCTGCCGTCGCGTGGCGCGGTGATGTAGGTGTTCATCTTCATCGCCTCCAGGACGATGAGCTGCTGATTCTGGGTGACATGCTGGCCGACGGTGACGTCGACCGAAACCACCGTACCGGCAAGCGGGCTGGGGACGTCGTCCGGGCTACCGGCAGTCGCTGCAACGGGGGGCGGTCCGGCTGGCGCGACGGGCGCTGCAGTGGGAGGTGAGGGACGCTGAGCGGGGGCAGGGGCCGGTGCCGGGCTTGCGCCGGACGGCGCGACGACATCGAGTTCCTCGACGCTGACTTCGTAGGGAGTACCGTCAACGGTGATTCTGAAATTTCGCATTGTTTCTCTCATTGATGTCTGCTGACCGGGGACTGCAAGGGCGCCGGGCCTAGCGGGGGCTGGTCATGGTCGACATGGGGTGGGCCGGGGAGGGCCCAGTCCCAGCGCACGCGGTGAGATGAAAACTGCTCGGTGCGACCCTCGCGGGCCCAGGTGACTGCCAGATGCGCGGGGGCCCTCACCGCGATGACCCGTCCGCGTCCGCCGGTCATGACCGCGACGGCGGCCGTGATCGCGGCGACATGCGCAGCCGGGATGCCGGTCACCGCGGGTGTTGCGTCGGGCGCAGGCGGTGCGACTGCAGCAGCGGCAGGAGGGCGGGATGTGGCGAAGGCGAACAGGCGGCCGATCAGCGCGCTGACCAGCCACAGCAGGGCCAGTGCGATCAGCACCACGCTGAAGCCGGAAAGAATGAAGGTCAGGGCATCGATCATGTTCATGGCAGTGACTCCCCGGTCCTCACAGCGGGATGTTGCCGTGCTTCTTGGGCGGCCGCGTCTCGCGTTTGGAGAGCAAGGAGCGCAGGGCCAGCGACACTGCGGCGCGGGTACGACGCGGCTGGATCACGTCATGAACGAACATGCGTGCGGCAGACTGGTAGGGCGATGCGAATTCGGCGCGATACTCGTCGATCAGTTCGCGCCGGCGTGCGTTCTGATCCTCCGCCTCTTCGATTTCCTTGCGGTACAGAATGTTGACGGCACCTTCGGCACCCATGACGGCAATCTCGGCCGTCGGCCACGCCAGCACGAGGTCGGCGCCCATGTCGCGCGAGCACATCGCCAGAAAGGCGCCGCCGTAGGCCTTGCGCATGATGATGGTGATCTTGGGAACGGTGCTTGCGCCATAGGCAAACAGCATCTTGGCGCCATGCCGGATGATGCCCTGCTTCTCCTGCGCCACGCCGGGCAGAAAGCCGGGTACATCGACCAGAGTGACCAGCGGGATGTTGAAGATGTTGCAGAAGCGGATAAAGCGCGCACCCTTGTCCGAGGCGTCGATGTCCAGCGTACCGGCCTTGACCAGGGGCTGATTGGCCACAAAGCCCACTACGACGCCATTGACGCGGCCGAGGCCGATAACCAGGTTTGCGGCGAACTCCTGCTGCACCTCCAGAAAGCTGTTCTCGTCGGCCACGCGGGCGATGACATCCTTGACGTCGTAGGCAATCTTGGCGTCCGCAGGCAGGATGTCCTCGACCCCTGTGTCGTCCTGCAGGGTGATCTCTTCGCTCAGCTGGTGGGGTGGGTCCATCATGTTGTTTGATGGCAGATAGCTCAGCAGCTTGCGTACCAGCTCCAGTGCGTGACGGTCATCTTCGGCAATGAAGTGGATGTTGCCCGAGTCGCGCGCATGCGCCTCGGCCGAGCCGATCTCTTCCATCGTCGTGTGCTGGCCGGTGACCGCACGGATGACTTCGGGGCCGCAGATGAACATGCTCGCCGAGTGGCGGGTCATGATCAGGAAATCCATCATCGCCGGCGAGTACACTGCGCCGCCTGCGCACGGCCCACAGATGACCGCGATCTGCGGCACCACGCCGGACATCAGCACATTGCGGTTGAACACCTGACCGTAGCCAGACAGGCTCTCCACGCCTTCCTGAATACGTGCGCCGCCCGAATCGTTGAAGCCGACAAGCGGCATGCCGCCGCGTGCAGCGTGGTCCATCAGCTCGCAGATCTTGCGTGCATGGACGGCGCCGAGTGAGCCGCCGGCAATCATGAAGTCCTGGCTGAAGCCGGCCACCGGGCGTCCGTCGACGAAGCCGATGCCGGTAATCACGCCGTCGGTGGGGAGGGACTTCCGGTCCATGCCGAAGCCGCGTGTCTCATGCTGGGCATGGAGACCGAACTCCTGGAAAGTATCCCTCGCATAGAGACCCTGCAGCCGCTCACGGGCGGTCAGCTGGCCTTTTGCATGACGCTTTGCGATGCGTTCCGGGCCGCCGGAGGCGAGGGCCTCGGTCTGGCGTCGCTCAAGGTCGTCGAGAAGCTTCTTGTCAATCGCCATGGATCCTCTTCAGCGCTGGGTGTGAGCGTTGCCGCGCTTCGGGCAACGCGCTAGAAGGTGCCAACATTAGCATGCTCAGTGTTTCATTCCAGCCTTGTGCATGCAGATGAGCTTGCTTTTTGCTGCGGTGGGGGCGCCCAACTAGACCATGGACTTCAACTGAAGGATCAGCGAGTCGCGCAGTTCAAGCAGGGTGAGCATGCCTCGTTCGACCTCGGCATGCTCACCCTGCGTGTGAAGCTTGCACAATTCTGCACCAACTTCATGAACCGCTTCATGCAGCGATTGAACCTGCTTTTCCGCCGTTTCCCCGTGGCGATGGTTAAGCCCGTCTGCATCCAGCCATTTACCGAACGCGCATTCATGACGGTCGAGCGGTGGCGGGATTTCACGTTCTCCCCTGAGGTGCTGAATCATGGCACTGACCCACGCCCGATGCTCGACGCTGGCAAAGAGCAGGGGGAGGTTGTCGCGCTTGACGGTCCGGCTGGCTTGCCACGCAGGATCGGGACGCCACGATTCGCACCAGGCGGGAATGGCCGCGGCCGGCATCGGGCGTGCGACCCCGTAGCCTTGCGCCAGCTCGCACCCCAGCTGCAGCAGCAATTCCCCGTGCTCCACGGTTTCCACGCCTTCGGCAATGACTTGTCGGCGGAAGGCCGTGGCCAGCCCGAGTACGCTTTCAACAATGGCGAGGTCGTCGGGGTCGTCGAGGATGTCGCGCACGAAGCTCTGGTCGATCTTGAGCTGCGCAACCGGCAGGCGCTTGAGGTAGGTCAGCGAGGAATAACCGGTGCCAAAGTCATCGAGCGCGAACCTTACGCCGAGCTCGTTGCAAGCCGTGATGATCTCCGCGACACCGGCGAGGTCTTCGAGTGCGCTCGTTTCCAGGACTTCCAGCTCGATGAAGGAAGGCAGAATTTGCGGATGTGCACGCAGGGTCTCGCGCAGGCGATCCACGAAGCAGGGTTCGCGCAACTGGCGAGCGCCCACGTTGATGCTGGTGTGCAGGTCGAGGCCGACGGCATGCCATGCTTCCATTTGCCTCAGGGTGGAGTCGATCACCCATTCGCCGAGCTCGATCGATAGTGGATGGTTCTCTATGACCGGCAGGAACGCAGCCGGGAGCAGGAGCCCCTTCTCGGGGTGTTGCCAGCGGATCAGCGCTTCCGCGCCGACGACCGTGCCGGTGCGCATGTTGACCTTGGGCTGAAAGTACATGACGAGCTCGCGCTCACTCATGGCCTGGCGGATGCGCTCAAGGCTTTCGTAGTGACCACGCACGCTGCGGTCGTGATCGGCGTCGAAAACGTGATAGCAATTCTTGCCGGAGAGCTTGGCCTGATACATGGACTGATCGGCCTGGCGCAGCAGTTGGTCGGCATCCACATCTTCGGTCTGCGGGTAGAAGGTGACGCCGACACTGGCCGAAACCTGCAGCACAAGGTCATCGACGCGGACCGGCTGGGCCGCAGCCGAAAGCAGGCGGGTAAGAAGTGCCACGCTGTCGCTGGCCGCGTCGAGATCGACCATGACCGCAACGAATTCGTCGCCCCCCAGGCGGGCGAGGGTGTCGCCCTCGCGCAGCGCCTGTCGCATGCGTGTCGCCACCGTCGTCAGCAGGTGGTCGCCAGCGTCATGTCCGTGGTGGTCATTGATCGACTTGAAACCGTCCAGATCAAGATAGGCGACCGCCAGGCGCTGTTTGCGTCGCAGGGCCTGGGCCATGGCCTGGTGCAGGCGGTCGGCAAGGAGAACGCGGTTGGGCAGACTGGTCAGGGCGTCGTAGTGAGCGATGTGCTCGAGCTGCCTTTCGTGCTCCTTGAGCCGTGAAATATCGGAAAACAGGGCCACATAGCGCTGAACGCTGCCGTGCTCGTCATACACCGCGCTGATGGTCTGCATTTCGGCGAACACCTCGCCATTCTTGCGCCGGTTCCAGACCTCGCCCGACCACTGGCCATTTTCAATCAGCGTTTTCCACATTGCCGCGTAAAACTCGTTGGGCTGGCGGCCGGACTTGAGAATGCGAGGGTTCTGACCCAGCACCTCGCTGCGGCTGAAGCCGGTCATGCGGCTGAATGCCGCGTTGACATCGATGATGCTGCCGTCGGGTGCGGTGATCATGATGGCTTCGTGGGCGTGGGTGAAGACGCTGGCAGCGAGATGGAGGCGCTCTTCAGCCTGTATGCGTTCGGTGATATCGACAATATCGCCGATGTAGTGCTGCAGCCTTCCTCGCCCGTCGCGCGAGGCGGTAATCGACATCTGCACGTGGTAATGCGTACCGTCCTTGCGGCGATTGACCAGCTGTCCGCGCCAGAAGCCCGCGTTGAGCAGCGTGGCCCACATCTGCACATAGAAGGCCCGGTCATGGGTGCCCGACGCGAGCAGGCGAGGGTTGCGGCCGATGACTTCGGCGGCTTCGTATCCGGTGATGCGGGTAAAGGCTGCATTGACCGAGATGATGTCGGCGTTGACATCGGTAATGACGATCGCCTCGGCGCTGGATTCAAACACCGAGGCATTGATTCGCTGCAGCCGCTCGGCTTCGGCTTGCTGGTTCATCAGCTGGATGCGACGACGGTAGAAGGCGCCGCCGATCAGGATGACGGCAAGCAAGGCCGGGCCGACTACGAATCCCACCGCCTTTGCTTCGCTTTTCCAGCCTTGCAGTGCCTTGTCGCGGTAAAGGTGGGTGACGACGATGAAGGGATACAGGGGCGAGGCGCGGAAGGTGCTCAGGGCGGCTCGTGCATGGGCGCTTTCATGCTGGAAGCGGCCATGCTCTGACTCGGTCAGTTTCAATAGGCTGAGGTCGTCGGCATTGATCGTGCCCACTCGTGCCGTGGGGTCGTTGGCCATCAACAAGGTACCGTCGTAACGCAGCACTTCAATCAGGGCCGTGTCGAACTTGAGGTTCTGCGACATCTGGTTGACGAAGTGGTCGGGGTTCAACGCGACCAGAATCGTGGTTGTGCTGTCGCCGACGGTCAGGGTGCGTGTGACCGGAATGAAGCTCAGCGCATCGGCCTCCAGGGGGGCATCCGCAGAGGAGGAATGCCCGTCCGCGAAATCGCGTCCTGCCCACGGGACGCCGATGCGCAGGATCTCCCTGGTAACGTTTACCTGCGGAAGAAAGTTGTGCAACGTGATCGTCTTGCCGATGTTGGCTGGGTTGGAACTGGCGATGATCCTGTCGTGTGCGTCGAGCACCGACATCGAGCGCAGGAAAGGGGCGTGGCGCAGAAAGGTGCGGAATCCCGCTTCGACTGCCTGCAGATCGGTGGGGCTCCTGCCATCGTTTTCCGAAATGGTGGTGGCGGCAGCCTGCTCGACAACATGCAGGCTTTGCGTCAGATAGTCTTCAAAGCTGTGGGTGTGCAGGGCCGAGATTTCAAAACCGGCGCGCAGCGCGTCCGCGTTCAGGCGCCACAGGGTGTAGCCGGTGATTGCGAGCAGGCTTGCGGAAAACAGTGTCAGCGTGAGAAGGAAGGTCAGGCGCAGTTGGCGCACGCTCTGCGTCACGGCGCGACGATCGGATCGAGCTTGTGGCGCTTGGCGGCGGACATCAAACGCCCGTCACGCTTGATGTCGCTGACAAACCGTTCGAGGCGGGCATGCCACTCGTCATCTCCCGGTTGCATTGCATAGGCGTAGGGTGTGATGTGATAGGTGCTCGGGGGTGAAATCAGGCGCGCCCATTGCGCATTTTCGAGAAAGCGCTGGATGTATGGATAGTCGGTCATGAATACGTCGGCGCGGCCCGATTGCACTTCCTGTTCGCGGGCGAAGGGCGTATCCAGCACCAGGAGTTTGGCGGCCTTGAGCTTGCTGCGCATCACCGGTTCATGCAGCGTGCCCCGTGCAACTGCGACAACCGAGCCCGGTTTGTCGATATCGCTCCAGTGCTTGATGCGGCGGTTTGTTTTGGAAGCAATGGCGTAGATGTCGCTGGCGAGATGTGGGGTGGTAAAGCGCAGTTTCGCCTTTCGCTGCGGCGTGATGCCAACTGCGAACATCGCAACGTCGCAACGGTCCGACGTGATATCGGCGACAAGTCGGGCAAAGGAGCTGTCGACGAAGGTGACACTGACGCCGAGGTCCTTGCCGAGGGCCTTGGCCATGTCGATGTCGATTCCCGAAAGTACCTGCGTTTTCGGGTTGCGATAGCTGATTCCGTAATAGTCGGGCCAGATGCAGACGCGCACAGTCTTGTCTGCCATGACGCGCTCAAGGTGCCCGTGGGCGGCTTGCGGGCCTGCGGCCTGAACCGGGAGCGCAAGGCACATGGCCAGGGTCAGTGTCAGTGAAACGCGGTGCATCGAAACATTCCTTCCTGGATACGGCTTCTGCGAATCAACGGTGAGCTGCGGCTGAGTGTTAACGCCTGATGCCCCCGTTTGCCCTTCTGCGCCGAAGACTACCACTTCGTTAGTAGATGAGAATGCGGTGAACTTCTCGTCCGACGTCAGATGCCTGCGAATGTATCTGGCGGCCGAAGTGTGCGCTGACGCTCTTCTCGAGACAATATCGCCGCACACCGTTCATGCCGGGAAGGGCCTGAATCACGCAAGTTGCCCGTCGGGCGGAGGTCATAAGGAGGAGGTCATAAGGTGTCCGCGGCGTGGGGCGACGGGAGTGCGTGCTCGTGCTTCCCCGTGAGGTTCATGTGTTTCCTGATGAACTGAATCCACCAGTGTGTGTTTTGTGCGTGTCCGAAGAAAGCAGCCGCGTCAGCCCGCTTTTCGCCGCGGGGGCAGGAAAGCCCGGGTGTCTGGGTGCTGGAAAATACGGCGCGGCAAGGGTACTGTACGACGTATCTACCCGCAATTCGCGGGCCGGTACCGCAGAGGAAGCTATGGCACGCATCGATTGGGGCGACTACGCCTGTTCGGGTTTGTACGATGAGCTTGTAAGCGAAGGCCGGGTGCCACGTGAAGCGGCCGGCGAGTTGTGCCGTTACCTGGCAAGTCTGTCCGCCGACGAGGTGGCAGAGCTCAAGACGGCGGCCGAAGTTGCCATTCAGGTGATGGGCATCACCTTTACAGTCTATTCGGACGGCAACATGATCGACCGGGCCTGGCCTTTCGACATCGTGCCGCGAATCATTCCGTTGTCGGAGTGGCAGCACGTCGAGGCCGGTCTCAAGCAGCGGGTTCATGCACTGAATCTGTTCATCGACGACCTTTACCACGACCAACGCATCATCAAGGACGGCGTCTTTCCTGCCGAATTGCTGGAGCAGTCGGTGAACTTCCGCCCGCAATGCGTGGGGGTGAGTCCGCCGCACGGCATCTGGGCGCACATCTGCGGTTCGGACCTGGTACGTGACAAGGACGGCACCATCTACGTTCTCGAAGACAACCTGCGCATACCGTCCGGTGTGTCCTACATGCTCGAGAATCGCAATGTCATGAAACGGGTGATGCCGGAAATGTTCGAAACTGGCAGGATCATGCCGGTCGACGACTACCCGTCGCAGCTCTACGACATGCTCGCGGCAATGTCGCCGCGTCCGGGCGAGGTGCCTTCGATCGCGATCATGACGCCCGGCATCTACAACTCGGCCTATTTCGAGCATGCCTATCTTGCACAGCAAATGGGGGTGGATCTTGTCGAAGGCTCCGATCTCATTGTGGGTTCGGACGACTGTGTCTACATGCGGACCATCGACGGACTCAAACGGGTGGATGTGATCTACCGCCGGGTGGATGACCTGTTCATCGACCCGGAGGCGTTCAATCCCGAGTCGATACTCGGCGTGCGCGGCCTGATGCGGGCCTGGCGTGCCGGAAAGGTGGCTCTGTGCAACGCGCCGGGCGCGGGCGTTGCGGACGACAAGGTGGTCTACGCCTTCGTCCCCAAAATCATCAAGTACTATCTCGGTGAAGACGCAATTGTGCCCAATGTGCCGAGTTATCTGTGCATGTACGAAGACGACCGGCGCTATGTGCTCGACAATCTGGACAAGCTGGTCGTCAAGCCCGCCAATGAGTCGGGCGGTTATGGCATGTTGGTGGGGCCCCATTCAACCGCCGAACAACGGGCAGATTTTGCGGAGCGCATCAAGGCCGACCCGCGCAACTACATGGCGCAACCGACGCTCATGCTGTCGGCCGCGCCGACCTTGTGCGGCGATGGTATCGAGCCTCGACACGTCGATTTGCGACCATTCATTCTCTCTTCAGGCGCCGACACCTATGTGACGACAGGCGGGCTTACGCGAGTTGCGCTGGTCAAGGGATCGCTGGTGGTGAATTCATCGCAGGGTGGCGGCAGCAAAGACACCTGGATTGTCGATACCGAGGGAGCCTGAACATGTTGTCCCGAGTCGCAGAAAATCTTTACTGGATGGGGCGCTACATGGAGCGCGCCGAAGATACTGCCCGTCTGATCCAGGTCAGTCGTCACGTGATGCTCGATTTTCCGGGCACGGCAACGCTGGGCTGGTCCTCACTGATCAACATCACTGGCAGTGACGAACTCTTCGACGAGCACTATGGCAGGCGCGACGAGGCCAGTGTGCTGGCCTTCCTGTGTGCCGACCGCAGATACAGCGGCTCGATCGTCTCGGCTCTTGCCGCCGCACGCGCGAATCTGCGCACCACCCGCGAGGTCATGCCGCGCGAAGTGTGGGAGGAGGTCAATCAGCTCTACCATGCGGTGAACGAGCAGGCGAGCCAGGGCATTTCTATACGTCACATGGATGGTTTTCTCAAGAGTGTGATCCGCGGCTGCCAGACCCTGACCGGCATGATCATCGGCACCCTGAGCCATACGCCAGCTCGAACGTTCACGGGTATGGGCTGTTATCTCGAGCGCGCCGACATGACGACCCGGACGCTAGACGTGCGTTCGGCCAATCTGCTGCCACGCTCACCTGGCGACCTCACTCCCTTCGAGAATCTGCAGTGGATGGGTGTGCTCAAATCGCTGTCTGCCTACCAGATGTATCGGCAGCAGGTGCGACATCGGGTGCGTGGCCCGGAGGTGGTTCGCTTCATCCTCAAGGATCCGCAGTTTCCGCGCTCGATCAACCGCTGCCTCATGGACCTGCATCGCAACATGTACTCGCTGCCGCGAAATGGCGAGGCATGTGCTGTGGTGACCGCGTTGCAGAACCGCTTTGATGTGGTAAATACGGATTGGCTGGCTGGTTCGCCCGACGATCTGCACTGTTTCGTCGACGACTTGCAGGTGGGGATTGGCGAGATCCATGACGCGATCAAGTCCACCTGGTTTGCCGGTGTTGACGAACCGGCACCGGTCATCGGCGACTGACATCATCGCGTCGCGGCGGCCCTTGTTGCGGCTGCCGGACACGCTTTTCAAGGCACGCGCCACGCTGGCGCGTTGCCGATTCTGTCCATCAGAAAATCGATGAATATCCTGACCTTTGCAGTCAGGACATTGGATTTCGGATAGACCAGCCACAGCGCGGACTGATCGTCGACCCAGCAGTCCGGCAGGACGCGTACGAGTTTGCCTTCTGCAAGTTCGCGATGAACGCTCCACAGTGAATTCACCGAGATGCCTGCCCCGGCAAGTGTGGCGATCTTCTGACTCAAGCCGTCATCCAGCACCAGCCGGCTGCCGGAAAGGCGCGGGTCGAAGTAGCCCGATTGCCCGCCATCGCTGATCAGCGCCCTGGGAGACAGGTCCCTGAAGCCGATCAACTGGTGCCCGCTCAGTTCGTCGGGGTGGCGGGGGACGCCGTACTGTTCAAGGTATGCGGGCGATGCGCACAACACACGCCGGTCGTCGGCCAGCTTGCGACACTTGAGGCTGCTGTCGTCGAGCGCCGCGTTGCGCAGGGCGAGGTCGAAACTGCCCTCGATCAGGTCGAACTGGGTGTCGGACAGTCGCAGGTCGAGTGTGATGCCCGGGTGCAAGGCAAGGAATTCCGGCAGCAGCGGCGCAATGTAAAGCTGCGCAAAGGTGCTCGACGCGGCAAAGCGCAAGGTGCCAGTCGCAATCGGTCGTCCCAGCCCCAGTGCTGCAAATGCTGCACTCTCCTGCGCGAGGATTTCCTTGGCGTAGGGCAGGAACTCGGCCCCCTCCATCGACAAGGCCACCTTGCGCGTTGAGCGCAGCAGCAGGTCCGCACCCAGGGTGGTTTCCAGCTTGGCCAGGCGCGCACTCGCTGCGGCCGGGGCGAGGCCCAATGCGCGGCCTGCGGCACTGATATTGAGCTTCTCCGCCGCAAGCACGAAGAGCCGGATGCTGTCGGTGTCCATGTTTATATCAAAATGCCGAATTATGAACTCATGGATACCCACTTTATCTCAAAAATCAAAGTCATTATCTTGAGGGCTCCGCAATCACGGCTGCATCAGGAGCGACGCACGCATGACTTACTACTCAGTTCTGGCGGTCACCCCCGTCACTGAAGACTGGATCGCCGATTACGCCGGGGCGGCAAACGCACTCGTCGAGAAGCACGGGGGCAAGTACCTGGCCCGGACCACAAACCATGAACGGCTCGAAGGTGAAGGCGATGGCGCCGCGATGAGAGTCATCATCGAATGGCCCTCGAAGGTGGCGGCGGTGAACTTCATGAATGACCCTGCCTATCTGCCGCATCTCAAGGCGCGCACAGCCGGCTCGATCAGCCACCACTTCCTCATCGAAGGCAACGCTTGAGCGCAGCGGGCCGCGTGGCGACAGAAGGGAAAAATACATGACGATCGCCGATCACGCCCCGGCCTTCCCGCGGATCAACCGGGGCTACAACGCCGTGTTCCGTCCCGGCCGCGTGAGCATCGGCCTCGTGGTGCCGCTGGAGAACTACGCGAGCGGCCCGGCGCCAACGATGGCGCGGCATGCCGGACGTGTCCAACTGGCCGAAGCGCTCGGGTTCGCCGCGGTCTGGTTGCGCGATGTGCCGTTCAACGTGCCGTCCTTCGGCGATGCCGGGCAGATGTTCGACCCCTTTGTCTATCTCGGTTTCCTGGCTGACCGGACCGAGCATATTGCGCTCGGCGTGGCCAGCGTCGTGTTGCCGCTGCGCCATCCCGCGCATGTGGCCAAGGCCGCGGCCAGCGTCGACGTATTGTCGGGGGGGCGGCTGATTCTGGGTGTGGCTTCCGGCGACCGCCCGGAGGAGTATCCGGCGCTTGATCTTGCGTTCGCCGAGCGTGGTGCGCGTTTTCGCGCGGGTCTTGATTACATCGAACGCATGCGTGCCGATCGCCCCGCATTCGAGAACGCGTATGGCAGCCCGGATGGCAGCATGGACATGTTGCCCAAGCCCGCTGGCGCAAAACTGCCTCTGCTGATTACGGGGGGCAGTCAACAGGATCCGGACTGGGTCGCGCGCCATGGAGATGGCTGGATCACCTATCCCCGTCCCGTTGTCGTGCAGGCAAAGATCATTGCCGACTGGCGGGCACGGGTTGAGGCGGCGGGCGCAGCCGCCAAGCCCGTGATGCAGTCGCTGTATGTCGATCTGACCGAGGACCCGGATGCACCGCCGCAACCGATACACCTCGGCTTCCGGCTGGGCGTGCGCCACCTTCGGGCACATCTGAAAGCGCTGGAAGTGATCGGCGTCAATCACGTGGCGCTGAACCTGCGCTTCAACCATGCTGATATCGAGACCACAATCCACCGTCTGGCCGCCGAAGTGCTGCCGGACTTCATCGCGTAAGTGAGGAGCGACAATGCAGAAAACGATTCTTGTCACCGGTTCGACCGACGGCATTGGCCTGGCGACGGTAAAAATGCTGGTCGCGAAAGGGCACACGGTGCTCTTGCACGGACGTAATCCGCACAAGTTGGCGGAGGTGGAAAAAACGCTGCGCGCGCTACCGGGCGCAGGCGCGGTGGAAACTTACGTGGCAGACCTGTCTCGCATGGGCGAGGTCGAGGGGCTCGCCAGCGCCGTGGCCGAACGCCATTCCTTGCTCGATGTGCTGATCAACAACGCCGGTATCCTCCGCACGCCCGAACCCATTACCCCTGACGGTCTCGATGTGCGTTTTGCGGTGAATGCGATCGCGCCCTATCTGCTGACGAAGCTGCTCATGCCTTTGCTGGGGAGCTCTGGGCGGGTGGTCAACCTGTCCTCCGCCGCTCAGGCGCCAGTTGATCTGGATGCGCTGGCAGGCAAGGTTCCTCTGGCTCACATGGCAGCGTATGCGCAAAGCAAGCTGGCACTGACGATGTGGTCCCGACATCTGGCACTCGAACTGCAGGCGGACGGACCCGTCATCGTCGCGGTCAATCCCGGCTCCATGCTGGGGAGCAAGATGGTGAAGGAGGGCTTCGGTGTCGACGGCGGCGATCTCGCCATTGGCGCGGATATCCTCACCCGCGCGGCATTGTCCGATGAGTTTGCGACGGCGAGCGGCAAGTATTACGACAACGATTCAGGGCGGTTTGCCTCGCTCCATCACGATGCACTTGATTCAAGGAAATCGGAGGCGCTCGTGCGCGCAATCGAGACACTTATCGCAGGCCTCACCTGATCGCGGCCGGCGAGGGGCAAGTTTGCTGCAAGGCTGGTGACAGCCCCATGCCGATAGGGGGTTGAGCTGGCTGTCTGCGCTGAACCAAATCCCGATCAGAATGCGAACGAGCCCGGACGGTGACGACCGGGTTCGTCGCGGTTTTTGCGGGGTGTCGTTGGCGCCTGACCTGTCTCTGCTTTACCCTCCCGCTCATGTCTCTGACCATCGCCGCTGCCGTTGAGAGTGAACTGCTCATCAAGAAGAGCCGTTTCCTGTGTCGCGTGCAGCCGGTCCCGGATCGTAACGCCGCCAAGGCCATCGTTGCCGAATTGCGTGAGGTTCATCCCGGAGCAACTCACGTCTGCTGGGCGCTACTTGCGGGCGGCCATTCAGCGGCCGTGGATGATGGTGAGCCGTCAGGTACTGCCGGACGCCCGATGCTCGATGTGCTGCGGCATCAGAATCTGGACGGGGTCGTGGCGACGGTTGTGCGCTACTACGGTGGCGTTCAGCTAGGGGCGGGCGGCTTGGTGCGGGCCTACACGAACTGCGTTGCCCAGGCGCTCAAGCTGGCGACCAAGGTGCCGGTCTTTAAAGTCAGAACACTTCAATGCACGGTTCCGTATGCGCTTGAAGGGATGCTGCGTCGAGAGATTGACGCTGCTCAGGGCGATTTGCAGCGCGTTCAGCATGACGCGCAGGTGACGTTCGTGTTTACGCTCGACGAGACCTTGGCCGACGCATTGGTTGCGCGCGTGGATGAGGCCGGGCAGGGGCAGATTGCCTGGCGTGCATCGGCTTTGCGCCGGGAGCCCTGCTAGCCCGCGTTGCGGCCGAGGCTGTCAGAGTTTTCTGCGGGATGCTTGCTCAGCGCTGAAACGGGGGCTGTCCGGGGAGGATGGATTGGATACTTTTGACCCTCGGGATAGAAAGCAAAAAGCCCAGCCGGTGAGGGCTGGGCTTTTCACTGTATTTTGTGGTGGTGATGGGCGGACTATTGCCAAAATCAAAAACCACCATAACAATCAAAGCCTTAGGTAAAACAAGAGGTAAAAAAGTTGTACCCCTAATGTGTACCCCCTAGTCCGTCTAGGGAGTGGGCGGATTTTACCTTACATTCGCATGCCTGCGCGCCGTCTGGGCTGACTTGGCGCTTGCGCGACTTCCTCGGTCGGCACCTCGGTGATTTCTTCCGTCTGCTCGATTTTCGGCGTGACCGAATGCTCTTTCAGCCAATCGCTGATTTTCTGCGCGGCGGCAGCGGCTTTGAAAATCTCGTTCTTGTCGTTCTTCAAGGCTTGCAGCCATGAGCCCAGATAGGCCGCGTGGTTTTCGATGTGGTAATCCCCTTGGCGGATACCCAACTCGGCCCCCAGCATCGCGCTGGCGAGTTCAGCCCGCAGTTCCTCGCGAGCATAGGATTCGGCGCTCGTCAGGTTGCCGAAAATTCCGAAGCGGTCGAGCCGTTTCTTGGCGCCTGTGGCGTGTGCAGCTTCATGCAATAGCGTCGCGTGATAATCCTCTGGGCTGTGGAAGGCGCCTTTATCGGGCATCTTGATTGTGTCGAGCTTGGGAACGTAGCAAGCCCGATCACCGCCGTGCAGCAGGCTGACGCCATCGGCCTTCAACCCCTGAATGACCCGCTCCACCGCCTCTATGGGTGGAATGTCGCGCACTCGGCGTGGCATCGGCGGCACGCCCTCAATCTGGGAAGCATTGAAGACGGTGAAAGACTTCATCACCAAGCGGGTTTTTGCGTCCTCGGCCACCACGTCCGCATCTGCCGTGTCGTCGCGGCTTCCCTTGGCAACCTCGACCATCCGCACGATCATCGTGCCCTTCTCACCCTTTTTGACGTGCAAGCCCTTGGGATGCTCGTCGGTTTTCGTGGCGTTTGCTTGTTTCAGTGTCATCCAGCGTGGATCGGAAAACCCCGCCATCCCCAGCAAAATCTGGTTAATGCCCTGATAGGGCTTGCCGCTGGCGAGATTGAAATGGCTTTCGATCGAATCCCAGCCTTTCCGCCAAGGTGGCGTACCGTCTTCAAGGGCGGCAATGATGCGCTGCGTGATTTGCTCCCTGACATTGAACATGCTTGGCCCTCGCGTTATCCCGATTGACATATCAGACAGGGCGGGGCTTGTCGCCGCCGCCCGTCCGAAACATCAAAGAACAACCCTGCCGCGCTGCTCCCGTCGTGCGCGGTCACGCTCGGTTTCTGGCTTGGGGAAAAGATATTGGTTCAGGTCGCCAGCCTTCACAGGGGAAAGGTCATGGCGGCATCGCTCGGCAATGGCTGATTCGACGGCTTCGATGGCAATCCCAGCCTTATCCCACGCTTCAAAGATTTCCTTGCTGACGGCGGTATCGAGATAAATCCCGCCAGCCACGCGCAAGCTGGCGCGGTAGCGTTCGGTTCTGGATGCAAACCTATCTTGTCGCTTCGCGGTGATCGGCATCGCTACGGCAATCTCATGGAAAGTCAGCGGACCGTTGTCGTCCATGAAAACTCGGTTCATCTCGATGGCGTTATTTAGTGTTTTGAGCGAAACCCCAGAAGCCGCCCAGCGGTCGCAGGCAATCCGACACTCCGCCGATTCCACATTCTGAACCCCAGCCTCGCGCAACCGTTTCAGCAGACTTGCCGCCAGCTTGCCAGCAGCGATGGCGCCCTGCCTCGGCCCGACAAGGGCCGATGGCGCGGTTTGCCCTTCCAAGGGGTCGGCGGCGATTTCGCCGCCGCATTCAGTAGTGATCTCACTACTGAAAAAAGGTATTGATCCTCTTTCAGAGGTCATTACTGATTGAGAATGGCCGACATCGCTAATGCCTTGCGGGGTGGGGCTTTGCGAGGATTTGTCTTGGCTGCCGCATGGCAACTTCGGCTTCCCTTTCGGTAGTTCAGGGTTGTTTTTCCAGAGCGGCGACAAGGGTAAGCGCATGGTCAGGCGCGTACCGTCCCATTGGTGTTCCTCCACCAGCCCAACGCTTTCGAGTTGGGCCAGTAGCCGCTTGATGTCGGTGGTATCAAATCGCCGTTCTTCCCTGCCTTGGCTGGCAGGCCTGTCCATCATCTTTGCAAAGCTGGCATAGCGCAGTTTCTGGTTGCCAAACGTCCCGACTACGCCACTCTTGAAGTTGGCTTTCTCTTTTAGGTAGAAATAGAGGCCAAGGGCCTCAAAGGTCAGACCGTTTAGGCGGGCCTGTTCCTCTTTGTTGAAGGAAATATAGACTTCCTGCATCTTCTTCATTGCTGTCTCCTGTTGTTTTATCGGTAGTGGGTTTGTCGGGATTACATGCTCGGACCTCTGGGACGATTCGGAGCAGCGCCCGACTCGTCGTCATCTTTCGGCCTATCCTGCAAGCGTTTGCGCAAGCCCTGTGGGCCTGACAGGCTGTCCAGCCAAAGCGACTTGGGCGGCGGCAGGGCAATGGGCGGTGCAATGCTGGCGCCCGTCTTCCCTCTTTTGCGTTCTTGGTATTCCCGTTGAACTGCCGCGAAAACCTCGATCTGGTCAGGGCGAGGCTGAACCATCAGGCCGCGGGCCAGAGCGATGCTGAACGCCTCTTTCAAGAACGCCTCGTTGCCCGTCAGCACCACGCTGGGCCAGCCCTTCATGATCGCCAGATCAATCAAGGCAGCGGCAGCAGAGGCCGAAGGCATTGCATAGGCGGAAACACGGTCACCAAAATCCTGCACACGCCCACCATCTTTGAAATGCAGTGTGATCCCCTTACTCCCTTTGCGAACATAGAGGACGGATTCCGAAAAATGGATACGCAGCAGATTCAGATATTCCTCATCGAGCAGTTGCCGCCGAAGTTCGCGGCGCTCGTTAGCATCCAGTTCATCGCCGATGGAAATGCTTATTTCGGGCTCGTGGTCAGCCTGTGCAAGGCTGTTCTTGTTTTGTGTCATCTCTGTCCTCCTTGTTTTTTTGGGTTTGGGTGAAGCAACGCCAATGAGACCAAATCGGGCCTCAATGTCGCGCACCACCGTTTCCGAACGGCGAAAGTTGTTCTTGTCAGAAACGGTGGTGCTATCTGGCCGAATACGGCAGGCCAAAATATGGATGTGTGGTGGGCGTACCGCCTCGCCTTCGGCTTCCTCATCGTGCTTGATGAGGACAAAGGCGCAGTCGGCAAACCCCATCCCGTCGAGATAGTGGCGGGCAATCTGCCGCCACTGATCGTCAGAAATCTCGTCGCCAGGCGCGGGGGATAGCGAAACGTGATAAACGGGTCGCCCAAGTTTCGGGTTGAGCTTGCGGAAGGCACCAAAGCCAGCCGCAAATGCCCTTGGGCTGAAATCTGAAACGGGCAGATTGGTATCCAGCACCTCCCCGCGTTCTGGGGCGCTCCCTTTGGTACCGTGGCGCAGGTAATCCAGCGCGCCACGAAAGCCACCGCCGATAATCTGCTTCGCGATCATGGCGATTCCCCCATGAGCAAACGGCGGACGGATTCCACCTGCTCCCGCAGTTCGTCCAGGACCTGCTCGGGCAGGTAGGCGATTTCGCCTTGATGGATTTTTGCTGCGATGGCGTTGAGGTTCGCCGTCGTGCGGGCGAGCTCGGCCCAACGTTCCGCGTTTATTACGGGGACGGAATGAACCGCGTGACCGAGTGCCGATTTGCGCAGGTAAGTTGCCAGCGACAAATGCGCAGAGCGTGCCTTCTCCTGAATGACCGCTCGCTCGGCGGGGGTCAGATAGGTTTCCGCCTTCTTGCGGATTTCGTGCGCTGGCAACAGCGGTCTTCCCATGCTTTTTCTCCTTCAGGAGCGGGCGTATCGGGCAGTTTTTTAACTGCGCGATACATGGCTCGCTCCACACCTTTTTGGCGCGTCTGAAAACAAAGTCAAGCGCAGGCAAACCCCTTGCCGACAGAAGGCGGAAAAATGCATTTTGCGAAGCAGGCAGATACGACCTGCGAGTCGTACCTGCCCCCCGTGAAATACCGTTGGCAATCACAAACGGCGCCGCTTGCACTGCATGGCATCGACGCTCGTATCTGCCCCGAGCAACTTCGATTCCATCAACGTCCAGAGTCGCGGAAGCAAGATCACGCACTCATGTAGGCACTCCCCAGGAAGACAGCGCTCAAAACTCGCGCCCGCCAGAAAAAGTGCAATCGCACGCGACTCGTTCCTATCGCGTAAAGCCTGCTCAAAGGGAGTGAATCGAAGCCAGTTGCGCTCTTCAAGGTTCTCCCCAGAGGCAACTAGGCGTGGGATATCTTCTGCTCGCCCGTCGAACAAACCCACCCGTTTAAGGGAATACCAATACGAAGTCAGGAGCCTGCCTTCGATGACGATTGGCGAGGTGTATTCGCGCATATCAACATCGCTGTTGAACGTGATTCGCGGAAAATGCTCGGAAATGACAGCATCTACGGCATCTCTTGACGGCCCAGCTTCCCAAGTGATGTAAATAGTCTGTTCCCCCTTGTTTCTGCGCAGAACAAACTTGTGGTCGAATGCCGTTGATAGCCGATGGCTGACAAGCTTGGGGACTTCACTAAAATCCCAATACTCGTTCTGTCTTGCGATGTTCATGTTTGTCCTCCTTACGCTGTCTGATTAAAAAACTGCTGGTTTAAAGCGGTACCCAATGTCGTGATCACGGTCACTGCACCTGTGAAATACCGTTCGGAATCACAGGCGGACTGGAAGCCCTTTTGCACGATGGCTTCGCGTAGTTGATCTGCAACGGCCTCGGGGATCAGGGTCTGCTCCAAGGAACGTTGGGCGAACAGGAACCGCCCGTTGCTCACGAAACCAAGCGCATTCCAATCAATCGCATTCAGAATGCTGACTGCCTGCTCAATGTCCATGCCCGCGTTTCGGGGAAACAATGCGAGGACTGAACCATCGTAGGCGGTGGCTTGGTGGGTAAAAAACGGGTTGGCCTGACGGGTTTTGACATTCACATAGATGCGTGGCGCCTCCGACAACTTCCAGTTGCGTCCCCACTCCCACCAGTTGGCCTCACTGAATCTGCGCACGCGTCGTTTCAGCAACTTGGCTTTGTGTCCCGCCAGCATCCGCTGGGCGCCACTGCCAAAGAGCATCTTGCGGGCCTTGCCAGTTTTGCGCGTTGAAGAACACACCACGTCAAGATTGCCTTGTGGATGCGTAAAGAGTTCGTCATCGCCACTAAGCCCACCAACACCGACCTCGAAAAAGTCGGCAAGCGGTACGCCCTGTGTGCCAGCAGGCAGGAAAAAAAGTTGGCCGTTGTGTTCGGAAAACACTCGACCGTCGTTCATGACTCGATCAGTGCGGCCCTTCTCGAAGCGGAAGACACAGCATGGCGGGGTAGCACCAACGAATGCCCGATCCCCTATGTCGGCATAATCGGTAATCGAGCCCTGCTCGAACAACCAGCGGTTCAAGTGGCGGGCGGCTGTTGCTTTGGGGAACTCCCTTGGCACTACAAAAATCAGTTCTCCGCCGTGTTCAAGGTGCTTGACGCATTTTTCGATGAAGAAGTAGAACAGATTCGTCCTACGATCAAAGTTGCTCATGTCCAGCTTAGCCTTCGTCGCCGCTGGAATATCCTGAAACCGAAGATAGGGAGGGTTGCCAATAATGGTGGAAAACCGCTCGGTCACTGGATAATCAAAAAAGTCGCGAACCGTGGCATAGCGTGGCGCATGTTCGCGGTCCAGTTCCAACGCCACGAGGTCAGCGCCAGCAGCATGCAGCACATTCGAGAAAGCCCCCGAACCACACGAGGGTTCCAGAGTGCGGCCAGCATTTTTCCGAAGGGCCAGCATGTCATTGACCAGTGAGGCAGGCGTAAAAACTTGCCCGTGAGTGTCTGGCTTCAACACCCCATTGGACATGGAATCACGCTTCGGCTTGGATGCGGATTTGGATGCCCCCTGAACATTTCCAGCCTTACGACGGCGGCTGCTTTTCTCGCTAGTGCAAACTACTTTTTGTTGTGTCATGGTTTCCTCCTTACGCGGCTTGGCTGAAAAACTGCTGGTTAAATGCGGTACCAAAAGCAGCGATCACGGGCACGGCGACGCTGTTGCCGAACTGCTTGTTGGCATGGGTTTTCACGGGATGCGGCTTGAACCAATCTGGAAAGCCTTGCAGGCGGGCACGCTCGCGGGGCGTTAGTTGGCGGGGAATGCCATTTACAAGATAGAGCCCACAGGACTGCTGCCCCGCCAGCAGAGTTGTTGCGTGACCTTGCGGGTCATAGACTCGGGCCTGCTGCCCTCGGTGTCCGTGCAACATGCCGATTCGTTTCAGCGGCGATTTCTTGTCCAGCGTTGGGCTGATCGTGATGTCGCTGGCGGCGTGTTTTCCAGCAGGTGCGTTTGGTTCAAGAATGTCCGCAACAGACACCCATTTGCCACCACCGACAGGCAGGGAAAACCGTTGGACCATCGGGAATGCGTCCAGTCGATAGGCCACATAGAAGACACGCTCACGCTCCTGTGCCGTGCCAAAGTCAGCGGCGTTGAACACCTTGCCGCTCACGGCATAGCCCAAGCCCGACAGCTTCTGCCGCAGGGTGCGACTCCACAGACCACCTTCGCCTGAACAGAAGTTCTTCACGTTTTCAAGCAGGACAACCTTGGGGCGCTTGGCCTCGATGATGCGGAAGAGGTGGAAAATGATTTGGCCCCGAGCCTCGGCAAATCCCGCCTTCTTCCCGCCAATGCTGAATGCCTGGCAGGGGAAACCTGCCGCCAGCACCTCGTGGTCGGGAACATCCTGTGCGCTCAACTGGGTGATGTCTGACGGAAACGGCACACCCTCCATCGGGTGATTCGCCAGGTACGTTTGCCGCGCATGCTCGTCGATTTCGCAAGCCAGCACACAGCGACCACCTGCCTGTGAAAGCCCAAGGTGGAAGCCCCCCACACCCGCACACAGGTCAATGAAAGTGAAGGCGGGCAGAGGCTCGAAACCACCAGCACGCGCTTTTTCAAGCTGTTCTGCCAGCCATTTTCGCAACGCACGAACTTCGGTTGCCTGCCCCTTGCTCAATCTTTGCAAATCGGGAAATCGCGCAGACAACTCGTCCAGCAAGGCCGTGACCGCCTGCTCTACCGCCCTCGATTTGCTATCTGTCCGCACACCGCCCACATGGGGAAGTGAAGTCGCAGAAGCAAAATCTCCGCATGAAAAGGCAAAATCGAACCCCGTAGCCCAAACCTTGCCGACAGGATGCGCCCAGAGGGTTGCGTTTGCCTTTGCGGTACTGGATTCGTAGGCACAAGCAACAGCGGGCCGCTCGATCACACCGAAAACGTTGAAACCTTCTGCACAGGATTCGCTGTCATTGGCAGCAGGTGTGCAGTCGCCCACAACGGTGAAGGCAGGAGCAACGGCTGGCGTCTGAACGCAGGGGCGATAAACCGCCTTCAACTCTGGCACTTTTTTGTGCTTGCCAAGCTTTCGCCGCACAGACAGCGAGACAACTTCACTGGCATTGGCATACAACTGACGCGCGAGCGGGGTATCGTGGTTGAAGATGACCACGGTCGCCCCACGGGCTGCCGCCTCTTCTGCCGCACGAGCGAGGTCAGCATGCTCCTTAATACCAAACCCTTGCGCAGTGTAGGTAATGGTCGAAGCCAGATAGGGTGGGTCGGCAACCACAAAGTCGCCCGCACCCGCCTTTTCCATGGTGACCCGAAAATCAGCAAGTTCAACGACAGCATGGGGCAGGCGCTTCGCCATGCCGCGAATGCTTTCCTTCGGAAATACCGAGGACTTTCGATTGCCCGCAGCGGTATTGAAGCCGCCCTTCTTGTTGTAGCGAATCATTCCGCCGTAGCAATGGCGGTTCAGATACAAAAAAAGCTCGGGCGTGCGCATGCCAACCCCGTCATTGAACAAGGTGCGTTGGCGGCGATACGTTTCCCCGTCATTCATCCCTGCCACAAACAGCGGGGATGCCTTGGCAATCAACCCCTCAGGGTCGAGCAGAGCCACACGCACGAAGCCCACCAAATCGGGATTCACGTCGGTCATCAGCACGGAAGGGAAGCGTTCGGCCAGTTTGAGAGAAACCGTGCCCGACCCCATGAAGACATCAATCAGGCGTGATGCGTCAGCGGGTATGTCATTGGCTACGGCCCCTTCAATCCAGTCCTTGCAGCCAGGCCAGATCAAGGGCGTCGGAACACACGGCCCAACATCAGGAGCCGAAACAACAGCAGGAACGAGGGATACAACAGATGATGAAACCATGATGGCGTCTCCTTGGTAGAAGACGCCACGCCCAAAGACGACCCTTGGGTTGGTGGTTTCAGGAACCTATGTGGATTCGGTTTCCTGAACGATTCGCGGGGAGAACGTCTTCGCTCGGTTGCCCGAGCGCTTTCCTTCGCGGCATGCCAATCTCTTGGATCAACATGAGTTCATCACAAGCCCAGCAGGAAAATCCTGCCGACCACGGTTGGCTGGTACCGCACTCCACTCAACCATCCGCAGGACAAACTTTATTTTTGCGAGCATGGAAGCACGATTTATTTGCAAAATAACGGCGCACAAAAAACAAAAAACCTTTTCCAATCAATACGATCAGAAAAGGTTAAAAAACAGACAGACGAAATAAATAGACAGAAAGACGAATTTGTGTTAGGCACCGCCCACCTTGATGCAGCGATCCAACTCGTCTCTCTCGTTAGCAGCTTCATCAGCAGCCTGGTCATCAACTGCCCCGCAGCGAACAGCATCAAGGTAAGCAGCAAGGGTCATTACTTCCCATGGTGCAGAATCTTCGGCAGCAAGTGATTCGAGAAAATCGTAGGGCCGACTGGCTCGCGGTTTTGCGAAAATCCACTCATCATCAAGCCTTGCCCGACGAAGGAAGTCAGCGGTCGAAACAAAGCCTCTCGGACGAATGATGCGCCCACCCAGCACAGTTTCCGCGTCCTTGCGTGGCCTACCTCGTTTTGGTTTTTGATCCAGCGGCACAACCTGCCGCTCGGCAGCAAGGGTCTGATTCCAAATAGCCCGTCGCTGAATATCGTCGAGGGAATCGTAGCTGGCAGGTTCAAACCAATCGGGCGGCGGCGGTCCAACTCGTTGCTCCAAGATGGCCTCTGCCTCTTCCCTCAAAACAGGAGCGCCATCCCCCGTTATCGAATGCTCCATGCCAGCCACAGCAAGAAGGTCACCAAGCAAAAACATGCGATTTTGCGCTTGCAACGGGTCTGGAACATAAGGCACAAAACCGTCATCCTCTGGCAACACACTTTGCAGCACATTCAGACTCACCCCGAGAAGGGGAGCCGCCCGCGCAGAGGTCAGGCGCTGCATTGGGCTGCAATACACGGCCAGCACAGAAAGTTCGTCTTTTCTTGGTTCCATACGAGCTCAAAAACGATCAAGGAAGCAAACCACGCCCAGCCTTTCAGGTATTACAGGCGCTTAAAGCGACAAGCCTCGCTGACCGTCCTCCCTGAACGCACAGGGGTCAAAGCCTTGATTCAAGACAACCGCCCGCGTCCTACAATCACCTGACGCATTAAGTCGCTCACAATATCTGTGCAGTGTCGAGGCATCTTCTGTGAGGATGAAAGGAATCTGGTCATGACACGCTTGGGCGATCAACTTCAAATCATCACGTGCAACGTGCCGCTGCGCGCCATCGTCGCGTGACCGTAGCTGGTTCCACAAACGCCCAGCAACCTGAGCATGAGGGACATTGAAGGGGATGGGGCGGAAGTTTTTCAGCGGCAAATCGGTGATGGGTTGTTTGATGCTGAACTCGGCGGCGGCAATAGCCGAAAAATACATAGGCACCTGATCTTCGAGCATCAGACGGTAATACTGTGCGGCAGTCTCGTGATTAGCCCGACTTTTATCCACCAGTGAAATCAGAAAACTGGTGTCCAGCAACACCGATGCCGTCATGCGCGACCACCTCGCAACTCTTCCAGCCATTCAGTTGCATTCGGCACCCCTTCCCAAGCCGCAGTCCCCCGCTCTACCATCTCGGCAAACTCCGCCTCATCAAATCGCGGTTGATGGGTCTCGAATGCCAGCAGAACAGGATTGCGGATCGCACCCGTCAGAAGATTCTCTTCGGCGTTGATGTGCAGGAGCGCGGGACGGTACAAGCGATTTTGCTCTTCCTGTGCCAGAAGACTTTGTGTTGCTGCAACTTTCAAGGTCGTGCCATCTTCAAGTTCAAGATGCACGTTCGCCTTAGTTTTGCCGCCCCAATCTACTACCCGACCATGGACATATTTCTCGACAGCCACCCAAACCTCTTCCACTTTGCGGAAATCGGTGGAGGCATTGACCACAAGCGCGACACTTTTTGCATCATCGGCAAGACGATAGGAGCGGTGTGGATTTTTGCGGGTAGCGGCTTGCCAGCGTTCCACTACGGCTGCCCGCTTGGGATCAATCAGACTTAGAGAGTCTGGCGATTTGAGCCGTTCCAGGTCGCTCCAAAGGGTTGTTGCTGCCAACAGTCCAGTGGCAACAAGAGCCAGCGAGCCAGACTCAACGGAAACAATCACATCGGAGGGGTCAATATCCCGCGCGGAACCGCGCAGGAAATCACTGACATCTTCCTGAAAATCCCCCAGAAGATTCAGGGGGACGTGCTTCGGCCCCACCTCAACATCGTTGATGCGGTCGGCAAGGGCAAAACTAAGCACGTTGCGAGGTTCCATATCGTGGATTGTAGGTCCAAGCCGATCAGATGTCAGCCTGACCGTGCAGAGGTTCAGGCAAATGCACTCGCCAGCAAGGCATGGAAGGTGGCTTGGGCTTTGGCGGTTGCTGTGTATTGCTGGGATTTGATGCCATTTAATGTCTCAACACGATCCGCAAAATCGTTTTGAAGCCCGAACGGGGGCACGGGCACAATCATTTCGCGCAGCCTACCCATGCTGATTCGTGTCAATGTAATCCCCTGCACCAGTGAGGCCGCCATAGCCAGAGTGGAAGGCATGTTCATCAACCAGCAAATATAAGCGGCGGTGACCGTGTCCTGACGGCATCGGAACTGCACGCAATCGGCTTTGTTCAGCGCTTCTGGGATACTCGGCGGCAATACAATCGCACGAAGATTTGGATCACCCAACGTCCCAATGATTACATCGCCAGGCAAGCAACGGTGGCGAGGCAAAGAAGCAAAGTGTTCCTGCGAGACATAGGCTTTCGCATCATCAATCAGTTCGCCAATCCCGATATTTTGCAAACGGATCACGCGAACCCCTGTCTCAACGTAGTGGGATGTTTTCAGGTTAGAGCCAAATGGACCGTCTGACATTTTTTCCGCTAAATCGCCAAGACGGACAAGTGGCCACCCCTTCGGATTCGTCGCAGGGTCACCGAACATATCGAGGAACAGGGCGGGGATGAGTTCGGCGGCTTTCTTCTCGGCTTCGCGGCGCAGGCGAACGATGCCCTCGGCACGGGAAAGCAGATCGACGATGCGGCGCTGCTCGGAAACAGGCGGAACAGGAATCTCGAACTTCCGAAGTGTTCCTCGTGCGATTTCCTTGAATGTTGTCCCACCAGCGTGCTGAATCATTTTGTCCCGCTGGGTGCGAAGCCAGAAGGCCAGATATTCTGGAACCAGATCAGGGCCACAAATGAAGTTGATAAACCCTTGGTTGGTGCAAATCGGAACGGTGGATACAGCCGTGAAGCCAATAGTGGCTCGGCTGGTCAAAAGCACGGCATTAGGCGGCATCAGCTTGGTGGAACTGTTGCGCAAACCCTCATCAGAAACCGTTTCCTTGGTCTTGCTGATGTAAAGCCCATCCAACTTGGTGATGTCAGTGGGTGTCGCCCAAGCGATACCTCCACCAAAATACCGCTGCTCGGTTCGCGATGGCGTGCCTCCACCCAAGATTTGTGCAACATCCTCCAATCGTGCGGTACGCCACTGGGTCATGCCACCCGCTCCGCCAGCGCCGCCTTCAACGCCTCCACTTCTTCAACAATCTCAGCCTCAATCGCCGCCAGTTCATCCAGAATCTCGCGGGGATCGCGGTGTTCCACGGCGGATTGGCTCATAGGGCGGTAGCGCCCAGCAGAAAGGTTGAAGTCGTTCTGGCGTACCGTATCGGCGTCGGCAAACCACCATTTTTCCGTCCATTCCGATTGCGCATCACGGGCCAGCCAACGGTTCCAGTTCTGATCCCGTTGCAGGTAGGCATCGGTCAGGGCGGGCAGGTCATCATCTTCAATCGGGCTGTCATGGTTGGCGTCCAGCTTGTAGCCGTCGTTATCGGCATGCAGGAACAGCACCCGCTCGGTGCTGCCGCCCTTGGTGAAAATCAACACCGATGTCTTGACGCCTGAATAGGGCTGGAATACACCGCCAGGCAGCGACAACACGGCCTCCACTCGGTTGTTCTCGATCAGTTGCCGCCGCAGTTCCTTGTGGGCGCCCGTGGAGCCGAACAGCACGCCCTCGGGCACGATCACCCCGCAACGGCCAGCGGGCCGCAGGCTATCCATCATGTATTTCAGGAACAGCAGTTCTGTGGCCGTGCTGGTGCCGACCTTCACATCCTCCACCACCCTGTCCTTATCCACTCGCCCCGCGAACGGCGGGTTGGCAAGGATGACGTGATAGCCCTCAGCGGGCAGCCCCAGTTGCTCCTTCTTGTCGTTGTCCAGCGTGCTGGTCAGCACATTGCGCAACAGCACCCGCACGTTCGGCAGGCCGCGCAGGGTGAGGTTCATGGTGGCAAGACGCACCATTTTCGGATCAACGTCGTTGCCGTAGAAGGTGGCCGATTGTAGGGCAGCGGTCTGGGCGGCAGAAAGCTGATCGCCTAAGCCGCGCAACTGCTTCTTGCCGTCCATTTCGACGGTCTGAATGGCATTGGCCGACGAGTTGGCAAGGCGGATGTGGTTGTAGGCCGCCACCAGAAAGCCCGCCGTTCCCGCCGCAGGATCGTAGATGGTTTCCCCGACCTTGGGATTCAACAGGGTCACGATGCTGCGGATGACGTGGCGCGGGGTGCGGAACTGGCCCAGTTCGCCCGCTTGCCGAATCTGGCGCAGGACGTGTTCAAACAGGTCGCCCTTGGTATCGGAATCGGCGGCATCGAGCCGCAGGCCATCCACCAGATTGACGACTTGGGTCAGCACGGTGGGATCAATGATGTTCAGCCGTGCCCCGTCCATGAAGTTGTGCGCTGCCGCCTCGCCCATCTCGGCGAAGAAGGCAAACACCTCATCGCGCAGGAAACGCACCAATGCCTCGCCAGAAAGCCCCTTGGCCCAGACCGACCAACGGAAGCGGTCACGCGGAATCGTGAGCTGGCCGTTTTCTGCGTTGAGCGGATTGCGAAGCTGCCAGTCGCCTGCAAACAGGCTTTCATAGGGCTGCTTCAAGACCTTGGCCTTCATCTTGTTTTCGGCATCAATGCCTTCGACAAGGTAGAAGAAGAACAGGAAGGAAAGCTGCTCGGCGTTGCTGACGGGATCAGGGTAGCCACCGCCAAAAAGGTAGTCGCGAATCTGGTCAATCGACCGCCGCATGTCGGGGGTCAAGGGCATGGGGTGTTCCTTCGATTAGTGCGCTGTGGGGCGCGGATTATCGTCGCTTGGGGCTGCGTTGTCAGGGGGCATGAACAGACTGGCATTCAGGCTGTCCAGCAAGGCTTGCAGGGCTTCGGCAGTGCCGAACACCCGCTGGGCCTCGCGCAAGCCGCCCATCTGGGAAAAGGTATGGAAGAAGGCGAAATGCTCGGGCATCACTTCGTCCAGCGTGTCAGCATTGGCACGGATTTGAGCGCCCATAATCCGCAACCAGCGTTCCTGCTCGGGGTCGAGCCCGCTCTGTTCCAATAGCCAAGCCTCGAAACGTGTCCCCAGCTCGCTGGCCTTCTGCTCGGATGCCTCGGGGAACAGCATGTTGCCGTTCTCATCGACGGTGATCCACTCGCGGGTCGTCGGGTCGATGTGATCATCAATGTCCAGCGACAAGAGGCGCTTGGGTTCGTATTTCTTCTTCTGCGGCTGCTTCGCCACGACGACACCGCCCTCGGCCACCACGTCATCATCGCCGTGCCAGTCGCACACGCCGACAAAATCGAACATCGTGAAGAGGGGCTTCTTGCTGGTTTTTCGCGTACCGCGTCCGCGCATCTGCTGATAAAGGATGCTGGAACGGGTGAAACGGGCAAAGATGAGGTTGCAGACCTCGGGGCAGTCAAAGCCCGTATCGAGCATATTCACGGAAACGAGAATCTGCGGGAAGGGTTCCTTCTTGAAGCGGCGAATCTTCGCCATAGCATCCAGCGTGTCGTCAGGGCCAGTGCCCGAAACCACATAGTCGGCAAAGCGCACATCGGGAGAAGGCTTTTTGTCGGCAAACTCGGCATCGAAAAGCTGGGCCAGCGTCTCGGCGTGCTTTTTATTGACGGCAAACACGATGGTCTTGCCGATCAGCGGCATCCGCAACACGCCCTTGTGGTCGGTATAGCCGTTTTCCAGCACCTGACGGAACTCGCGCACAATGGCCCGATTGCGTTCAGGGATGGTGAAGCGGCGTTCCAGTGCGGAAGGGTCGATGATGATGGGGTCGGCATCGGCAAATAGCTGCTCGAACTCGGCACGGGATTCATCGTCCATGGCCGACCAGTCCAGTTCCGATTTTTTCACTTCAAAGCCGCCTTCGGCTGCCGTCTTGACCGTCTTGGCCTGATAGACCTGGTAAGGGGCCAGCACCCCATCACGGATGGCATCTTTCAGCTTGTAGGAGAAGGTGGGTTCCTCCACCTCGAAGAAGCGCAGGGTATCGCGCACAAACAGCTTGTCCTCCTCGTCGCCCGCGACTTCATCAAGGTTGGCAACACAGGGGGTCGCCGTCAGACCGATCTGGGTGCCGTCGAAGTATTTCAGCACCCCGCTCCATTTCCCGTAGATGCTGCGGTGGCACTCGTCGGAAATGATGAGGTCGAAGTAGCCTGCCGAATAATCCCCATAGATGTTGATCATGCTTTGCAGGGTCGTGATGGTGATGCGTTTCTCGTCCTGAAAGCGCCTGCCCGTGCGCAGCACATAGGCGGGGTAATCGGGTAGATGCTCGGCAAAAGCATCCTCGGTCTGCTTGGCAAGGGGAATGCGATCCACCAGAAACAGCACGCGGGTAATCGCATTGGCTTCAAAGAGTCGCTTGATGAGCGCGGCAGCAGTGCGGGTCTTGCCCGTGCCCGTCGCCATTTCCAGCAGGAGTTTTCGGCGGCCTGCCTTGATTTCCTTGCAGGCGGTCTGGATACAGGCTTGCTGGTAGTCGCGGCCAGCAATCTTCAAGTCGATGGGAACGCTCAGTGGGTCACGGCGCAGTTGCTGGGTGGCAAAGCGGCGTTCCAGATCGTCTTGCTTGAAGAAGGTTTTGACGGGATGGGGGTAGGCTTCCCGCTGCCATTCCCAGAACAGGATTTCCTTGCCGTTGGTCAGAAAAACATACGGTACGCCCAACTGCTTGGCGTAGTTCTTCGCCTGCTCGGCGGCATCGGCAGGATTGACGGAAAAACGCTTGGCTTCGATGACGGCCAGCGAACGCCCGTGGCGGTCGCACAGCACATAGTCTGCACGGGTGCCATCGTGCATCACGACTTCAAAGCGGACGGCGTTCGGGTCGGTGGTCTGCCAGCCTTGCGCGGCCAGCAGGGCATCGATCACCACCCGCGAAAATGCTTCGTTCTTGTTCATGTCCCTGCCTGTTCGGTTTTTTTGCCATTGTATTGGCTCCGATCAGGCAGGGGGAGGTTCTATGACGTGGCGCTAGGAGTTTTTGGCGACTTTTTGGCAATCAGATCAGCACGCGCCATTTTTCTCGCTGCCATCGCTGCCTTGGCCTCCTTGGGAGAAACGCGTGGCTTCTGGCGCGGCTCCTTGGGGACCAACTGGCTTTTGACCCACTCATCCCACCTGCCTCGCTGGTAGCGGATACCCGCCAAGTCGAGATTGGGATAGCTCAGGGCCGCACTGGCCTGTTGCAACGCCTCGTCGGTTGTCAGCTCCCGTGCGTAATGCGTGCCTTGCACTGTTCTTGATGCGTGACCCATCCACCGATCAATATACGGCCCCCAGACTTTTGCCTTTCCCAGCAGGTTGGCAACGGTGTCGCGGAACGAATGCAGGGTTTTCTTGCGGTATTTATAGACGCCTGCCTTGACCGCCAATCCCTCATTGAAATCACGACTTAGGTAGCGCTCACACTTTCCATCATCCCCGATGGGTAGGCCAAACAGCCTTTGCGTCCCTGTGGCCTTCATGTCGGCCACAAAGTCCTCGAAACCGATTGCCAGCAGTTTTTTATGTAAAGGAATCCGCCGCACAGAGTTGGGATTTTTGGTCTGGGTGGGTACGGGATGGTTCGGCTCATGGGTGATGTCGATGCAAAGCACACCGTTATCCCGAACGATGTCGATCACCCGCAACTGGGCGATCTCGTTGGAGCGCGCCCCTGTGAAAAGCGCAATCAACGGCCCCCAGAACTGATAGGGGCGCTTCATGCTGGCAAACAATGCAGGCTGAAAAATCTGCTGCAACTCGGCATCCGTAAAAGCCTCAGCTCCGTTGCCTGTTCCGCCGTGGCTACCTTCGGATGGTTTCTTAATATTGGCAAATGGATTGTCGCCCTCTGGATAGCGCAGTGACCCAATAGCCCAGTCAAAGAAGTCTTGAATGAGGATGAGATATTCCTTGACCGTGGGTTTGGCAATCGGCTTGCCTGCTGGCGGATTCTTTCGCATCTCTTCCGCACTCTGAACCTCGCGAATATGACGAGGAAGCAGAGCCAAGGCTTCGGAAATCTTGACGCATTCCGCAGGCGATATTTCATGAAGCATCCGTGCTTCGCCACCTGCCAGCATGGCAAAGATGTTCAGACGGCGGCGATAGGCAGACTGTGTTGTCTTGGCGGTGCCGCTTTTGTTATCCATGTAGGCTTCGATGGCTTCTTTGATACTGCAAGCCAACGCAGGAGGGGCTGGGGTAGGCGCTGCTTTTGCGGCAAGGGCTGCATCGATGATGGCGGCAAAATCCTCATGCTCGGCCAGCACTCTATCTGCCGCTTCCTCGCTGATTGGGATAAGTGCCTTTGCTGGCCGCGATAGCCGTTCGAGATGTCGCATTTCCCGTTCCGCCACCACGGGGTCTGCGCTGGTTTCAATGTAGTCTGCCGACAAGCCGCCGTCTGGGGTGATTTTCAGATTCTTGACGATCAGCTCGCGGACGTTCTTGGGGTCAATGCTGTCAGGGTCAAATGCCACGGTACGCCTCAAAGCACGTAGAAAGGGAATGATTCTAGCGGAGAGACGGTAGGCTGCCATCCGTGCCTGTTCAGGCCGTTTGGTGCCAAGGCTTTGAATGATGCATTTCTGACCGACAATGGCCGCAAGATTGTCGGGTAAGACAAGCCGAAACTGGTAGATGCCGCAGCGGGAAAGCCGCAGGTGGGAAGCGAGTTGCATGGCACACTCCGAAAAAGTGTACCCCTTGTTTGTACCCCCTGCCTTGATCCAGAAACGCCGAAGCCCGCACGGGGCGGGCTTCTTTGTTTTTTGGTGGTGATGGGCAGAATCGAACTGCCGACCTATGGGTTATGAATCCATCGCTCTAACCGTCTGAGCTACATCACCAACAGAGCGCAGTAATATAGCGTCCAGCTTGAGTGTCGTCAATAAC
>JALNWS010000017.1 GCA_023230755.1 Azoarcus sp.
ACGCCTTTCTTGCGCCACTCGTGTGCACTGACCACCCCGAGCAGCTCACGCAGGGAAACAACAAAGGGGTCTGTGCTCTCACCATAGGCTTCCACACAGGCTTCACTGATATCCGGCGCGCGGCGCAGCGGGATGGTGTAATCCTCACCCACCGGAATCAGCAACATGCCGAGCACGCGGGCGCGCTGCGCCTGCGATTGCCGATACAGGTGAAAAGCATGGGCGGGCGTCACATCGGCCGCTTTGGCCTTCTTGCGCGCAGCCTTTTTCGGTTTCGGCTCGGCACGCCGCGCCACGGCCTGCAGCAACAGCCGCGCATTCTGGAAGTCGCCACGCCACAGCAGGGCCGTACCCTCGCACGCCAGGCGAAAGGCGGTATCCGCGTTCATGGTGTCGTCTGCCATCTGCACCCGCCGGGGGGGCTGCGTACCGCTTTCTGAATGCCAGCGTGCGGTGCACGTTTCGTCTTGTTCGATCCAGGTCAACTGAGGATCTGTCATGGCCGGAAACTCCGAAATAATTGAAAACCTGCGTGCACAGCGGCCCTGCAGGATGAAAACGTGGCGGTCAAGGAACCGCAGGTATTGAAATTTCGTGACTGCGCTTGACGCCGGACGTCAGCGCCCGGCAATCGTCGAGGAAGGTCCTGATCGCTGCCGTATGGTACTTCCCGCGACGCCAGATGAACTGAAAACGACGTCGCAGATCGAGCTCGGGCGTCTCCACCGGAACCAGACTGCCACGCCTGAAGGCATCGCGCAGCGCCAGCCGCGAGATACAACCTATCCCCAGCCCGCTCTCCACCGCACGCTTGATTGCCTCAGTGTGCTCGAGTTCGAGCTGAACGCTCAGCCCTCCCTCCCAGTGACGCAAGGCCTGCTCGAAGGTTTCCCGGGTGCCCGAGCCATGCTCGCGCAGAATCATCGGTTCCGCTGCAATCTCGGCCAGCGTCGCCGTAGCTTGATGCGCCAGCGGATGTGAGGGCGCGCAGAACACCACCAGTTCGTCATCGACCCAAGGCTCGATGTCGATCTCGCGATCGAAGACCTGCCCCTCGATGAGGCCGAGATCGATTTCATGATGCAGCACCTGGGCCACGACATTCGCGGTGTTCTGCACCTGCAGCTGAATGTGGCTCTCCGGGTGACGTTGCAGAAAGCCCGAAACGATGAGCGGCAGCAGGTAATTGCCGATGGTCAGCGTTGCACCGACCCGCAGACTGCCGAGCCCACGCTCCCCGCGCAACAGTGCTTCAACTTCCTCTGCACGATCCAGCAATTCAACCGCGCGCGGCAACAGCAGCCGTCCCTGTTCGTTCAGGTGCAGGCGCCGCCCGTGACGATCGAAGAGCTGATGCTCGAACTGGTTCTCCAGCTCGGCCAAGGCAGCACTGGTGGCCGACTGCGACAGATTGAGCGCTTCGGCGGCACGCGACACGTTATCGCTGCGGGCGATGGCGACAAAAGCTTCAATCTGGCGAAGGGTGTACTTCATATTGATAAAACCGGTAAGGCTTAGCTGAATTATCCACCAATCAGGTAAAGAAGCCCCGATAAACTTCGTCCATCCATCCTTCACTCTCGAGCGCACCATGAGCAATCTGAATCAGGAACGCATCCTCAGCGTCCATCACTGGAACGACTCCCTGTTCAGTTTCCGCACCACCCGCCACCCCGGCCTGCGCTTCGAGAACGGTCAGTTCGTGCTGATCGGTCTCGAACTCGACGGTCGTCCGCTGACGCGCGCCTACAGCATCGCCAGCCCGAATTACGAAGAACACCTTGAATTCTTCAGCATCAAGGTGCCCGATGGCCCATTGACCTCGCGTCTGCAGCACCTGCGCGAAGGCGATCCGATCGTGATCAGCAAGAAGCCCACCGGCACGCTGGTCCTGCATGACCTTCGGCCCGGTCGCAACCTGTACCTGATGTCGACCGGCACCGGGCTCGCGCCATTCATGAGCGTCATCCAGGATCCCGAAACCTATGAGCGCTTCGAACGCATCGTCCTGATCCATGGCGTGCGTTACACATCCGAGCTCGCCTACGCCGACTTCATCGAAAAGGATCTGCCCAACAACCCCTATTTTGGCGAATCGGTACGCGAGAAGCTGATCTATTACCCCACGGTCACCCGTGAGCCCTTCCGCAACACGGGCCGTCTGACCGACCTGATCCGCTCCGGGAAACTGCTTGCGGATTGCGAACTGCCGCCGCTCGACCCCGCACTTGACCGCGCAATGATCTGCGGCAGCCCGTCCATGCTCGCCGATTGCTGCACCCTGCTCGACGAACAGGGCTTCGAGATCTCACGTCGCATCGGCGAACCGGGCGACTACGTCATCGAGCGCGCCTTCGTCGAACGCTGATCACCCCGCCGGACCAGCGCGTTCCGGCGGGTGGACGGGCACGCCACGCAAACGTATTTCTAAAGTACTAGCGATTTCGCGCATCGCCAGTGCGAAGAATTCTCAAAATCTTTGATCCGGGTCAAACTGCGGGAATTCTGTGGACGTACTATGCGGCAGTGAAAACCAGTACGCCTAATTTCGTTATAGCCGGCCTGCTGACCGCGTTTGCTGCCACTCTGGTCATCCTCACCTGGCGTGAAGCACCGTCGGCGCCTTCCGGGGTGAACACCCAACTGGCAATGGCCGACGCAATCCTGCGCGAGGAGCCGATCGCCCCGCTGCCTCCGGTCCCGGATGAGCTGGATCCACTTCGCGCTGCGCTCGGCGAGCGGCTTTTTCACGACCCCGTGCTGTCGGTCGATCACACGATTTCCTGCGCCAGTTGCCATCCACTCGACCGTGCTGGCACTGACGGCATGTCCAAGTCCCGAGGCGTGGGTGGCGCGCTCGGCAGCGTCAACGCCCCGACCGTGTTCAATTCCGCCCTGAACTTCACCCAGTTCTGGGACGGGCGGGCCGCAACGCTTGAAGAACAGGTGGCCGGGCCGCTTCACAATCCGGTCGAAATGGGCTCCAGCTGGGCAACAGCGGTCGCGCGCCTGAACCAAAGCGATGACTATCGCAACATCTTCGCCAACCTATATCCACAAGGCATTACGGCAGAAACGATCGCTGACGCCCTGGCGACTTTCGAACGCACGCTGCTGACTCCCGACGCCCGCTTTGATCGCTACCTGCGGGGGGAAACCGAAGCCCTCAGCGCTGAGGAGATCAAGGGTTATGCCCGCTTCAAGGGTCTCGGTTGCGCCAGCTGCCATCAGGGAGTCAACGTCGGCGGCAACCTGTTTCAGCGCTTCGGCGTCATGGGCGACTATTTTGCCGACAAGGGCGAAAGCGGCCCGAGCGATCTGGGTCGTTTCAATGTTACCGGCCGGCAGGAAGATCGCTACGTTTTCCGGGTCCCGAGCCTGCGGAATGTCGCGCTCACGGCGCCCTACTTTCACGATGGAAGTGTCGAGAAACTCGAGGACGCGGTAGAAACCATGGCGCGTTATCAGCTCGGGCGTTCGCTTACGGCAGAGGATCGCCAACTTATCGCGGCATTTCTGCGCACGCTGAACGGCAACTTTCGCGGAGCACCCCTGAAGTGAGGCTGCACGGACGCACCTCCCCTCTACCCACCACACTTCTGAGCCGCATACGATTCGCATGGATGCTGGTCGCCATCGTAATCGCAGCTTGCTTGCTGAGCTGGCTGTTTTTTCGCGCTGATGCGATCTCGCCCCAGGCGCATGAACACTATGCCCGCGAGCTCAGACTGTTGCGGCAGGCCGACGCCGAACTCAATGCTGCGGTGCTTGCCAGCCGGGTTGGACTGCAAATTGACTTCGACACCATCGGCACTGCAATCGGCGCACTTCACAGAGTCGTAAACGATCTTGAGAGCGTGCCCGGCTTTCTGTCCGCTGAAGACCGCCTGAAGGTGCTGAATCAGGTCGCGCACTACCGCGAAGTGCTTGAACAGAAAATCCGCAAAATCGACCTGTTCGAACGCGAGCATTCGGTCCTGCGCAACTCGCTGGCCTATCTGCCGCTCGCAACCGACATGCTGATCGACGACGACACCGCGCCGATCGAGCAGACCCGTCCGATCGGCATCTTCGTGCGCGGAGTGATGACGCATGCACATACCGGTGACGTCGACCTGGCCCACAAGCTCGAGGCGCGCATGGCAACGCTCGAGCCCGCCGTTGCACAATTGCGTGGAGCGCATCAACAGCAGATGTTGAACGTGTTGCTCCACGGCCGGGTAATTATCGAGCGTAAGCCGATTATTGATGCCCTGACCCGCGAGATGCTTGCAATGCCGACGGCCGAGCTCGGTGAAGAGCTGGCACTGAGCTATGCAAATGGCTACGAGCGGGCAGCCCGTACCACGCACAACTACCGGGTGAGCCTCTACGTGCTGGCGCTCGTGCTTGCCGGCTATCTGGCACTCGCGATGCTGCGCCTGGCAAGAACTTCAGGCGATCTTGCGCTGGCAAATGGCCAGCTCAAGGAACGCATCGAAACCCTCGATCGCACCCAGCACGATCTCAAGCTCTACGCCACGGTATTTACCAATGCCTCGGAAGGCATGCTGATCAGCGATAGCCAGGGGCGGATCATCGCCACCAATCCGGCCTTCAGCGAGATCACCGGCTACACGAGCGCCGAAATGTTCCAGCGCTCACCGTCCATGCTCAAGTCAGGGCGCCAGCCCGACAGCTTCTACCGCGAAATGTGGCGCACGCTCGACCGCCGTGGCCAATGGCAGGGTGAGATCTGGAATCGGCGCAAGAACGGAGAAATCTATCCGGAGTGGCTGTCGATCACTGCCGTACGCAACGAGGACGACGCAACCAGCCACTACATCGGCCTCTTCTCCGACATCACCGAGCGCAAGCGGGCTGAAGCCCGCATCCACCACCTCGCCCACCACGACAGTCTGACCAACCTCCCCAACCGGCTATTGCTTCAGGACAGGCTGGAACAAGCCATCCTGCAATCGCGCCGGGTCGGAAACCACACCGCGGTGCTGCTGCTCAACCTTGACCGTTTCAAGACCATCAACGATTCGCTCGGACACGATCTTGGCGATGGTCTGTTGCAGCAGGTCGCGCACCGTTGTCTCGCCGTCGTGCGCGAAACCGACACTGTTTCCAGACCGGGCAGCGATGAGTTCGTCCTCGTCGTACCCGAAGTTGAACACCCTCAGGATGCTGCGCTGGTCGCGCGAAAGCTCCTCCAGACTGTGAGCCGTCCCTACCTGCTGGGCGACCACGAGATCACGGTAACGGCCAGTATCGGCATCGCCATCTACGACGGCGACGGGCTCACGCCCGCCGAGTTGTTACGCAATGCCGACGCCGCCATGTATCGCGCCAAGGCTGACGGGCGTAATGCATTCCAGTTCTATTCGGCGGACATGAACTCGGCCTCGCTCGGCGATCTGCTCCTTGAGAACCAGCTGCGTGGCGCACTCGAACGCGACGAGCTTGAACTTCACTACCAGCCCAAGGTATGCGCCAGCACCGGACGTCTGGTGGGCGCGGAGGCGCTGTTGCGCTGGCGCCATCCCGATCTGGGCCTTATCGCGCCGGGCCGCTTCGTTCCGGTGGCAGAAGAATCCGGGCTGATCGTGCCGATCGGCGAATGGGTGATGCGCGAGGCCTGCCGTCAGCTTCAGGTGTGGCGCGACGCGGGCATGATGCCGGTGCCCGTTGCGGTCAACCTCGCCGCGCACCAGTTCTCGCAGCGCAAGCTGACATCGCTCGTCGAAGAGGTGCTGAAGGAAAACCGTCTGCCGCCCAGCTTGCTCGGGCTCGAGCTCACCGAGACCATGCTGATGCGTGATGTCGCCTGCACCATCGACACCTTGAACATCCTTCAGGACATGGGAATCGACCTGTCGATCGACGACTTCGGCACCGGCTATTCCTCGCTCTCCTACCTCAAGCAGTTCCGCGTCAATGTGCTGAAGATCGATCGCAGCTTCGTCAATGACATCCACCGCGAGAACACCGATGGAAAAATTGCCGCAGCGGTGATCGCGCTCGCTCACAGCCTCGGCATGAAGGTCGTCGCGGAAGGGGTGGAAACCGAGGCACAGCGCGAATTCCTGCTCGCGCACGGCTGCGACCAGTTCCAGGGCTATCTGTTTGGCCGCCCGATGGCGGCAGTCGATTTCGAGAAAGCGCTCACTGCACGCCGTCTGGGGCAAACGGACGCGGACCTTGCCGACCCGCAGCAGGAAACGACGAGCATTTGACCGCAGCCTCGCACCACGACACACTCGGGCCTCTCTAATGCAGGAGCAGCAGGCCATGGACGAGACCCGGGACACGCCAGCAAGCAAGCCGATTTACGAGATTCCGGTCCGCACGCTGGACGGGCGCGAGCTTACGCTCGCCGAGTACGCAGGCAAGGTGCTGCTGATCGTCAATACCGCCAGCCAGTGCGGGTTCACGCCGCAATACGCTGGTCTGGAGCAGCTTTACAAGGATTACGCCGCACGTGGATTTGTCGTACTGGGCTTTCCCTGCAACCAGTTCGGTGCCCAGGAACCCGGCGACGACGGAGAAATCGCCGCCTTTTGCGAGAAGAACTACGGCGTCAGCTTTCCGATGTTCGCGAAGATCGAGGTCAATGGTGACAATGCTCACCCTCTCTTCAAGTGGCTCAAGTCCAGCGCCAGAGGCCTGCTCGGCACCGAAGCAATCAAATGGAACTTCACCAAGTTCCTGGTAGACCGCAATGGGGTGGTCGTCGACCGTTACGCATCGACAAGCACGCCAGCGTCGATAGCCTCAGACATCGAAAGCCTGCTTGATGCCTGAGCCTCGCGCGCCTCATTGCGCCCGCGCGCTGCGGCGGGCTCCGCTGATCTCGCGTACACGCATATCGACGTCGGGCAACTGAACCCTTTTCCTTGAACATGCGCCGTTTGTTTCTCGCGCTGGCTGCGGCAGCGATCCTGCTGCTTGCCGGCCTGACCCTTGTGGTCGTGGCCAGCCTCGATTCGTCCGCACTGGTCCACCGCAGCGACACGATCTCGCCCGCTGCGGTGGCGGAAGCCCGCCGCCTGTTCGCGCTTAACGATCCCGGGCAATTGCGCCCCGGCCAGTCCTGGCGGGTCATGGTGCCGTCAAGACTCATCGACGAAGGTGTCAATCACCTCGCCGTGCGTTTCGGTGGTGGGCAGGCAGCCTTCACCGCCGCCGCCACGCAGGCGGAAATACGCATCACCCTGCCTGTGCCGCTGATCCCGGTGGAACGCTATCTCAACCTGCGCGTCAGCGTGATCGATGACGGCAGGCAACTTCGCATCCATAGCGTCCGGGTCGGCAGCCTGAGCCTTCCGCCACAAGCGGTGTTCCCGGTCGTCGGCGCGCTGGCGGGCATCGGCGGATACACCGAGGAATGGCGCCTCGTTCGCAGCTCTGTCAGACGCATTGCGCTTGCCGCCAGCGGCAGCAGGGTGGATATCAGCTACGTGTGGCAACCCGAACTCCTCAGCCGGTTTCGCGCGCTGGCGCTGCCGACCGAAACCACGCAACAGCTCGCCGCCGCTCAGCGTGATCTTGTGGCGCAGCTCGGTTTCCGGGCACGGGGCCAGGCGCTGCCCCTGCCCGCAGTACTCAAACCCATGCTGCAAGCAGATGACGACACCTCCCTTGCCCGCCGTCGTGCCGCACTTCTCGTCCTGGCCAGCTATCTCGCAGGGCGCGACCTTGCCGCGGTCATTCCCGAAGCGGCCGCGTGGCCGCGCCCGCCGCGCCGGGCACTGACGCTTCACCGTCGCGAGGACACCGCCCAGCATTTCATCATCTCGGCTGCACTGTCGGCGTGGGCCGGCGAACCGATCGCCGACGCCATCGGCCTGTACAAGGAACTTGCGGATGCCCGTAGCGGGAGCGGCTTCTCCTTCGCCGACCTCGCCGCGGATCGTGCGGGCACCCGATTCGGGAAACTGCTCACCGACGATCCGGCACGCATCGATGCCCTGTTCGGTGCGCCGGTGCGCGACGGCGACCTGGTCCCGACCCTGAACGGTCTGCCCGAATACATCGCGGAAGCGGAGTTCCGCCAGCGCTTCGGCGACACCCGGAGCGTGGCCTACCGCGAGTTGATTGCCGACGTCGAGCGCCGTATCAACACCTTGCCCCTCTACCGCTGAGCATCCTGCGCCGGTGCGGAGCCGGGCCACGGTGCCGGCACTCCACCGGCACATGGCGGGCATCCCGGTAGCTGGGGTAGACTCCATGGTTTCGTGTCCATCCCATCCGGAGCTCCATGGCCCAATATGTAATGTCGATGCTGCGCGTAAGCAAGACCGTTCCGCCCAAGCGTCAGATCATCAAGGATATTTCCCTCTCCTTCTTCCCCGGCGCCAAGATCGGCCTGCTCGGTCTAAACGGCTCGGGCAAATCCACCGTGCTGCGCATCATGGCCGGCGTGGATAAGGAATACGAAGGCGAAGTCCAGCACCTCGCCGGTCAACGCATCGGCTACCTCGCGCAGGAGCCCGAACTCGACCCGGCCAAGACCGTGAAGGAAGAAGTCGAGTCCGGTCTGGGCGAGATCGTCGAAGCACGGCAGAAGCTCGAAGAGATCTACGCCGCCTACGCCGAACCCGACGCCGACTTCGACAAGCTCGCCGAAGATCAGGCGAAGTACGAGAACATCCTGTCGTCCGCCGGTGCCGACGTCGAGACGCAAATGGAAATCGCCGCCGACGCCCTGCGCCTGCCGCCCTGGGAGGCCGTTGTCGGCAATCTGTCCGGCGGTGAAAAGCGTCGCGTGGCGCTGTGCAAGCTGCTGCTGTCGCGCCCCGACATGCTCCTGCTCGACGAACCCACCAACCACCTCGACGCCGAATCGGTCGAGTGGCTGGAACAGTTCCTCACCCGCTTCCCCGGCACCGTGGTTGCCGTCACCCACGACCGTTACTTCCTCGACAACGCCGCCGAGTGGATTCTCGAACTTGACCGCGGACACGGCATCCCGTGGAAGGGCAACTACTCGTCCTGGCTGGAGCAGAAGGGCGAGCGCCTGGCGCAGGAAAGCAAGCAGGAAGCCGCACACCAGAAGGCAATGAAGACCGAACTGGAATGGGCGCGTTCCAACCCCAAGGCGCGTCAGGCCAAATCCAAGGCCCGTCTGGCCCGCTACGAGGAAATGACCACGGTCGAATACCAGAAGCGCAACGAGACCCACGAAATCTTCATTCCGCCCGGCGAGCGCCTCGGTGACCAGGTCATCGAGTTCAACGACGTGTCCAAGGCCTTCGGCGACAAGTTGCTGATGGACAAGGTCAGCTTCAGCATTCCGCCGGGCGCCATCGTCGGCGTGATCGGCCCCAACGGTGCCGGCAAGTCGACGCTGTTCAAGATGATTCAGGGCCTGGACACGCCCGACAGTGGCGAAGTGATCATTGGCTCCACGGTGAAGATCGCCGCAGTCGATCAGTCGCGCGAAGGTCTGGCCAACGACAAGACCGTGTTCGAGGCCATCTCCGACGGTGCCGACATCCTCACCGTCGGCCGCTTCGAGATGCCGAGCCGGGCTTATATTGGCCGCTTCAACTTCAAGGGTGGCGACCAGCAGAAGATCGTCGGCAACCTGTCGGGTGGTGAGCGCGGCCGCCTGCATCTGGCCAAGACCCTGATCGCAGGTGGCAACGTGCTGCTGCTTGACGAACCGTCCAACGACCTCGACGTCGAGACCCTGCGCGCGCTCGAAGATGCGCTGCTCGAATTCGCCGGCTGCGCGATGATCATCTCGCACGATCGCTGGTTCCTCGACCGTATCTGTACCCACATTCTGGCGGCCGAGGGCGATTCGCAGTGGGCCTTCTTCGCTGGCAACTACCAGGAATACGAAGAGGACAAGCGCAAGCGTCTGGGTGAAGAGGGCGCCAAGCCCAAGCGTATCCGCTACAAGCCAATCTCGCGTTAAGCGGGTTTCGCAGCATCAGAGACAGACCGCCGCCAACACCGGCGGTCTGTTCACGTCAGAACACTTTTCGGAATCTCCGTCATGCCCAGTATCGGTACTCCGCTCTCCCCCACTGCCACCCGCGTGCTGCTGTGCGGTTCGGGTGAACTCGGCAAGGAAGTTGCCATCGAACTGCAGCGTTTCGGCTGCGAGGTGATCGCGGTCGACCGTTACGCCAATGCGCCGGCGATGCAGGTCGCGCATCGCAGCCACGTCATCAGCATGCTCGACGGTGCTGCCCTGCGTGCCGTCATCGAGCAGGAGAAGCCGCACTACATCGTGCCCGAGATCGAGGCCATCGCCACCGCCACCCTGGTGGAACTCGAAGCCGAAGGCTACACGGTGATCCCATCCGCGCGCGCGGCCCAGCTGACAATGAACCGCGAGGGCATCCGTCGCCTCGCGGCAGAAACACTCGGCCTGCCCACCTCGCCTTACCGCTTCGCAGACAGCTTCGAAGACTACGTCGCAGCGGTCGAAGCCCTCGGCTTCCCCTGCGTGGTCAAACCCATCATGAGCTCTTCGGGCAAGGGCCAGAGCCTGCTGCGCGGCGCAGATGACGTGCAGAAAGCCTGGGATTACGCACAGGAAGGCGGGCGCGCAGGCAAGGGCCGGATCATCATCGAAGGCTTCATCGACTTCGATTACGAGATCACCCTGCTCACTGTGCGCCATGCTGGCGGCACCACCTTTTGCGCCCCGGTCGGACACCGCCAGGAGAAAGGCGACTATCAGGAGTCATGGCAACCGCAACCCATGACACCGCCGGCACTCGCTGCATCCGAACGTATTGCACTCGCTGTCACCGAAGCCCTGGGCGGCAGGGGCCTGTTCGGGGTGGAGCTGTTCATCAAGGGCGACGAGGTCTGGTTCAGCGAAGTTTCACCGCGCCCGCACGACACCGGCCTGGTCACCCTGATCTCGCAGGACCTGTCCGAATTCGCTCTCCATGCGCGCGCCATTCTCGGCCTGCCGATCCCCGCAATCCGCCAGCATGGTCCTGCCGCTTCCGCCGTGATCCTGGTCGAAGGCGATTCGGCGCAGCCGTCGTTCGGCAACCTTGCCGCCGCCCTGAGGGAGCCCGATACCGCCCTGCGGCTGTTCGGCAAGCCCGAGATCAAGGGTCAGCGCCGAATGGGCGTAACACTCGCACTCGACACCAGTATCGAAGACGCACGGGCCAAGGCGCTGCGCGCCGCAGGCGCAGTCACCGTCAAGCGCTGAACCCAATCGCCGGGCAGACGGTTCCGTCCCCGGCGTTCTGCGGGCATACTGATGATGTTGTGCACTGCAACGCCCAATCTCGCGCGCTTCGGCACGGACGCGGAGATGGTCGTACCCCGGACTCACCGACATGACTCGATTGAATGGAGCCACCATGAGCCCACCTGCCGGCGAATCGACAGCCAATGCTGTCGTCCTGCCCGACTACCTGCGCAAGACCTACACCTGGGCGTATCTGAGCCACCGCACCCTGCCCTGGCTGGACCGCAGCCTGGTGGTTTCTGCCATTCTCTGGGGTAACGCCGGACGTCTGATGCGTGCGGCGGTGGCCGAATTTGCACCCGGGCAACGGGTGCTGCAGGCCGCCTGCGTCTATGGTGCATTTTCATCGATGCTTGCTGCGCGTGTCGGCGAATCCGGCGCGCTCGAAGTCGTCGATGTTGCACCCATCCAGATTGCCAACGTCCGTCGCAAGCTCGCGCATCAACGCCAGGCGGTCGCTCGCCTGGCCGACCTCAGTCAGCCGCTGGGGGGCGCGACTTTTGACGGTGTGTGCTGCTTCTTCCTGCTGCACGAGGTTCCCGAAGACCAGCGTCGGCGGATCGTCGATAACCTGCTCGCTGCCGTCGAACCCGGCGGCAAGGCGGTCTTTGTCGATTATCACCGCTGCACACGCTGGAACCCGCTGGCGCCGGTAATGAACCTGGTGTTCCGCACGCTCGAACCCTATGCCCCGTCATTGCTCGACACCCCGATCGAATCGATGTCTGCGCGCGCCGGCGAGTTCGACTGGACGCACCGCACCCTGTTCGGCGGCCTGTACCAGCATGTTGTCGCTGTTCGCCGCAAGGCGTAAACGCTGCCACATCACTACCCGGAAACAAAAATGACCTACGAAGAACACCTGGACGAAGTCTGCACCCTGCTGTACGAGAACTTCGGGCAAAGCGAAGAGGATGCCGTTGCGATGGTGATGCGCGCGCAGGAAGAAGACTTCTTCAGCGGACACGACGACGATCCGTCCATCTGCACGCTGGAGCGTGCGGATCTCGACGCCCGTGCCGTGTTCAAGAAATACGGCCCGGCGCCCAAGACAAAGCGCTGAGAACCGCCCCGGTGTTCAGGCCGCAGCCGTGGGGCTCGGCACCGCCTGCTCCATGCGCTTGAGCTCCGGCTGTCGCTGCAGCTCTGGGTATTGAGCGGATCATCCAGCACGAGCTCGCGATCGAGATGCGCCAGCAGCGCTGGCAAACCACTCTGCCGCCATTTCGATCGCCTTCTTGTTCAGTCCGCAGATCGCCGACGCCATGGCCGGCGACATGATCGAGGGTGGCATTCCAGATGACAAGCTGTCTTGCGGCATCTCGTGCGCGCTGCTGTTCCGCACGCTGGTGCTCCGCTCGCCTCCATGCTCAAGGATGACGCCACAACCAACGGCGCAATAACAACAGGTGGAACGCGTTTCCGCCACGCCGGACTCCTCGTTTGGCATCAATAGGCAGAAAGCTTGCCAAACCGGAATATGCAAACCGGCACGCTTTGGGGTTCATTCCACTCCATCGCGCATCAACGCCGTGCCCTCGTCCTGACCAGCGCACCGCAAGCGTGCCAGGTATCACGTTTCGTGCCGCACCGTCGTCCATCGGACCGAGGCAGATGGTAGGCTGTGGCGCTTGCAGCGTTTCGTAGCCGGGCTTGGGCACCACACAAGCGCGCCCAGACAGGATTGATGAAAGAACTTACCCACCCCACCATTGCACATTACGATCGCGAAGCCGTCGGGTTCCGCGATTCGACCCGCAACCACGACGTCAGCGGAAACTACGCTGCATTTCTTGAGGCAATCGAGGCTCAGGCGCCTTTCACCGTGCTCGACTTTGGCTGTGGTCCAGGCCGCGACCTCCGCTATTTCACCTCCCTTGGCCACCGGGCGGTCGGCCTTGACGGGTCTGCGGCCTTTGTCGACATGGCACGCGCAGATACCGGCTGCGAGGTCCTGCAGCAGGACTTCATTGCCCTCGACCTGCCCACTGAACACTTCGATGGGGTTTTTGCCAACGCTTCGCTCTTCCATGTACCGCAACCCGGACTGCCCAATGTGCTCTCGCAACTGCATCGCTGCCTGAAAACGCGCGGGGTGCTGTTCACCTCGAATCCACACGGCGACGATCAGCAGGGTTTCAGCGGCACGCGCTACGGTTGTTATTACACCCTCGAGACATGGCGACAGTTGCTCAGTAGCGCCGGCTTCGAGGAGTTGCACCACTATTTCCGTCCTCCCGGCCTGCCGCGGGCGCAACAGCCGTGGCTTGCCAGCGTATGGCGCAAACTTTGAACACCCGTCGTATTCAGGCATGCTTGCACGCTGACACGCTGCCCCGGGCAGCAGACGCCAGCGCGGCATCAAGCCGGACCTCACCCACTCGGGGCACTTTGCCCCGGCAGAAGGAGTAATCAACATGAGCTTCGGAAACATCATCGGACAACTGCTGCAGCAGGGTATGGCCAACCAGAGCCGTGGCCGCCTCGATCATGCACTGGGCGATCAGGGCCTCGGCGGCATGGGCGGGCTGGAAGACATACTCGGCGGTCTGCTGGGCGGTCAGGGTAGTGCGCAGCAAGGCGCGCAGTCGAACGCAACCGGTAGTGGCAGTGGTGGCCTCGGAGGTCTGCTCGACATGGCCGCGGGTGCGCTTGGCGGCGGGCGCACTACGGGTGGCGCTCAGAGCGGCGGCCTTGGAGACCTGGCAGGCATGCTGCTGGGCGGTGGCGGGCGGTCGGGCGCCCAGGGTGGCGCTGGCGGACTGGGCGACCTTGCCGGCATGTTGCTCGGCGGCGGCACCAACCGTGGTGCATCCAGTGGCGGCGGCATGGCGATTCTCGGCACGCTCGCGATGGCGGCATTCAAGCACTGGCAGCAGTCCCAGTCCTCGGGTGCAGCCGCTGCAATGCCGGCGGTCGCCCCGCAGCAGTTCGCCGAACTCACGTCACCCCAGGCCGAAACCCTTGTGCTGCGCGCGATGATCAGCGCCGCCAAGGCCGACGGTCAGGTTGACGACGAAGAGATCCAGCGCATCGTGGGCAAGATCGACGACGATGGCGTGAGCGCTGAAGAAAAACAGTTCATCACCAATGAACTGCGCGCACCGCTCGACCTTCAGGCACTCGTCGCGGACGTCCCCGACGCCCTGGTCGGCACCCAGGTCTATGCAGCATCCCTGCTCGCCATCAATCTCGACACCGAAGCCGAACGCAACTACCTGCGTACGCTGGCGCAAATGCTGCAACTTGACGCTAGCGCGGTCGAACGCCTGCATTCGCTGACTGGCGCCCCCCAACTCTGAGTCCGCATAACGGAGAATCACTGAAATGCTTCAACGCTTTATCCGCCGCTTTTCACTACTGCTCAGCCTGGTCGCCCTGTTGGGGCTGTCGGGCTGCGGCTATAACGACTTCCAGCGTCTGGACGAGGAAACCAAGGCTGCATGGGCCGAGGTACTCAACCAGTACCAGCGCCGCGCCGATCTCGTACCCAACATCGTCGCTACCGTGAAGGGCGAGGCCGACTTCGAGCAGACCACCCTCACCCGGGTGATCGAGGCCCGTTCGCGCGCCACCGCAATTCAGGTCACCCCTGAAACACTCAACGACCCGCAGGCCATGGAGCGCTTCCAGCAGGCGCAAGGCCAGCTTGGCGGCGCCTTGTCGCGACTGCTGGCAGTCTCCGAGAACTACCCCAATCTGAAGGCAAACCAGGGCTTCCAGGAACTGCGGGTACAGCTCGAAGGCACGGAGAACCGCATCACCGTGGCCCGCAACAAGTACATCGGCGCCGTGCAGCAGTACAACGTGCTCGCGCGCAGCTTCCCGACCAACCTGACGGCCATGATCTTCAGCTACGCGCCCAAAGCCGGATTCACGGTGACGAACGAAGCCGAGATCTCGCGCCCGCCGACCGTAGACTTCGGCGGACAGGGGTCGCACTGAGGCATGTCACGAAGCCGGATGCTTGCCTTTTCGTCGCGCCGCAACGCCTGCCCCCCGGGCGGGGCGTCGTTTTCCAGTCTGATCAGGTGGGCCCTGCGCTGGCTGGCCTGCGCAACCCTGTTGCTGAGCTCGGCGGCGTTTGCCCAGGCGGTGCTACCCGTACCCAGCCTGAGCGCACGAGTCATTGACCAGACCGGCACACTGGACGCCGGTGCCCGGCAATCGCTTGAATCAAGACTGGCGGCATTCGAAACTGAGCGCGGTAGCCAGATCGTGGTGCTGATTGTCGCCAGCACCGCGCCGGAGGACATCGCGTCATACGCCTTCCGCGTGGCCGATCAATGGAAGATCGGCCGCCGCGAGGTCGGCGACGGGGTATTGCTGGTAGTCGCCAAAGACGATCGCAAGGTCCGTATCGAGGTCGCCCGTGCGCTCGAAGGCGCCGTGCCCGACGTCATCGCGTTTCGCATCATCGACGGTCTCATCACGCCACGCTTCCGTGACGGCGATTTTGCCGGCGGCATTGCAGCGGGGGTAGATGGTCTCATCGCGCGCATCTCCGGCGAAGACCTGCCGCTCCCCGATAGAAGCAGTTCTTCAAGCGCTGATTCGGGCTTCTCGCTCGAAGACATCGCCGCGTTTCTCTTTATCGGCGTACCGGTCCTCGGGGGCATCCTCACCAGCATGCTCGGACGCAAGCTCGGCACCCTGGCCACGGCCGGCGTGATTGGTTTCGTCGTCCAGCTGATCACCGGCAGCCTGTTGATCGCCATCATCGGTGGCGTGCTTGCCCTGATCTTCACCATCGCCATCGGCGGTGGAGGCGGTGGTGGTGGTGGCGGCTTCGGCGGCGGAGGCCCGATCATTCGCGGCGGCGGTTTCGGGGGTGGTCGCAGCGGTGGTGGTGGCTTCAGCTCGGGCGGCGGCGGAAGCTTTGGCGGCGGCGGCGCATCGGGAGGATGGTGATCATGAATATGCCAACACGAATCCTGCGCCACTTCTGGCTCGACGCCGACGACGCCTTTCGCCTGCTGGGAAAGGCCGCGCTCGACCGCCTCGACAAGCGCATCCACGACAGCGAACTGAAGCACACCGGAGAGATCTGCCTCTGTGTCGAGGCCAGCCTGCCACGAGCAATGCTGTGGCGCCACGTCTGGCGACACGAGCCGATCACGACGCTCGTCCGCGAACGCGCAATAGATCTCTTCTCAACAATGCGGGTGTGGGACACGGCCGACAACAACGGGGTCCTGATCTACGTCCAGATTGCCGAACACCGGATAGAGATCGTCGCCGACCGTGGCATCGCGGATCAGCTCGGACCGGAACAGCTCGACACCGTGCTGTCACGCGTGCGCAGCACATTCGCCCGGAACGACTATGAAGCCGGTCTGGGTATCGCCATCGACGCGGTGGATGCCGCGCTGAGTGAACGCTTCCCCGACGCAGACCAGGCCATTAGCACCCCGCGCGGAAACCAGCTCCCCAATCGACCGGTCGTGCGCTGAATCAGTCCCACGCGCACACCATGGCGGGGAGCAGATCACCATCACGTTCTCCGCCCGGGCGTTTCCGTGCCGAATGACGGGTTTCAGCTCGCCTGCTTGATGGCGAGCACCGCCTGGTTGCGCAACGTTTTCAGCAATGAGAGCTCGCGCTCCGAGATGACGATCTCGCCCGCGACGTCCTTGTCTGCATAGATCAGGGCCACCGGTTTGTGCTTGATCGTGAGCGGCAGCAGCACGAAGGTGGATGCCTGCACGGAATCCCGGAACCAGCCCGGGATGCGGTCTGCAATCCTGGGGTCATTCACATCCGAGATCAGTATGTCGGCTCCCTTCGAGGTCGCCACGTGAAAAATGTCGGGTGTGAAGCTGAGCGGGAAATGAAACTTCTTTGCCAGCGCTGGCACATCCGGCCCCAGCCCGAAGCGCCCCTGCATGGTATTGCTTCGCGCGTCGCGAATGCAGAGCAGCACCCGCCTGAATCCCATCGCGCGGTACATGGTCTCGAGAATGATGCGCAGCACGTCGTTGAGCTTGAAATCCTCGACCAGCGTATTGCTGATGTCCTGAATGCCGGCCGACAGCACGGTTTCGGTGTCCAAATCCTGTCCATCGGCATCGAACGCCGAGCCTGCCGTCGGCTTGCTCCCGCCGACATTGCACCCTCCGGCCTCCTCAGTGCCTTCGTCCACCTCGTCCGCCTCGTCCTCGCTGCCCGGCCCGGCATTCCCCTTGCTGCGCTCGAACTTCTTCAGCTGCTGGCCATATTGTGTCTGCCCCAGATTGATCCGCATCACGCGGGCAAAGTCGCTCAGTTCTCCGATCGCGCCGTTGACTGTTTCCCTCAGATCGATTTCGGCCGCCGGCAATGCGTCGCCGAAACGCGCGGCGCTGCGCTGGATCTCGCCTTCGCGCAGTTCCGCAGCCGGTAGCGCGAGTGCCGAACAGATCTCGTTCGAAAAGGCGGCGAGCACGCGCAGGCGTCCCTCGTTCGTTGTCGGCTTGCGCACCTTGCCTGCCGGCAGCCGATGCATGCTATCGACGATCAGCCGAGGAAAACCCCAGCTGCTGGCAATGCCGGCGCCAAGCTCCTCGAAACTGAGGCCCAGCACCCGATGCACGGCAGCATCCTCGCCGCACTCGTTGTGCGCGACCAATCGCCGGATCTCGTCACTCTCTTCGGGAAAATAGAACTGCGACAGCAGGCGCCCCAGACCGTGAAACATCGAGCAGATATACGCCTGCTCAAGCTCGCGTGAATGCATCCTGGCGGCCAGATCGCGTGCGAGCAGCGCCGCAAGGTTGGCACGCAGAAACGCCTCCTTGAGCTGACTGGCGTTGTGCTTGTTCTGCAGGTGCTCGAAAAGCAGCACGGTGATGGCGATGTTGCGCACCGCATCGAAGCCGAGCACCAGCACTGCACGCGAAATCGTGCTGATGCTGCCGGCACCCGCCTCGTGGTAATAAACCGAATTGACCAGGCGCAGCAGCTTGTTGGTCAGGGAGAAATCGCGCAGGACCAGCGAAGACAGCTTGTTGATGCTCTCGGATTCGCTGCTGGCAATGCGGTTGATCGCCCCGACCGATTCGGACAGCACCGGGAAATCGCTCTTGTGCCGCATGCGTCGCAGCAGGAATTCGACCGTACTCCGGTTTTCGGCCATCGGCTGCGTGTCCTGCAGCGGCGCCAGCCAGCCCCGCAAGGCCTGTTCGAACTCGGTGGCGGTCTGGTAACGCGTCACTGGATCCCGCGCAACCGCGCGCAAAGCGATCCCGGCCAGGCGCTCTTCCACCCCGCTGTCGTCGGGCAGCACCACCGATTCGGTTGCCACCTTGTGCATCACCGCCTCGATGTCATCACCCACAAACAGTCGGCGACCGAGCAACATCTCGAGCAGGATCACCCCGGCCGCGAACACGTCGCCGCGCGCACCGACCTCGCGCTCAAGAATGTACTCCGGCGCCATGTAGGCCGGCGTACCGGAGAATCCGCCGGCCCCGCCCTTGCCGCCCACCACCCGGCGGGCGATGCCGAAATCCATCACCCGTGGCGTACCGTCCACGTCCATCAGCACATTGGCGGGCTTGAGGTCACGGTGGATCACCCCTTCGGCGTGCGCAGCCGCCACGGCGGCAAGAATCTGCACCATCAGACCGGCCGCGCGGGCAGGCTCGATCACCCCCTCACGCGTCATGAACCGGGCAAGACTTTCGCCGGGCACATACTCGAACACCAGGTAGGGATCGCCGTCATGCTCCCCGGCCTCGAAAATGGGCACGATCCCCGGGTGACGAAGGCGGCTGACGCTGCGCGCCTCGGCAAGCAGGGCTTCACCCATTGCAGCGCGCTTCTCGCTGAAATGCACGGTTTTGACCGCGACGTCGCGTTCGAGCTGGGGGTCGAACGCAAGAAATACCACGCTCTGGGCTCCGCGCCCAAGTTCCCGCTGAAGCTCGAAGCGTCCGATTGCGTTTGTCATTGTTATGTATTTCTGGCCACTGATTGCAAGCAGACTGTGTTTGACGAAAGTATTACAAAAACCCTGCACAGTCGAGCGCACTTGAGCGCATTTCCCGGTATCCGTCACTCCACGGCACGGACCCGCCCCTCAGCGCCCCTGCCAGTATCGCGGATGGCGCTCTCGCCACGCGCTCGCGGTGACGCCGTCTGCACCGACATCGAGCGCGATGCTCCCCTGACTGTCGGTGCGATAGCCCCGCGCGCCTGCAGTGGCCCAGCGCGCCCACACCGACGGATGCGGGTGACCGAAGCGGTTCAGGTGTCCCACCGAGAAAACCGCCACCTCGGCCATGACGGCATTCACGAAAGCGTCGATCGACGAAGAACGGCTCCCGTGGTGGGCGACGACGATCGCCGAGCTCGCCAAGGCCTCTCCATGGGCCCTCACCAGCGCGCTTTCGGCCAGCTGCTCGATATCGCCAACCAGCAGCAGCGAGCCGCCACCATCACCACCGATTCGCAAAACGCAGGAATGCTCGTTGTTGCGGCGGGCAGGCAGCATTCCGGCCGCAGGCCACAGCACCTCGAAACGCACACCATCCCACTCCCAGCTGCGCCCCGCAGTACAGGCATCCCCTGCCCACGAGCCCAGGTCCCTGAGGGTGGACGCCTCATCGCCCGCCAGAATGTGGTTCGCGGGGATGGCGTCCAGCAGGCTCTGCGTGCCACCCACGTGGTCCGCATCGTCGTGCGACAGCACCAGGCGGTCGATCCGGTCCACGCCAAGTGCGCTCAGGTAGGGCACCACCACCCGCGCCCCGGCATCGCTCGCGCCATAGGCCGGACCGGTGTCGTACAACACATCGTGATTCGCGGTCTGCACATGTACCGACAAGCCCTGCCCCACATCCAGCACCATCGCCCTGAACTCGCCCCATCCCGGGCGCGGCGCCTGCCACGACAGCAATGCGCCCATGACGGCGAGCGCGGCGCCCCGCCCCGGCGTTGCCCGGGGCAGCACCATGAAGACAATCGCCACGCATGCCGCGCCAATCATCCACCCGGGTGGCTGCGCCTGTTGCCACAAGGCAAACCGTGAATCCGCCAGCCATGCCAGCGCCGCCAACATCCACCCGCTCACCGTGTGCGCAGGTATCAGCAACACCGGGCTCGGCCACAGCAGGGCGCCCAGCGTCAGCGGCGTGATCACGAAGCTCACGAGCGGAATGGCGATCGCGTTGGCCAACGGCGACACCAGCGAGAAAGCCTGGAACAAGGCCAGCAACGCGGGAATGGTGGCCAGGGTGATCGCGAGCTGAACGCGAATCGCCACGCGCCAGCCCGAGCCGGAACGCACCCGTCCGCTCGTGACCAGCAGGATCACCGCCACGGCACCAAACGACAGCCAGAAACCGGCTGCGAGCACCGCCCATGGATCAACCGCCAACACGCACACCAGCGCGAGCGCCAGCACCCGCCCCGGGGACGATTCGCGCCCGAGCAACAGCGCGAACACCACCACAAACAGCATGATGACGGCCCGCTGCACCGGAATGCCGAGCCCCGCCAGCAGCGCATAGCACAGCCCGGCACCAAGGGCGGCAAGCGCTGCCGCCTTGCGTACCGGCACCCGCAGCACCAGCCACGGCACCCGACGCCAGACCACCGCGCACAGTCCGCCGACCATCAGGCCCACCAGGGAGATATGCATGCCGGAGATGGCAACAAGATGCGACACCCCGGTGCGACGTAACACCTCCCAGTGCGAGGGGCTGATCGCACCCTGGTCTCCAACCGCCAGCGCAATCAGAACGCCGGCATGCGGTGCGTCGGGCAAGGCAGCGTGGATGGACGCACGGACGCCAGCGCGCAGTCGATGCACGGCGTGCATGAAGCCGCCCACACCGGCATTCAGCCTGAGCGCTGTTTCAGGCTTACGCACATAACCGGTGGCACGCAGGTTTCGCTCCAGCAACCATGCTTCGTAATCGAATCCCCCTGGCACCGCGCTTCCATGCGGGCGTTTCAGCCGCACCGTGAAACGCCAGCGCTCGCCCGCCACCACACGCGGCATGTCACCATCCCCGCCGCGTGCCCGGTACCAGGACAGCAGCACACGGCTCGGCACGCCCTCACCCCCAGTCCCGTCCGCATGCTCGACCGCAAACACGAAGCGCACGCCCTCGGACAGCGACTGCGGCAGATCCTCGACCACGCCGGTAAGCGTCAGGTCGCGGCCCTCAAGCGTGTGCTGCAAGGAATCATCGAGACGGATCTCAGCCCGCAGGGCGGCATACAGAAAGCCGGCACCGGACGACGCAAGCACGGCAACGACGACGAGCGCCAGGTGCATGCCCTTTTCAAGCCCGCGCCCGAGGCGACTGACACACGCAAGCAAGATCACCGTGAGGCATGCCAGCACTGCGATAAGAAAAGGCATGTCGACGCGCACAAGCGCAGGCTGCAACTGCAGCCACCAGATGCCAAAGAGAAAAGCGACACTTGCCATACGCATAAATGCGAATCATGCCTGCAGCCGTCGGTTGCGGGCAAGATCGGGGGCCATGTGCGCTGCGCTAGAATGCGCCGAGACCATGCGAAAATCACTGAAACGATTCCTGCCCAAACACGAGGCCGTGCGCGAAAACCGCTGGCTGCGACCGTTCTCGGGCACCCTGCTGCACCCAAGGCTGTGGTATCTGAACCGTCACTCGGCCGCAGGCGCCGTCGCGGTGGGCTTGTTCTGCGGGTTGATTCCAGGGCCGCTGCAAATGCTCGGTGCCGCAATCTGCTGCGTCGTGCTGCGCGTAAACCTGCCACTGGCGCTGATCATCACCCTGTACTCCAACCCGCTCACCATCGTGCCGCTCTATGTGGCGGCGTTCACGCTTGGCGACCTCGCGCTCGGCAGCGCCGGTTCAGTCGCGTTCAGCACGCCGCCGGAGCTCATCGGCATGGACATCACTGGCTGGATCGGCGCGATGATCCACTGGATGGCCGGACTCGGAAAACCGCTCGCGCTCGGGCTGGTGCTGCTTGCCGCGAGTCTCTCGTTTTCCGGTTATTTTGTGGTGCGCGGCGCCTGGCGGATGTGGCTGATCCGCGAGTGGCGCGCGCGGGGCGTCAGGCGCAAGCCGCCCGAGTGTGGTCCGGACTGAAGCTGCGCAAGCAGGGAATCAGACCAGCAGACCGTCCTCGAGCCGCAGGCTGCGCTGGGTGCGGCGCGCCATCGCATCGTCGTGAGTGACAATGACGAAGCTGGTGGACAGACGCTCGTTGAGTGACAGCATCAGGTCGAACACGCTCTCCGCGGTGCGGCGATCCAGGTTTCCCGTGGGCTCATCCGCGAGCACGCAGGCGGGCTCGGTGACCAGTGCTCGCGCGATCGCAGCACGCTGGCGCTCGCCGCCCGACAGCTCGCCGGGCGCGTGATCGAGTCGGTGTGACAGCCCTACCTCGCTCAACATCGCCGCTGCACGCTCGTTGGCTTCGGCCCGGTTCATACGCCGGATGTAGAGCGGCATCGCCACGTTTTCGAGCGCGGAAAACTCCGGCAGCAGATGGTGGAACTGATAGACGAAGCCGAGTGCACCGTTGCGCAGGCGTCCACGGGCCGCATCGGACATCTTCGAAAAATCCTTGCCCATCAGCCGCACCGCGCCTGCGCTCGGCACGTCCAGCCCGCCCAGCAGGTGCAGCAGCGTGCTCTTGCCCGAGCCGGAGGCACCGACAATCGCCAGCCGCTCTCCGCGCGCCACCGCCAGCGTGACGCCGCCCAGCACCTTCACTGCATCCACGCCCTCGCGAAACTGCTTTACCAGCCCGTCGCAGGCAAGCACCGGTTCGTGTGCGGACTCGAGCGTCGCCCGATTCGTGGTTTCACTCATAACGCAGCGCCTCCGCCGGATTGACCTTCGATGCGCGCCAGCTCGGATACAGCGCCGCCAGCAGTGTCAGCGTAAACGACACCGTCAGAATGCTCACCACGTCGCTCATCAACACCTTCGAAGGCAGTTCGTTGATGTAATAGACTTCCTTGTTCCACAGGGTTGCCCCGGTGATCGCCTCCAGCGCCGGAATGACCACATCGAGGTTGTGCGCGATGGCCAGCCCGCCGAGCAGACCCGCCACCAGCCCGACCAGGCCAATTATCGAGCCCTGCAGCACGAAGATGGTCATGATCGATCCCGGGCTCGCGCCCAGAGTGCGCAGGATCGCGATATCCGCGTATTTCTCCTGCACCGCCATCACCAGCGTCGACACGATATTGAAGGCGGCGACGCCGACAATCAGGAACAGGATCAGCGTCATCATGGTTTTCTCCAGCGCCACGGCACGGAAGAAGTTGGCATGGCTGCGGGTCCAGTCATTCACCACCAACCCGGGTTCGTCGAGATAAGCAAGCAGCTCGCGTGCAACGCGTGGCGCCGCGAAGAGATCATCGAGCTTGAGGCGCACGCCCGTGACTGCATCGCCCATCCGGTACAGGGCTTGCGCATCCGCGAGATGGATCAGCGCCAGTCCGGAGTCGTATTCGTACATGCCGGCTTCGAAGATGCCGACCACCTCGAACTGCTTCACGCGCGGCAGCACCGCCGCCGGCGTCACCAGCCCCTGGGGCGCGATCAGCGTCACCTTGTCGCCCAGGCCGACGCGCAATGCCAGCGCCAGATCACGGCCCAGGATCATGCCGAACCGGCCCGGCTGCAACGCATCGAAACTGCCCGCCTTCATGTGCTGAGCGAAGTCCGCAACACCATCTTCGAGCGCGGGGATCACGCCGCGCACCATCGTGCCGCGCACTGCCTCGTCGAAGGACAGCATGCCCTGTTCCTGCACATAGGGCGCGGTCGCCATCACCGACTTGTGACGACTGGCCTGCTCACCAACCTGTTGCCACGAGCGCAGCTCGCCATCCAGACTTTGCACCTGCACATGCGAGGCGACGCCGAGGATGCGGGTGCGCAATTCCTCCTGAAAGCCGTTCATCACCGACAGCACGACGATCAGTGCCGCCACGCCGAGGGCAATGCCCAGCATCGATACCAGCGAGATGAAGGAGATAAAACGGTTCCGCCCCTGCGCCCGCTTGCGTGAGCGGGTATAGCGCAGGCCAACCAGGAATTCATAGCGCATCGGAAATGGGTTCGAGAGTGTGTTGTTGTGGTGTTGTCAGGAAGCGGGAGGTTCAACGATCCCGCATTGCGCGCTTGCTGCCCGCAACCGGTTTGCGCGCCGGCTGTCGCTTCGCGGCCGGTGCGTGCCCGGGCTGACGCGTCGTTGCTTCCGAAGGCTTGCGCGCAGGACTGCCGACAGGTGCCCCCACGCGCCCTGCCGGAGCAGACCCTGCGGGCTGATGACGCGGCACCAGGCATTTCGGTCCGGCACCGATCAGGTCCGCGCGGCCCATGCGCATCAGGCCTTCGCGCAGAACCGGCCAGTTCTCGGGGTCGTGCCAGCGCAGGAAGGCCTTGTGCAGCTTGCGGATGCGGCCGGTGCGCACGGTTTCAACCACTTCGGAATCGGCCGAGACTTTCTTCAGCGGATTCTTGCGCGAGTGGTACATCGCGGTGGCAATCGCCATCGGCGTGGGCAGGAAGGTCTGTACCTGATCAAGGCGGAAATCGCGCGCCTTGAGCCACAGCGCGAGGTTCAGCATGTCGTCGTCAGTCGTCCCCGGGTGCGCTGCGATGAAATACGGCACCAGGTGCTGCTTCTTGCCGGCTTCCTTCGAATACTTCTCGAACAGCTCACGGAAGGCCTCGTAGGCCCCCATGCCCGGTTTCATCATCTTCGACAGCGGGCCATCCTCGCTGTGCTCGGGCGCGATCTTGAGCAGACCGCTGACATGGTGCGTGACCAGTTCCTTCACATACTCGGGCGAACGCACCGCGAGGTCGTAACGCAGTCCGGAACCAATGGTGATCCGCTTCACACCCGGAATCGCGCGCGCCTTTCGATACAGCTGGATCAGCGGCCCGTGGTCGGTGCCGAGGTTCTCGCAGATGCCGGGATACACGCAGGACAGGCGGCGGCACGAACGCTCGATCTCCGGATCCTTGCACGCCATGCGGTACATGTTTGCGGTCGGCCCGCCGAGGTCGGAGATGTGGCCCTTGAAGTCGGGTGACTTGTCGCGGATCTCTTCGATCTCGCGCAGGATCGAACCCTCGGAGCGGCTCTGGATGATGCGCCCCTCGTGCTCGGTGATCGAGCAGAAGGTACAGCCGCCAAAGCAGCCGCGCATGATGTTGATGGAGAACTTGATCATGTCCCAGGCCGGAATCCGTGCGCCGGCATAGGCCGGATGCGGCTGGCGGGCGTAAGGCAGCCCGTAGACGAAATCCATCTCCGGCGTGCTCAGCGGAATCGGCGGCTGGTTGAGCCACACATCGCGCGCGCCGGGGCCTTCGCCATGCAGCTGCACCATCGCCCGCGCATTGCCCGGGTTGGATTCGAGGTGAAACACCCGCGAGGTGTGGGCGTACAGCACCGCATCGTCCTTCACTTGTTCGTAGGACGGCAAGCGCACGACGGTGTGCTCGCGTTGCGCACGACGGTTCGCCACACGCTCCTCCCGCGTCACGATGCGCACCGGCTGAGCACCATCAGCCGCCGCGGGCGCGGCCGCGGTGGGCTCCATCGAATACGGATCGGGATGCGAGTCAATGCGACCGGGGCGATCGATTGCAAGCGAGGCAGTCTCTTCCCAGCCCTCGGGGCGCCAGCCCGGCGTGACCATGAAGGCGGTGCCACGCAGGTCGCGGATTGACGCGATCGGCTCACCGGCGTCCAGACGCTGGGTCAAGGCCACCAGCGCACGCTCGGCATTGCCGAACAGCAGGATGTCGGCCTTGGAATCGGGCAGCACCGAACGTCGCACCTTGTCCGACCAGTAATCGTAGTGAGCGATCCGCCGCAGCGATGCCTCGATGCTGCCGATCACCACATTCACGCCCGGAAAGGCTTCGCGCGCACGCTGCGCATACACGGTGACCGCGCGGTCCGGTCGCTTGTTGGGCTCGGCGTTCGCCGTATAGGCATCGTCGGAGCGAATCCTGCGGTCGGACGTATAGCGATTGACCATCGAATCCATATTGCCGGCGGTAATGCCGAAATACAGCCGTGGCTTGCCCAGCGCCCGGAAAGCTTCGGCCGAATGCCAGTCCGGCTGGCTGATGATGCCGACGCGAAAGCCATGCGCCTCCAGCAACCGCCCGACCAGCGCCATGCCGAAACTGGGGTGATCGAGATAGGCGTCACCCGTAACAAGGATGACGTCGCACGCATCCCAGCCGAGCTGCTTCATCTCGGCGCGGGACATGGGCAGGAACGGAGCCGGCTTGCGGCGGGACGCCAAGACCGGAAGAATCGAAGGGGAAGAACTCATGATGGGCGCCATTGTATCGGTCCTTGGCCTCTGGCCATTGCTCCTGTTTGCACCTTTTTACCAATCACCCTTCTCTCTCGCCCGCCTTTCGGCCCATTTCGCCCCCCATCTGCCGCGACCTTTACATAAGCGTTTTCGTAACCTCTAATGCACTGACAGCCCAACAACAAGAGGAGACACCCATGTTCAGCAGACTCATCCGTGGTTCAGTGCTCGTCATCACCGCATTGACAGCCCTGCCAGCCAGCGCCGAAACAACGAATGTCGTCTATCACGTCAACGAAGGCGTACAGCAGGCCAGCCGCGCCATCGGGAACATCCGCAACCATCTCAACGCCGACCCGGACACCAGGATCGTGGTCGTCACTCACGGGCCCGGCATCGATTTCCTGCTCGACGGAGCCGAAGATGCCCAGGGCCGGCCGTTCAGCGGATCGATCGGCGAACTGGCGGCCAGGGGCGTCGAGTTCCGCGTCTGTAACAACACCCTCAACGCCCGCAAGCTGACCCCCGCTTCAGTCGTGCTCGAAGCCAAGGTCGTGCCCAGCGGCGTCGTCGAAGTTGCGCGCCTGCAAGCCAAAGAGCACTTCGTATACCTGCGCCCCTGATCTCCGCCATCTGACTTCCGCCATCTGAGCCCGGCCGTCCGACCCGCACCATCACCACCGGTGCGGCTGCCCGACGGGAAGACCCTTGCACATGCTAGACTCGCCCGGCTCCATCCTGTGGCACATCCATGCAGATTCACCTTGTTCTCCCCGGCCTGCTGTGGCCCAGCGCAACACTGCTCGGCCCCGCAGCAGACCTTGCACTGCCCGGCCTGCATCAGTTGCTTGGATTCGGACAACGGCAGATTGCCGACTTCGAACCCTTCGACCGCCAGATCGCGCGCCTGTTCGGACTCGATGCCGATCCCTTGCCCCTGGGCACCCTGCGCCGTCTTGGCGAACCCACCACGACCCCCGCCACCGATGAAGATGGCGACGGCGAGTGGTTGTGTGCCGACCCGGTCAACCTGTCCTTCGCGCGTGAGCACTTGCTTCTGGCCGAATTTCCGGCAGACGACATCAGCGCTGCGGAAGCCGGCGAACTGCTTGCCGCACTCAACGAGAATTTCGCCGACATCGGCTACTTCGAAGCCAGCACGCCGACACGCTGGTATGTGCGCCTCGCTCAGCCCACCCGCGCAAAGCTTTTCCCGCTGCACGACGTGGTCGGACGCCCGGTCAAACACTTCCTGCCAGAAGGCGACGACGCCCGGCTATGGCAGCGAACCCTGAACGAAGTTCAGATCGTGCTGCACAACCACCCCGTCAGCCAGGCGCGCGAAGCCGCTGGCCGGCGCCCGGTGAACAGCCTGTGGTTCTGGGGCGCGGGACAACTGGAAACGGCGCCACGCACACCGATGGCAGCCGTTCAGGCCAGCGACCCGGTCAGCATCGGCCTCGCACGCGCAGCCGGTGCGCAGCCCTCTGCGCCCGACCCCGTTCAAGCGCTGGCGCAGGACACGCTCGTGGTGCTCGACACCCTGCTACGTCCCGCGCTTGAGCTCGATCTCGACACCTGGCGCAAGGGTCTCGTCGCGCTCGAACGCGACTGGTTCAGCCCGCTGGCCCAGGCTTTGCGCAGCGGCACGCTGCAGCACCTGACGCTCAGTGCCCCTGGCGACCGCTCCACCCTGCAGCTTCGCGCCGGCGCCCGCGACCACTGGCGCTTCTGGCGCAAGCCGCTCACGCTCGATGCGCTCCTGAAATCCATGGCACCGCCCCCTGCGGTGCAGCCCACGCCCGATCAGCCCACGCAATGACCCGTATCCAGCCCCGTCAAGTTTCGCAGCGCACCGTCTCGGCCCTCGCCGACGCCGGCATCCATCCCCTGCTTGCGCGTCTGTACGCCGCCCGCGGCATCCGCAACAAGGGCGAGCTCGACACCTCCCTGCGCGCCATGCTGCCGCCCGATGCGCTTACCGGCACCCGTGAAGCGGCGCAACTGCTCGCCGACGCAATCGAGGCCGGCGCGCGCATGGTGATCGTCGCCGACTACGACTGCGACGGCGCCACCGCCTGCGCAGTCGGCGTGCGGGCGCTGCGCGCCTTCGGTGCCGATGTGCATTACCTGGTGCCAGACCGCGTCACCCTCGGCTACGGCCTCACCCCGGCCATGGTCGAGATCGCCGCACGGCTCGAGCCCGATGTGCTGATCACCGTCGATAACGGCATCGCCAGCGTCGAGGGTGTTGCCGCTGCGCGCGCCCACGGCATGGCCACCGTGATCACCGACCACCACCTGCCGGGCGACACCCTCCCCGAGGCCGACGTGATCGTGAATCCGAATCAGCCTGGCTGCGACTTCCCCAGCAAGGCGCTGGCCGGCGTCGGCGTGATGTTCTACACCATGCTCGCGCTGCGCGCCGAGCTGCGCGAACGCGGCGCCTTCCAGGGCAGCAAGGAACCCAACCTCGCCGAACTGCTCGACCTCGTCGCGCTCGGCACCGTCGCCGACGTGGTCAAGCTCGATCACAACAACCGCATCCTGGTGTCGCAGGGCCTGCAACGCATGCGCGCGGGCCGCATGCAGCCGGGCGTGCGTGCGCTGTTCGCCATCGCCAGCCGCGACCCCTCATGCGCCAGCGCCTTCGACATGGGCTTTGCACTTGGCCCCCGCCTCAACGCCGCCGGCCGCCTGTCCGACATGAGCCTGGGCATCGAATGCCTGATCACCGACGACGCCGGCCGCGCCATGAACATGGCCCAGGAGCTCGACCGCCTGAACCGCGAGCGGCGCTCGATCGAGGCCGGCATGCAGGAAGAGGCCCTGCTCCGCCTCGAAGGCTTCGATGCCGGCAACAACGCCAGCATTGCGCTGTTCGAGCCCGACTGGCACCAGGGCGTGGTCGGCATCGTTGCCGGCCGCATCAAGGAAAGGCTGCACCGCCCCACGATTGCCTTCGCCCGCAGCAGCGACGGCGAACTCAAGGGCTCGGGGCGCTCGATTCCCGGCCTGCATCTGCGTGATGCGCTAGACCTCGTCACCAAGCGCGAGCCCGACCTCATCGTGCGTTTCGGCGGCCACGCGATGGCAGCCGGCCTCACCATCAACGAGTCCGCGCTCGATCGTTTTCGCGAGGTATTCGAGGAAGTGGTCAGCGGCCTCGTCGATCCGGCCGACCTGCAGCGCCGCATCGAAACCGACGGCGCGCTCGAGTCCGGCTACATGAGTCTGGAATCGGCCCGGATGCTCGATCAGGAGATCTGGGGTCAGGGCTTCCCGGCACCGGTGTTCGACGACGTATTCCGCGTCGAGCGTCAGCGCCTGCTGAAGGACAAACACCTCAAGCTCGAACTGTCGCGCGGCGGCACACGATATGACGCCATCCAGTTCAACCATGCAGACGGCGCGCCCGGCGAGATCCGCGCTGCATTCAAACTGGCGATCAATGAATACAATGGCGTATCCAGTGTGCAATTGATGCTGGAGCACTTCGAAGCAGCCTGACGCGCTCGCAAGTGCACGCCATTTTTCCCAACGACCTGCAATCCCGGAGACCAGACCATGGCCTACGATAACAACAACGTTTTTGCCCGCATCCTGCGCGGAGAGCTTCCCTGTCAGCGCCTTTACGAAGACGAACACACCCTCGCCTTCCTCGACATCATGCCGCAGTCAGAGGGACACACTTTGGTGCTGCCCAAGGAGCCAGCCGAATTCATCACCGAAATGAGTGATGCCGGGCTGCAGACCACCATGCTCACCACGCGCAAGCTCGCCCGTGCGCTGCAGGCGGTCACCGGCGCACCGGGCCTGCTGCTGTCGCAATTCAATGGTGCGGCGGCCGGCCAGACCGTGCCGCATGTTCACTTTCACATCATTCCGCGCTTTCCCGACCAGCGTCTGAAGTCGCACGGTCGCGAAAAGGCCGATATGGGCGAACTCGCCGCACTGGCCGAACGGATCATCGCCGAACTCGCGAAATCCGCCTGACCAACCGGCCTGGCCGCACACCTCGGGTCAAGACTTCGGGGTTTTGTCGGCCATGCGCTGAATGTCATCCACCACCACCGACAGCGCGTTGGTGGAAACAAGCACCTCCACCAGCGACAGCACCAGCGATACCGCCAAGGTGACGATGCTGACGCCGAACATCAGCTTTCCCGCCGCCTCGCTGTGCACGAACAGCGCCAGCATCGACAGCGAACACATCAGAAAGCTGAGCACGCCGAAGGATTGCATGTACTGAATCATCGTGATGCGGCGCTTCAGCCCCGGAATCTGCATCATCACCACCGGGCTGCTCGGATCAGGCGAGGCGTGCAGTTGCCGGATCACCTGCGCCAGACTCAGAAAGCGGTTGGTATACGCAAGCAACAACAGCGAAATGGCGGGAAACAACAGGGCGGGCGTGGTGAGATCCATTGGATAGGGGTGATTGCCAAAGATGTGGAAGTTTATCCCCTCCCTTGGCTGAATCCGACATTCGTTATCGGCGGGCTTACTCCGTTCAGGTATCGGGGCATGGCCCGTCGGCGCAGACGTTCGCGGCCTTCGGCTCCCCATTGGCGAAGGCACTGCGGCGGCGTCGGCGCAAACTCGGTCGCTGCGCTCCCTCAGACATGCGCCGGCGTGTTTCCGCCGCAGCACCTCCGCCAATGGCGCTCTCGACAGCGCTGCCAGACCACACCCCGATACCTTGTGGCTCTTTCCCAGCACTGCGAACGTCTGCCCCGCGCGGTGACGCCCCGAGGCCCCCACCAAACGCCTTACCGCCAAATGCCCCACCACGTCCCATCTTCTGCCCGAAACCACCCCCTTCCCCGGTATAATGCCCGGTTTTCCGCATTGTCCCCCGGAGCTGTAAATGGAAGCAGAACGCCAGAACGCCATCGCCGAAAAACTCGCCGACCTCGCAGCCCGCGGTCGCGAACTCCGGAGGTATCTTTGACTACGATGTGAAAGCATCGAAGCTCGAAGAAGTTAACCTCGCGCTGGAAGATCCCTCCGTGTGGGACAAGGCCGAACGTGCGCAGGAACTCGGCAAGGAAAAGCGCCAGCTTGAGGACATCGTCGTCACCCTGCAGAACATCGACCAGCAGTCGAAAGACCTGAAGGACCTGTTCGAACTCGCCGAAGCCGAAGATGACGACGAGACCTTCGTCGCCGTCGAAGACGATCTGGTCGGCCTCGAAGCCTCGGTCAGCAAGCTCGAATTCCGCCGCATGTTCAGCAACCCGATGGACCCGAACGCCTGCTTCATCGAAATCCAGGCTGGCGCCGGTGGTACCGAAGCCCAGGACTGGGCCGGGATGCTCGAACGCATGTACCTGCGCTACGCCGAAAAGAAAGGCTTCACCGTCGAACTGATGGAAGAAACCGAAGGCGAAGTCGCGGGCATCAAGAACTGCACGATCAAGGTCAGCGGCGACTACGCCTACGGCTTCCTGCGCACCGAAACCGGCATCCACCGCCTCGTGCGCAAGAGCCCGTTCGACTCCAACGCACGGCGTCACACCAGCTTCACCTCGGTGTTCGTGTTCCCGGAAGTGGATGATTCGATCGAGATCGAGATCAACCCCGCCGACCTGCGTGTCGACACCTACCGCGCCTCCGGTGCCGGTGGTCAGCACATCAACAAGACCGACTCTGCCGTGCGGATCACGCACGAACCGACCGGAACCGTTGTGCAGTGCCAGAACGACCGCTCGCAGCACAAGAACCGTGCCGAAGCCATGTCGATGCTCAAAGCGCGTCTGTACGAACTGGAACTGCGCAAGCGCCAGTCCGAACAGCAGAAGCTGGAAGACTCCAAGAGCGACATCGGCTGGGGACACCAGATCCGCTCCTACGTGCTCGACCAGTCGCGCATCAAGGATCTGCGCACCAACTACGAAGTCGGCAACACCCAGGCCATCCTCGATGGCGATCTCGACGACTTCATCGCCGCCAGCCTCAAGCAGGGCGTCTAAGCCCACGCCGGACGGGCCGGTCATCGTGACCGGCCCGTGCAGTGCCTCCCTATGATCGATCCCGACCTCTCCGACTTCTTCGCCGCAGGCGTCACCACAGATGACGTACCCGAACTCGCGCCGCTGCTGGCCGCACGCGGGATTGTCGGCACCTTCATCTCGCTGTTTCGCGGCTCGGATGCCGAGGTGTTGCTGCGCCTGCTGGTGCTGCGCGAGATCGGACAGGAAGCGGACGCCCCGCGCTGGTCGCCCGACACCCTGCGCCGGCGTTTTTCCTACCTCGACCCGGTCAAGCTCGAAACCGTGCTCAAGCGCCTGCGCGAGCACGACCTGCTGGCCTTCGCCGACGACGGCCTGTATCACCTGTCGGACATGGGGCGCAACGCAGTCGCGGCGCTGTCGATGCTGCTGCGTTTCAGTGCAGAGGAAGACGCCGAGCTCGGTTTTCTCACCGCGCAGCTCGCCGGCCTCAGCGCCACTGGCAGCATCACGCCCGACGCCCTCAGCCACCTGTTGTCAAAACTCAACGACCTCACCTGGCACTTCGAGGAGGCCATCGCCTCGGGCTCGGAATTCCGCATCGTCACCGCCCGCAGTCGGCTCAAGGCCAACGGACGCTGGCTCGACCGCGGCACCGGCATCCTGCGTGAGCTGCTCACCGATCCCGAAGTCGATTTCGAGATTGCCCGCGTCGCCCAGCGCATCGGTCTGGCGCAATCCCGCCTCGCCCGGGTGGACGCCGCCTTCCAGCGCGCACTCAACAAGATCGAGACCCAGCGCGTCACCCTCGGCGGCTCGGGCATTTCATCGTCCGACGTCTCGGCCTGGCTGCGCCATCAGGATTCGACGCGCCTGGCCGACCTGATCCTCGGTGCGCTCGACGCCACGCCCGCGCCCGCCTTCCTCGCCGGCGGCCACGAACTGCTGGATCGTGCCGAAGCCGCGCTGGGCGCCGACGCGCACGAAAAAGCCGCGACGGCCGAACTGCCCGCAGCGCACGACGCCCCGACCTCGATCGCGCCCGAACACGAAGACCTGCGCCTGCTCGAACACTTCGGCCATCGCCTCGAACAACTGCAACAGCCGGC
>JALNWS010000018.1 GCA_023230755.1 Azoarcus sp.
AACGTGGTGATGTTCTCCAGCCTGTCCAAGCGCTCGAACGTGCCCGGCCTGCGCTCGGGCTTCGTCGCCGGGGACGCACGCATTCTGAAGGACTTCCTGCGCTACCGCACATACCACGGCTGTGCGATGAGTAATGTCGTGCAGGCGACCTCGGTTGCAGCCTGGAACGACGAAGCCCATGTCGCCGAAAATCGGCGCCTGTACCGCGAGAAGTTCGCCCTGATCACGCCCATGCTGTCGGCCTGCCTCGACGTCGCCCTGCCCGAAGCCGGCTTCTATCTGTGGGCACGCACGCCGCTGAGCGATACCGAGTTCGCCCGCCGCCTGCAGGCTGAATATAATGTCACGGTACTGCCCGGCAGCTACCTCGCCCGCGAGTCCGGTGGAATCAATCCCGGCGCCGGTTTCGTGCGCATTGCGCTCGTCGCCGACACTGCCGAATGTGTGGAAGCGGCGCAACGAATCGTCGCCTTCTGTCAAAAACTGTAAGAGAGCCCCCAAATGCAAGAATTGCAAACCATCATCGACACCGCCTTCGAGAACCGCGCCAGCCTGTCGCCGACCTCCGCTCCTGCCGAAATCCGCAGCGCGGTCGATCGCGTGATTGCGGGTCTGGATGCCGGCACGCTGCGCGTTGCCGAAAAGAAGGATGGCCAGTGGGTGGTCAACCAGTGGATCAAGAAGGCCGTTCTGATCTCCTTCCGTCTGCGCGACAACGAAATCGTGCCTGCAGGCGGCCTCAATTTTTTCGACAAGGTTCCCACCAAGTTCGGTGATTACACGCCCGAGCAGTTCCGTGAGGGCGGCTTCCGCGTCGTACCGCCTGCGGTCGCGCGCAAGGGCAGCTTCATCGGCAAGAACGTGGTGCTGATGCCGTCCTACGTGAACATCGGTGCCTATGTCGATGAAGGCACCATGGTCGACACCTGGGCAACGGTCGGGTCCTGCGCCCAGATCGGCAAGAACGTGCACCTGTCTGGCGGCGTCGGCATCGGTGGCGTGCTCGAGCCGATCCAGGCCGGACCGGTGATCATCGAAGACAACGTCTTTGTCGGCGCCCGCTCGGAAGTCGTGGAAGGCGTGATCATCGAGGAGAACGCGGTGCTGTCAATGGGTGTGTACCTTGGACAGAGCACCAAGATCTACGATCGCGAAACGGGTGAAGTGCATTACGGTCGCGTCCCGGCCGGTGCCGTTGTCGTACCCGGCAGCCTGCCGTCGGCCTGCGGCAAGTACAGTCTGTACTGTGCAGTTATCGTGAAAAAGGTGGATGCACAGACCCGGGCCAAGACCGCAATCAACGACCTGCTGCGCGCCTGACCGGCCGCTGCCACCCAGAACGGGGCTTCGGCCCCGCATTTGAATCACCCGCCTACGGAGTCTGAAGCAATGATTTTCGACAAGCTTTTCCAGCTCATGGCCGAAAAACAGGCCTCGGACATCTTCATCACCGCAGGCGCGCCGATCCACATCAAGATTCAGGGGCATACCGTACCGATCAATCAGCAGGTCATGGACCCCGCCATGACCCGCAAGATGATCTACGAGATGATGACGCCGGAGCAGATTGAACACTTCGAGCGCGACAAGGAACTCAACCTCTCGTTCGGCCGCCGCGATGTCGGCAACTTCCGGGTCAACGTGTTTCTGCAACGCAACTCGGTCGCTGTGGTGGTGCGTTTCATCCAGGGCGACATCCCCACCATCGAGAGCCTGGGCCTGCCAGGTTCGCTCAACGATGTCGTGATGGAAAAACGCGGGCTCGTTCTCGTGGTCGGCGCTACGGGCTCGGGCAAATCGACCACACTCGCCTCGATGATCGATCACCGCAACCGCAACCGCACCGGCCACATCCTGACGGTCGAGGATCCGATCGAATATCTGTTCAAACACCGCAAATCAGTCGTAAACCAGCGCGAAGTCGGCATCGACACCCACAGCTGGAACGAAGCCCTGCGCAACGCCATGCGTCAGGCGCCAGACTGCATCCTGATCGGTGAGATTCGTGACAAGGAAACCATGCAGGCCGCGCTGGCATACGCCCAGACCGGACACCTCTGCCTGGCAACCCTGCATGCCAATAATGCGTATCACGCCCTGAACCGCATCTCCAACTTCTTCCCGATGGAGAACCGGCCGCTGCTCTATCTCGATCTCTCGGTTGCGCTGCGCAGCATCATCTCGCAACGCCTGGTGCGCAAGCCCGACGGCAAACGCATTCCTGCGGTCGAAACCCTGATGAACACGCGCCATGTGGCGGAGCTGATCGAACGCGGCGAAATCAACGCAGTGAAGGAGGCGATGGAGCAAAGCCTCGCGCCCGGCTCACAGACCTTCGAGCAGGATCTGTTCCGCCTCTACCACGAGAAAGTCATTACACTCGACGAGGCGCTGGCCAACTCCGATTCGCCGACCAACCTGTCGTGGCTGATCAACAACGCCCAGTTCAACCCCAACGCGAAGTCCGAGAATGCCAAGCCGGCCCCGCAGATCACGGATTTCGAGAGCACCCAGCCCGACGGTGCATCCTTCCGTGAATTCACCCTGCACCTGGACGGCAACGGCTAGTACGGCACACAAAAAACATGAACATGCCCCTCCCCGACGACCCGACGCTGGCACTTGCCTGCGACCTGATTTCACGTGCGTCCGAAACGCCCGAGGATGCCGGCTGCCTGGATCTGATCCAGTCCCGTCTCGCCCCTCTCGGCTTTCGCTTCGAACGTATCGATGTCGGTGGCGTCTGCAACCTCTGGGCACGCCGTGGTGAACAAGCCCCCGTGCTGTGTTTTGCCGGTCATACCGATGTCGTTCCCACCGGCCCCCTTGAGCGCTGGATCAGCCCCCCGTTCGAGCCGACCATTCGCGACGGCATGCTCTATGGCCGCGGCGCTGCTGATATGAAAACCTCGCTCGCGGCATTCGTGACCTCGATCGAGCAGTTCATTGCCGAACACCCCGATCACACGGGCAGCATTGCGCTGCTTCTCACGTCAGACGAAGAAGGGATTGCCTCCCATGGTACGGTGAAGGTGGTCGAGGCCCTCGCCGCACGCGGTGAGCGCCTCGACTATTGCATCGTTGGCGAGCCCACTTCCGTAAACACCTTGGGCGACACCATCAAGAATGGCCGCCGCGGTTCACTCTCCGGCACCCTGCGGGTCAAGGGGCAACAGGGACACGTCGCCTATCCGCAACTGGCACGCAACCCGATTCACATGCTGGCACCAGCGCTGGCCGAACTCACCGCCATACGCTGGGACGAGGGCAACGAGTTCTTCCCGGCCACCACGTGGCAAGTCTCCAACATTCATGCAGGCACCGGGGCCAACAACGTGATTCCCGGCGAATGCGAGGTCATGTTCAATTTCCGCTTCGCGTCGGTTTCGACTGCGGACGAGTTGAAGGCGCGCACTCACGAAGTGCTCGACCGCCACGGGCTCGAGTACGAACTCGACTGGCATCTTTCGGGCAGACCGTTCATCACGGGTCGTGGCAAGCTGGTCGCAGCGCTGTCCGGCGCAATCCGCGACACGCTCGACATCGAAACCGAGCTCTCCACCACCGGCGGCACCTCCGACGGGCGGTTCATTGCAGACATCTGCAGCGAAGTCGTCGAATTCGGTCCGGTCAATGCCACCATCCACAAACTGAACGAGTGTGTCGCCATCGATGCGATTGCACCGCTCTCCAATGTCTATTTGCGCACACTGCGCACCCTACTGGCTGCCTGACCCCACATGACCCACGACACAGACGCTCGCGAACACGAACACGAACATGACGATGACGATCATGACCACGAACACGAAAGCGGCCCGCTTGCCGAGCTTGTCACCGTACGTGACTGGCTGCGCTACGCCGTCACCCGTTTCAATCGCGGGCAGATCTTCTGCGGACACGGCGTCACCAACGTTTTCGATGAAGCCGTATGGTTGATCCTGTCCTCGCTCTCACTCCCGATTGACCGTCTCGAACCCTTTCTCGATGCCTGCATTCCATCGGACGAACGCCAGACGCTGTTCGAAAACATCGAGCGCCGCGTCATTGAACGCGTGCCGACAGCCTATCTGGTCAAGGAAGCATGGCTTGGCGAATTCCGCTTTTACGTCGATGATCGCGTGATCGTCCCGCGCTCCTTCTTTGCTGAAATGCTGGACGAGGGCTTCTCGCCGTGGATCGAGGATCCTGATACCCTCACCAGCGCACTCGACATGTGCACAGGTTCCGGATGCCTTGCGATCCTCATGGCGCACGTGTTTCCGAACGCCGATATCGCTGCCGTCGACCTGTCCGACGCCGCGCTGGAAGTGGCCCAGCGCAACGTGGAGGATTACGGCCTTGGCGAACAGATCGACTTGATCCGCAGCGACGTGTTCAGCAATGTCGGCGACCGTCGCTTCGACCTGATTCTGAGCAACCCACCCTACGTCACCACCGACGCAATGTCCGCCCTGCCCGCCGAATATCGGCACGAGCCGGTGATGGCACTTGCGGCCGGCAGCGACGGCCTCGACGTCGTGCGCACACTGATCGCAGAAGCAGCAGGATACCTGCACCCCGAGGGCATACTCGCGGTGGAAGTCGGGCACAATCGTGACCTGGTGGAAAGCGCATTTCCGGACCTGCCGTTCAACTGGATCAGTACACGCGGAGGCGAAGACATGGTATTCATTCTGCGACGGGAAGATCTGCCGGGCGCCCAGGACTGAGCGTACCGGAACGCCGTCTGGCCCGTTGGCCGGCCGGCACGTTCGGGGAGAAAAAGAAGATGGCGATGGAACGTCCGATTCTGTTGATCGAGGACAACCCCGACGATGAAGCGCTGACGCTGCGTGCGTTCAGCAAGAACCGGATCACCAATCCGGTCGTCGTGGCGAGGGATGGCGTCGAGGCCATCGACTACCTTACCGGCACAGGCACCCACCAAGGACGTGACATGACGGTCATGCCGGTCATGATTCTGCTCGACCTCAAACTGCCCCGCATCGACGGACTGGAAGTCCTGCGACGCATCCGCGCCGATGAACAGACCGCGATGCTGCCGGTGATCGTGCTCACGACCTCGCGCGAAATTCAGGACATCCAGCAAGCCTACCGGCTCGGTGCGAACAGCTACATCCGCAAACCGGTCGATTACGAACGCTTCATTCACGCCGTCAGCCAGCTTGCGCTGTATTGGCTCACGCTCAACGAAACCCCCGAAAGTGCAGCGAACAGCCCGTACTGATCGGCAGGCCCTTCTAGCCACGGTGAATGGAAACTGATTGTCCGGAAAAAAATGACCCGCAAGCCTTTGGGCTCGCGGGTCATTTTTTTCTGGTGTAGGAGTTGTCACCCCTTGCGGGTGTCGCTAAGTCAGCTCAGTTCATCGATCCACGCTTGCTGGATGCCTTCGAGAATGCGTTCGCCACAGTGCTTGACGTCATCGTCAAACTCGGGAAGCGCCAGCACAAGGTTCATCAGATCGACGAAATTCACCTTGGCTGGATCCACATCCGGATGTGCATCTGCAAGCTGGATGCCGATCTCCTGAACTTCGGTCCATTTCATCAGTGCTTGCCCTCCCTGGCCATATTGATCGTGTAGCGGGGAATCTCGATCACAAGCGGTTCCTTGCGAACGACCGCCTGACAGGACAGCCGGGACTGCGGCTCCAGCCCCCATGCCTTGTCCAGCAGATCCTCTTCTTCCTCTTCTGCTTCGCTGAGCGACGAAAATCCTTCACGCACAATCACGTGGCAGGTGGTGCACGCACACGATTTCTCGCATGCATGCTCGATCTCGATGCCGTTCTCAAGCAGCCCGTCGCAAATGGTGGTGCCTTCGGCGACGTCCAGAACCGTTCCGTCCGGACACAGTTCGACATGCGGGAGCACAATAATCTGGGTCATACGGGGATCTCATCTATCTTGTGACCGGCAAGCGCGGAACGGATGCTGCTGTCCATGCGCCGCGCGGCAAATTCGTCGGTAGCTTTGGCGAGTGCGTCAATTCCGGCCTTGATCGCACGATGATCCACACCGTCGCGCAGGCTGCGCAAACTGGCGAGCACTTCGTCAATGCGGGCTCTTTCGGCCTCGTTGAGCAACTGCCCATCCTTGACCAGCGCCTGTTCGGTCGCTTCAATGACACGGTCGGCCTCGACCTGCTGCTCGCGCAACGCACGCGCGACAAGATCGTCCCCGGCGCGCTCGACACCGGCCTGCAACATGCCTGCGATCTCGTCGTCGGACAAGCCGTAGGAAGGCTTCACCAGCACACTGGCTTCGACACCCGAGGACATCTCGCGTGCAGACACCGACAGCAGGCCGTCGGCGTCCACCTGAAACGCGACGCGGATACGCGCCGCGCCTGCGACCATTGGCGGAATACCGCGCAGCTCGAAGCGGGCCAGCGAACGGCAATCGGACACCAGCTCGCGCTCGCCCTGAACCACGTGGAAAGCCATGGCGGTCTGACCGTCCTTGAAGGTCGTGAACTCCTGGGCACGCGCAATCGGCAGGGTCGCATTGCGGGGCACGACCTTCTCCACCAGCCCGCCCATGGTCTCGAGACCGAGCGACAGCGGAATGACATCGAGCAAGAGCCAGTCCTCGTCGTCTTCCTTGCGGTTGCCGACCAGCGCATTCGCCTGCATTGCCGCACCGAGTGCAACAACCTTGTCGGGGTCGAGGTTGGTCAGCGGTTCCTGTCCGAAGTATTCGGCCACCGCGCGCTGGATGTGGGGCATGCGGGTCGCACCGCCCACCATCACTACACCCTTGATCTCTTCCGGGCTCAGACCTGCATCGCGCAGCGCCTTGCGCACCGGGCCAAGGGTTTTCTGCACCAGGTGACGGGTGAGCTGTGCAAACTGGTCACGACTGATGACCAGATTGATCTCCTCGCCAGAACTGAGCACGAGGTGGATCGGCGCTTCTTCACAGGCTGTGAGCAGTTCCTTCGCTTCGCGTGCCTTGATCTGCAGGCGGCGCGAGTCGGTGGACGAAAGCGGTGGCGACTTGGACTCTTCAAGAATCCAGCAGAACAGGCGGTGATCGAAATCGTCACCGCCAAGCGACGCGTCACCATTGGTGGACAGCACCTCGAACACGCCACGCGACAGCTTGAGGATGGACAGATCGAACGTGCCTCCACCAAGGTCATATACCGCGTAAGTGCCTTCGGCCGCGTTATCGAGTCCGTAAGCCACTGCGGCCGCAGTCGGTTCGTTGAGCAGGCGCAGCACGTCCAGCCCCGCCAGACGGGCAGCGTCCTTCGTTGCCTGGCGCTGGGCATCGTCAAAATAGGCCGGAACGGTAATCACTGCACCGCTCAGCACACCGCCAAGACTGGCTTCGGCGCGCAGACGCAGCGTACGCAGGATCTCCGCGGAGATCTCGACCGGACTCTTCACGCCCTGGGCAGTGCGCAGGCGCACCATACCGGGGCTGTCCTCGAAGTCGTAAGGCATGGTTTCGACGTGGGCCACGTCCTTTAGCCCGCGCCCCATGAAACGCTTGACCGACACGATCGTGTTGCGCGGGTCGCTCGCTTGCGCCTGAATCGCCGACTGACCGACATCGATGCTGCCGTCGCCGCGATATCGCACGATGGACGGCAGCATTGAACGGCCGGTTTCGTCGGCGAGGCACACCGCGATGCTGTTGCGCACCGTGGCGACCAGGGAATTTGTCGTGCCGAGGTCAATACCCACCGCGAGCCGGTGCTTGTGCGGCTCGGTGGACATTCCGGGTTCTGCGATCTGCAACAGTGCCATCAGGGAATTCCAGATTCAGGTTTCGAGTGCCTCGAGGGCGTCGTCAATCTCGTGTTGAAGTTTCTCGATGAACATCAGGCGACGTACCGTATCGGCCGCAGCCGAATAATCCTGCGCCTCGTCGAGTTCGCGGGCAAGACTGCCCATCACCTCGCGCGAATGCACGCGCAAGCGCTGATGCAGCTGTTCGAGCTCATCGATCTCGCCCGCCTGCCGCGCCTCTTCGACCGCCTCACGCCACTCCATCTGTTCCATGAGGAACTCCGGGGACATTGCGGTGTTGGTCTCCAGACCGGCGTCGACGCCTGCCAGTTCGAGCAGATACTGCGCCCGCGGCAAAGGCTTCTTCAAGGTGCGAAAGCCTTCGTTCACACGCGTCGACCACTGCATGGAGCGACGCTTCTCGAGGTCGGAAAGTTGTGCGTGACGGTCCGGATGAACCTGAGACTGGAGCTCATGCCAAGCATGATCCAGTTTCGGCTCATCCAGTTCGAACCGGCGCGGCAAGCCGAATAGGGAGAAAAAATCCTGCGTCAGGTCGATGCTCATGCCGTCGTGTGACTCCGTTCCAAACGTCAGACGTTGAAGCTTTCGCCACAACCACAAGCGTCCTTGACGTTCGGGTTGTTGAACTTGAAGCCTTCGTTCAGACCTTCGCGCACGAAGTCGAGTTCGGTGCCTTCAAGATACACGAGGCTCTTCGGGTCCACGATGACCTTGACGCCGTGGCTGTCAAATACGACGTCTTCAGTCAGCGCCTCATCGACGAACTCAAGCTTGTACGCCATGCCGGAGCAGCCCGAAGTTTTCACCCCGAGTCTGATACCGAGACCCTTGCCGCGTTTGGCAATGAAATTGGCAACGTGCTTGGCTGCACTTTCGGAAAGAGTGACGCCCATCATGAACCTCCTGCTCAGGCTTCGTGCTTTTTCTTGTAGTCGGCAACGGCCGCCTTGATCGCGTCCTCTGCGAGGATCGAACAGTGAATCTTGACCGGTGGCAGCGCCAGTTCTTCGGCGATCTGCGTGTTCTTGATCTCGAGTGCCTGATCGATCGTCTTGCCCTTCACCCACTCGGTGACGAGCGAACTCGACGCAATGGCCGAACCACAGCCGTAGGTCTTGAACTTTGCGTCTTCGATCACGCCGTCCTTGCCGACCTTGATCTGCAGCTTCATCACGTCGCCACAGGCGGGCGCACCAACCATGCCGGTGGCGACGCTTTCGTCGTCTTTGGCAAAGGATCCGACGTTACGCGGGTTTTCGTAGTGGTCCAGAACTTTTTCGCTGTATGCCATTTTCGTTCTCCTGATTCTGAATGTTAGTGCGCAGCCCACTGCACGGAGTCCAGATCGACGCCGTCCTTGAACATTTCCCACAGCGGGGAAAGCTCACGCAGCTTGCCAATCTTCTTGTGCAGCAGGTCGATGGTGAAATCGATTTCTTCTTCGGTGGTAAAGCGGCCAATGGTGAAACGAATCGAACTGTGTGCCAGTTCGTCGTTCCGCCCCAGCGCACGCAGCACGTAGGACGGTTCGAGACTGGCCGACGTACATGCCGAGCCGGAAGAAACCGCGATGTCCTTGATCGCCATGATCAGGGACTCACCTTCGACGTACGCGAAGGAGATGTTCAGGTTGTGCGGAACGCGATGTTCGAGGTCACCATTCACATAAGTCGCCTCGATATCCGTCAAGCCCTTGAGCAGACGGTCGCGCAGTTTACGAATGCGGGTATTTTCGGTGCTCATCTCTTCACGCGCAAGACGGAAGGCTTCGCCCATACCGACGATCTGGTGAGTCGCCAGCGTACCCGAACGCAGCCCGCGCTCGTGGCCGCCACCGTGCATCTGTGCCTCGAGACGGACCCGCGGCTTGCGGCGGACGTACAGCGCGCCGATACCCTTCGGACCGTAGGTCTTGTGCGCCGAGAAGCTCATCAGATCCACTTTGAGCGCATTCAGGTCAATGTCGACCTTGCCCGTCGCCTGTGCCGCATCGACATGAAAGACAATGCCCTTCTCGCGACAGATCTCGCCAATCTCCGCGATCGGCTGGATCACACCGACTTCGTTGTTCACAAACATCACCGACACCAGGATGGTATCCGGGCGCAGCGCAGCCTTGAACACCTCGAGATCCAGCAGGCCGTTTTCCTGCACGTCGAGGTAAGTCGCTTCGAAGCCTTCGCGCTCCAGTTCGCGGAAGGTATCCAGCACCGCCTTGTGTTCGGTTTTCAGGGTAATGATGTGCTTGCCCTTGCCCTTGTAGAAGTGGGCGGCACCCTTGATCGCGAGGTTGTTGGATTCGGTCGCGCCCGAGGTCCAGATGATCTCCTTCGAATCGGCGCCCACCAATGCGGCCACCTGTTCGCGTGCATCCTCGACCGCCTTCTCTGCCGCCCACCCATACGCGTGCGAACGGCTGGCCGGATTACCGAACTGCTCGGTAAGCCAGGGGATCATGGCCGCGGCCACGCGGGGATCAACCGGCGTGGTTGCAGAGTAATCGAGATAGATCGGAAACTTCAGCATTGCTTTCTCCGCAGATTCGTTATGTCTTGTCAGGCTGCCATCGCAGCCAGGTTTCTCAATTCGTGCACGATACGCACCAACGTCGTATCGAATTCGGCAAGCTGCTCAGCCGTCGTATCACGCCCCAGGCTGACCCGAATTGCCGACCGGGCCAACTCCGGTGCCACGCCCATTGCCAGCAGCGTGTGCGAGGGCTCGGGGTTTGCACTGGAGCACGCAGAACCGCTGGCACAGGCAAAACCTGCACGGTCCAGCTTGCCCACCAGGGTTTCGCCATCAAGCCCTTCAAACCCGAAAAAACTGGTATTTGGCAAGCGATCACCTGCCGTAGAAAACAAGGTCGCGCCGGTCACAGCAAGCGACTGTTCAAAACGCTCACGCAAGCCCGTCAGTCGGGCCAGCTCATCACGCTGACGCATTGCAGCCAGCTCGCAGGCAAGTCCAAAGCCGACGATTGCTGCCACGTTTTCAGTACCCGAACGCAGCCCGCGCTCCTGGCCGCCACCTGCGATCAGAGGCGCAAGCTCAACCCGCTTGTCCACAATCAGGGCGCCCGCACCTACCGGACCACCAATCTTGTGTGCCGAGAGCGTCATCGCATTGACGCCCAGCGCACGGAAATCAACTTCGATCTTTCCCAGGGCCTGCACCGCATCCGAATGCATGTAAGCACCACCGGCACGCGCCTCGGCAGCATGTGTCATCACGTCCTGCAGCACACCGGTCTCGTTGTTCGCGAGCATGATCGATACCAGTGAAGGCCGGGCTTCCAGCGTCGCGCGCCAGCCTTCGGCGCAAAGGCGTCCGTGCGCATCCACGCCCACTTCGCGCATCACCCAGCCGCTGCGGCGCAACTGCCGCGCGGGTTCCCGCACACACGGGTGCTCGATGGCACTGACTGCAACCAGACCAGGCTTCATCATGGCCGCCGCACCCTTGATGAAGAGATTATTGGCTTCCGAGCCACCGCTGGTGAACACGACCTCGGTCGGATGAGCATTCACTGCTGCGGCAACCTGGGCGCGCGCATTGTCGATCGCAGCGCGCGCCTGCCGACCGTATTCATGACGGCTTGACGCGTTCCCGAAGCGCTCGCCCAGCCAGGGCAGCATCGCTTCGCGCACCGCGGGATCGAGCGGTGCGCTTGCGTTCCAGTCGAGATACACGGGGGCAAACATGTCCGTCACCCGCTCAGGCTGTCGCAACATCTTGCAGCGTGTTCGCTGCACGGCGACGCACTTCGCGCAACACATTGACATCCGGATCGGGCTCCACCTCGCGCGCGACCAGCGCCCCCAAGGTCACCGAATCCAGATAGGCGTACATCCGTTTGTTGAGGTTCGTCCACAAATCGTGAGTCATGCACCGATGTTCGTCGTGGCAATTCTGTTTACCACCGCACATTGTCGCATCAAGTGGCTCATCGACAGCGATGATGATGTCGGTCACCGTGATCGCACGCATGTCCCGCGCCAGACGATATCCGCCACCGGGCCCACGCACACTCGTCACCAGCTTGTAACGGCGGAGTTTGCCAAACAACTGCTCAAGATAGGACAGAGAGATTTTCTGGCGCTCGGCGATGCCGGCAAGGGTTACGGGGCCGTCTGTCTGCCGCGCAGCCAGATCGATCATCGCCGTAACGGCAAAGCGACCTTTAGTCGTGAGTCTCATGATGATTCCTCGAAGCAGAATTGAGGACAAACGGGCGAATACCCGAACAGTTCACTCAACTATACATATCCCGACAAAAACGGTCAACTAATCGGCCTTCAAGCCCTTTCAATCAACCATTCTGGACAATCGGGACGCATCGAAATCATCGGAAGACTCAACCGACTGGTCCAGTTTCAGCCCTGCCGCCTCCATGCGTTTGCAGATAACCTGGAAGCGACGGTCCGTTTCGACCGCGTGATCCAGAAGTCCATGCAGCGCCTTCGCCACCGGGTCATCCATGTCGCGCGTCACACCGTAGGCCGAGAAGCCCATCTGCTCCGCCTTTTGCGCACGCTCTGCATCGCGCTCGGCATCCAGCACGCGTGCCGGATTGCCGACCGCCGTTGCTCCCGCAGGCACCGGCTTTACCACAACCGCATTGGATCCGATCTTGGCCCCATCGCCAACGGTAAAGCCGCCCAGCACCTTCGCCCCGGCACCAACCACTACACCCTTTCCGAGCGTCGGATGACGCTTGGTGCCGCGATAGAGTGACGTTCCGCCCAGCGTGACGGCCTGATAGATGGTGCAGTCGTCGCCGATTTCAGCGGTCTCGCCAATCACGACTCCCATCCCGTGATCGATGAACACGCGACGCCCGACAACCGCGCCCGGGTGAATCTCGATTCCGGTCAGAAAACGGCCGATGTGGCTGACAAAGCGGCCAAGCCAATAGAGACGCCGGCGCCAGGCCGCATGTGCAAATCGATGAAAGATCAGCGCATGGACACCCGGATAGCAGGTCAACACCTCGAATGTCGAGCGGGCGGCAGGATCGCGTTCGCGAACGCTGGCCAGGTCTTCACGCAGGTGCTGGAACATTTGAAGCGATCTCCGGAAAGGGTGGATTCTTATCTGAAATACCCGATTGTCACGGGCATCAATAGTCGACTATTTTACTCAGCTTTGCGCTGAAAGCTAGAGAGCATTCCACGAAGAATGCCGACCTCTTCCTTTTCGAGCCTGACTCGCCCGAAAAGTCTGCGAAAGCGCGGCATCAGCCGGCGCGGATTCTGCGGTTCGTGGAAACCGCTTTCGGTCACCGCCCGCTCAAGGTGCGCAAAGAAACCCTCGACCTCCGCATGGGTCGCTGCTTGGGGCTGTGGATCGCTGGCGTAGACTTCGGCCGGCGCCAGCGCCGCCATGCGCAGCTCGTAGCTGAGCAACTGTACGGCGGCCCCGAGGTTGAGCGAGGAAAAATCGGGGTTCGTTGGAATCGTCACCGGCATTGCGCACAGGCCGACTTCATCGTTCGACAGTCCGCTGGTTTCGTTGCCGAACACCAGCGCAAGCTCGCCACGATCCGCCCATTGCACCATTTCTGCCGCGGCTGCTCTTGCGGTGACGCGCGGCAGGCTCAATTCACGGCGACGTGCGGTGACGGCCACGGCCAGCACCGTTCCCGCAAGCGCCTCTTCAAGCGTGTCCACGACCCGTGCCGATTCGAGCAGGTCCGTCGCCCCGGAAGCCCTTGCATCCGCGACGGGATCGGGGAAACACGCAGGCAAAACCAGCCACAGCTGCGACAGCCCCATGGTTTTCATGGCACGTGCAGCAGCCCCGATATTGCCCGGATGACTCGGCCGGGAAAGCACAACACGGATGCGATCAAGCGCAAAGCCGCCATTCATATTAAAATTCACCGTTTTTCGTATCTGATCGTGACGGGGCGCACTGCCCTGGACCGCTCTACCCGCCGAGACCGAGCCGCATGCATCCCATCCTGAATATCGCCGTAAAGGCCGCCCGCCGTGCCGCAACCGTCATTAACCGGGCTTCGACCCAGATCGACCTGCTTACGGTCGAGTCCAAATCGCCCAACGACTTCGTGACCGAGGTTGACCGCGCTGCCGAGAAAGCCATCATTGAAGTTCTTCGTGAAGCCTACCCGGGGCACGGAATTCTAGCAGAGGAGTCCGGCGAGTCCGGCGCCGAAAGCGAATTCGTGTGGATCATCGATCCGCTCGATGGTACGACCAACTTCATTCACGGCTTCCCGCAGTACGCAATCTCCATCGCGTTGACCAAGAACGGCGTGCCGGAACACTGCGTCGTGTACAACCCGGTCAACAACGAACTGTTTACTGCAACACGCGGCAGTGGCGCCTACCTCAACGACCGTCGCATTCGCGTGTCGCGCCGCGTGCGCCTTGCCGACGCCTTGATCGGCACCGGCTTCCCCTACCGCGAATTCCGCAACATCGACGCCTACCTCGCGATGTTCCGCGAGATGACTCAGAAGTGTGCGGGCATCCGCCGTCCCGGTGCTGCCGCGCTGGATCTGGCTTACGTCGCAGCCGGCCGTCTCGACGGCTTCTGGGAGATGGGCCTCGCACCGTGGGACATGGCGGCGGGCGTACTGCTGATCCAGGAAGCGGGCGGTCTGGTATCCGACCTTGCTGGCGAAGGCAACTTCCTGACCACCGGCAATGTGGTTGCTGGCACGCCGAAGGTGTTCGGCCAGATGCTGCCGATCATTCAGTCCTACCGCACCGACAGCATCCAGAGCTGATCCGTTTCACGACGGGCACTGCACTTCAACGGCAGTGCCCCGTCACGGAAAATGCAGGCCGCCTTCCCGGTCTCAGACGACGCTGTAGTTGAATTGTCCCTGCTCGCCTGCCGTAACCCGGATCTCTCGGACGGCCTCGCCGTCAGCCATACGGGCAAGCACTTTGCCGGCGATCTCGGGGAGCAGTGATCCGTTCAGGATATGGTCGACGTTGCGCGCACCGGAGTCGACTTCCGAACATCGCGCCAGCACGGCCTCGGTCAAGGCGTCGTCATGAATGAAGCGCGCCTTGTGATTGGCGGCCACCCGCTCGCGAATGCGTGCGAGCTTGAGCTGAATGATTTCTGCCAGCACCGAATCGGAGATCGGGTAAAAGGGCACCACCTTCATACGCCCCAGGAAGGCCGGCTTGAACTGTTGATTCAGGACGGGTGCCAGCTTCGCGGACAGCTCATCTGCACCGGGCAAGGCTTCGTCCGCGACGTTCAAACACGACGCCATGATCTGCGCAGAACCCACGTTGCTCGTCAAAATGATCAGCGTGTTGCGAAAATCGATCTCGCGCCCCTCCGCATCTTCGAGCACCCCCTTGTCGAAAACCTGGAAAAACAGTTCGAGCACGTCGGGATGAGCCTTCTCAACCTCATCCAGCAGTAGCACGCAGTGCGGGTTGCGGCGCACGGCTTCCGTCAGAACGCCCCCTTCCCCATAGCCCACATAACCCGGCGGTGATCCTTTCAGACCCGCAACCGAATGGGGTTCCTGGTATTCGCTCATGTTGATCGTGACCAGCTTGCGCTCACCACCGTAGAGCACATCTGCCAAGGCAAGCGCGGTTTCCGTCTTGCCCACCCCCGAGGGACCCACAAACAGGAATACCGCCTTGGGCTTGCAAGGGTCTTCCAGATTGGCGCGTGCCGTTCTCACTCGCTGCGCGACCGCTTCCAGCGCATGATCCTGGCCCCTCACGCGCGCTGCCAGGAGCGCCTTCAAGCCAAGAATCGTCCTGATCTCGTCCTTGAGCATCCGTCCAAGCGGTATGCCAGTCCATCCTGACACCACATCGGCGACCAGCTGCCGATCGACCTGCAAGGGCACCATCGACACCTTGTGCTGGACCGTTGCCAGCGCTTTCAGCAGCCGCTCGAGCTTGTCCGCCCTGCGCCGCCCGGTAGCCGTGGGCGCAGTCCGCTGCGAAGGAATTACCTCAAGCTCGGACTGTGCCTGTTGGATCTGCCCCACAAGCTTTTGCTCACGCTCGAAGCGTTTGTGCAGGATCTTCAGCGCTTTCGTCTGCGCCGCGATCGCTGCAGCCAGTTCAACCAGTCGCTCGCCGTGAGCGTCCGAGGTCAATGACTCCCGTACCAGGGCAGCGTGTTCTGCGTTCAAGCGTGCCAGATCCTGTGTTGCATCATCAAGCTGTGCCGGGGTGGCGCACTGACCCAAAGCAACTCGGGCACAGGCCGTATCGAGCACACTGACCGCCTTGTCGGGCAACTGTCGCGCATTGATGTAACGGCTCGACAGACGCACGGCCTCGACCACCGCCTCGTCCAGAATCCTGATCCCGAAATGCGCTTCGAGCGTCGGCACTGTTGCGCGCAACATCGCGCAGGCAAGCGCCTCATCGGGCTCGTCGACCCTGATGACCTGAAACCGGCGCGACAATGCGGCGTCCTTGTCGATGTACTTCTTGTACTCTGCCCAGGTCGTCGCACCGACGGTGCGCAACTCGCCCCGCGCGAGAGCCGGTTTGAGCAGATTGGCGGCATCACCCTGCCCGGCGGGCCCGCCGGCACCGATCAGGGTGTGAGCCTCATCGATGAACAGAATGATCGGTCGCACACTTGCGCGAACCTCGTCGATGACGCCCTTGAGTCGCTGTTCGAATTCGCCCTTCACGCTCGCACCCGCCTGCAGCAAGCCGATGTCGAGTGCGAGCAGCTCGACGTCTCGCAATGCGGGCGGCACATCGCCACTGACAAGTCTGAGTGCAAGCCCTTCGACCACTGCCGTCTTGCCGACACCGGCCTCCCCTGCGAGCATGGGGTTGTTCTGCCTTCTGCGCATCAGGATGTCGATCATCCTGCGGATCTCGTGTTCACGGCCAACGACCGGGTCAAGCCTGCCCTCGCGCGCCAATCGGGTGAGACTGACAGTGAACCGGTCCAGTGCCGGCGTTCGGTCTGCGCTCAGATCATGACCGGAACTGCCGCGGGCAGACAGTGGGTCCGCCCTGCCCTCGATCGAACCCGATGTGAGCACATCGTAATCAACACGCAAGGCGTCCACACGAATCCGGCCCAGGGTGACCGGCAGGCGTTGCGCGAACTGACACAGCTCCACATCTCCGAGCAAGCCGAGCAACAGATGGCCGCTGCGGACCAGGGTCACTTGCGATTCCAGCGATGCGTGTAACCATGCGCGCTCAAGCAAGCGGATCAACCTGGTCGAGAATGCTGGAGTACGGTCGTTGTCGGATCGGTTTCCTGACAGGATTCTTTCAAGCTCCTGGGCGAGTACGTCTGCGCTGACGCCGAACGCGCGCAGGATGAGCGCGAAATCGGTGTCGTTTGACTCACACAAGGCGAGCAGAAAATGCTCGATTTCGATCACATCATGACGACGTGCGACGCTGAGGTTAGCTGCCCGTTCCAGGGCGACATGACAGTCTGGATTGAGTTTGGCGATCAGCGCTTTCAGAGGAATTTGCATGGAATGGACGGGATCAGGAAGGATGAATATCGAAGGCGGCATCGCAGCGATCCGATGTCGCCGGTCGGGAACACAGAAAACTGTCAAAGCCGAGCCGACTCGCCGAAACATGCGTCAACTGGCACGACGCCACCTCCGCGGCCCGGAGCACAGGATGAATTTCGTACTCAAGGCGAAGCCCGGTGAGCAATCGAAGCAGTTTCTCCAAGGCAGCGGCGCGGTCGCTCCCCGGGAGGAAGGCGCGATACGCGGTGAGCGACAACGGCCCGAGGAATACGCGGACACGCAGATCGCATTGCCAGATCCGCTCGCCCAGCAACACATCGGTGCCGAGCTGCACATTTGCTTGTCCGAGCCTTGCGAGCTGTGGCCCTTCGACCCGATACCAGCGACCGACGAACTGCTCCAGCCGCACCGGCACCCCGAAATACGAAGAGAGCACGCGTTGCAGGGAGCCCCCTGACACCGGACGCTGGCGAATCAGGGCCGCGAAATGCGCCAGCGACTCATCGTCAATTGCCCCCGGCGCCTCACTCAGGCGATCGCGCAGCTCATCCTGACCGAGCCCGCAGAGCGCAAGCACTTGAGGAACGAAATGTTTTCGCCTGTCGTGCTCGTACATCAATGCGAGCTTGTACTTCCGCCACGCCAGATAGAACTGGGCAACGGCCCGGTTGGAGAACAGATCAAAGAATGCGTGCGCACCGGTGTCTCGCGCCTGGCGCCGTGACTCGACGACCTGCTCGGTGTAGTGCGCAGGCAGACTTCCATGGATGCCGAGCAAACCGATGAAGCTCGGTGTCAGCTCGATACCCCGCAGCGGCTCTCCGTCTGCGTGGGCAGGCTGCTCGACCTTGATCGCCGACGCCGACTCAAGCTGGCTCGGTGCAAAACCGAGTCTGAGCGAATTGGAGAAGCGCAGTAATGGTGGGAGCTCACTCTCCCGGCGTGGCACCGGGTCCAGTTCACGAGCAAGCACACGAACCGCCTGGAAGAACTCGAACGACCAGGGCGTTTCGAGCAACTGCCCGATCAGCCCAGGATTGAGTTGCCGCTGCGCGGTTTGCACCTGATCAACTCCTCTCCCGTGCGGCTCGACACCAGCACCAACTGGACAAAACTGTTGAGGTGAACATACAACCCGAAGAACTGATCCATCACTCGGGCGAAGACGTCCAGTCCGCTTCCAACAAAGGCCTCCTCATCGATCGTGATCCTCACCTCGATGCCGCGCACGAAACACGCGAACGGCTTGCCATTGAGCCAGGTCGTTTTCGCGGCGTGTTCAACCCCCTTGATGCCATCAATTTTCCGGGCGCTGAGCGCGGTCCGGCGGAGATCGTAGAGACACAGCATTTCCCGGAAAGCTTGCACGCCGTTACCGGAAATCGAGAGGTGATTCAGGGAAAGATGTGAGACAAGGCGCCACAACCCGTCGCGCTCATGATCGAAACGACACGGCGCTGTTGGCCTTCGCAGCAGACGCGCCACACCTGTCTGTGGATCACCTTCGCGGAAAAGCTCTGCCCCTGGACCGTTGCCCGGCAGCAGCGTCGGCAGGTCGCGGTTGGTGCAGCTGAGCACGATGCTAAGGACATCGGATTGACGCGACGCAGGACCCGCTTCCGACTCAATGATCGCGATCCCGGTTTCATACCCAGGACTCTTTTCTGCAAGCTGTGCATTACGTGAAGCGACCCAGTAATTTCCTTCCGTGGCCGCACGCTCGCCGTGGTGCAAGGAGAAGAACGGACGAAATTCCGTGATCTGCTCACCCTGCCCGCCCTGACTGATCCGATATACCGAATCAATTGATGCCACGTCGTACGCGTATGCCCGACGTGCATCGGCAATGACCGGATAGCAGGTCTTCTGCCCGCTCAAACGAATCGGTTCGCCACGCTTGGGAAAAAGGTTCACCACCGGCACGCAACCGGTACGCAGCGTCCGTGAGTCGATGCCCTGCAGGAGGCGCGCAGCATCGCTTTCTCCATGCAACCCGGACACAATGAAATGCAGCGTGAACGCGCGCTGGTGCAGCAGACCTGGCGGCAGGCGGTCGAGACGCAGGTCAAAGAAGCTGAACTTGTCCGGAAACGCAAAATACTCGGCGAGATAACGATAGCCGTCGTGTGCATTGAGAGGGTAATCCACCAGCGCCTCTTCCGGTCGAAATCCAACCGCTTCGATCAGGCTTGTGTCCACCCGTCGCCACTTGCCCTCGCAATCAGCAAAAGTCGCCACAACCGAAAGAAACAGCGCGTCGCGCAGTGCCGCAGTAACCGACTGCGTCGCGTCGATATGGAAGCGTACGGTGGATGCGCCAGTTTCGGGCACGTCTCCAACGTCTTGAAGCCGTCGCAGGCTCAGGCTCAACATCGCACTTGCGGTTGGCGGCAAGCGCACTCCGGCGGGTGCACGGACAACGGAACTGAAACGCACTTCACTTAGATGAAACACTGTTGCCGGGACGTCCCAGGCAGTCCTGAATGTGCATTCGGCTCCATTCACGGGCCGGGACCTGAACGTCGTTCCGCGAGGAATCGTACTCCCGGACTGCACACCCGCGGTCGGGCCCTCGCCATGAAGACAGGCGATCGAACACGAGGGAAACGGCTGCAGATAATGAGGATAGAGCACATGGAGGAGCGACTCGGCAAATTCCGGGTAGCTGTCCTCAAGACGCTTGCTGACACGCGCACTGAGCAGAGCGAAGGACTCGATCATGCGTTCGACGTGTGGATCGTCCGAGCCCTCTCCGGACATCAGCAGACGCGACGCGATTTTCGGGTAGCGTTCAGCGAACTCACGACCATGGGAACGCAGGAACGCGAGTTCCCGTTCGTAGTGCGGGAGCAGATCCTTCATCTCAATTACCGGTATGTGCCAGTCTGTCTGCCCCGACCAGGTACTGCAGCGTCGTCGGCTGTAACATCAGGTCGAAACTCACCGCTTCGCAAACCGGCCGGACCACCAGCACCGCCCTGATCGTGAACATCAGCCTGTTCTCCGACTTCCGATCGGCGTCGAATGCCACGTCGACATTCCGCAAGCGTGGCTCATTGAGGAGAATGGTCGCGCGCAGTGACTGCAGGATCGCGATGCGGTCGTGAACGCTGTTCAGGCTCAGATTGGAAAAGTCGCTCAGTCCATAGTGGATCACGGAGCGTCTCGCCTGAGGAAACGCGTGGAATGCCTTGTCCCGTAAGCCCGCTCGCGTATTGAGCAGGGACTCGAGATCCTGCGCAACAGAGGCCTTCAGTCGATCGAGGCTCAATCCGTTACGCAAGGACGAATCGCTCGTGCCACCGAACAGTTTTTCACGCAAAGAAGGTTCAAAACCAGTCACTTCATCCGGCTCCGTCCGGAGTGGCGGAAATATCCGTCACTCCGAATGACACGTCATGCCTCAAGCCAGGTTCGGCGTGTTCGTCGCCAGATTCCAGGCGCCCTGAATATTCACCTTGCCCGTCTTGCTGCCGTCGATATTCAGTTCATCGTAGGTCCACTTGACCGCGGAGTACTTGAGCGAAAAGGCTTCCATCGGAATCCCCTCGCTCGACACATTGGGTGACACCGATGCGACGAGCACGTTCTTCAGCTCAATCTTCAGATACTGGTGACGATTCTGCGTATTCCCCGGATTGCCAGTCGTGTTCTTTCCACCATGCGCGCGATAGAAGCAGATCACCACATCGTTGATCACCAGACCTGAAGAGCACGCCTGGTAGAGCTTGGGGCTCGACCCGTCGATATCCTTGGTGAACACCATCTCATCGTGTTCACAGCGCTCCGCAGTATGCCCCCCCGAGCTCGATGCCGTCGCCGACTTGGGTTGGCGGATGGAGTGTGACCAGGTGTAGACCTCGATCTGATCCTTGTGCTTCGAATCACGCGAATCGCCCTTGATGTCGCTACCCTTGAACTCGACGTAAATATCCTTCATTTGTTGTCAACTCCTGAGTGTTTGAAGAGAAAACTCAAATCTTGCTTGTCTGCGGCAGTTCGGCGACCAGGCGCAGGGAAACCGACAGCTCATCGAGCTGAAAATGGGGACGGATGAATGACACTGCGCGGTAGACACCCGGACGCCCAGGCACTTCGCTGACCTCGATGGAGGCTTCCCGAAGCGGGAACTGCGCCTTTGTTTCCTGCGATGCGGAATCGTCGGCGGTAACGTACTGGTCGATCCAGCGCTGGAGATAGCGCTCGACGTTCGCCGCCGACGCGAAGCTCCCGATCTTTTCCCGCATCATGGCCTTCATGTAATGTGCGATCCGGCACACCGCAAAGATGTACTGCATCTGTGCCGACAGGGAGGCATTCGCGTTTGCGGCATCGGTATCGTATCGACGTGCCTTCTGCACGGACTGCGCGCCGAAGAAGGCGGCATAGTCGGAGTTCTTGCAATGGACCAGCGGCATGAACCCGAGGTCACTCAGCTCCTTCTCGCGCCGGTCGGTGATCGATATTTCAGTCGGGCACTTGAGCGCAAGCTCGCCTTCGTCGGTTCTGAATACATGAGCGGGAAGATCCTCGACCAGACCGCCGCCTTCGACCCCCCGTATTGCCGCACACCAGCCATGACGCTCGAATGCACTGGTCAGACGGGCTGCGAATGCAAAGGCTGCGTTGCACCACAGGTAACGGGAGTGATCCGCGCCGTCGACGTCCTCAACGAAATTGAAGCCTTCGGTAACGAGTCCGTCTTCCGGGTTATAGGGCAGGCGCCCCAGGAACCGCGGCAGCGTAAGGCCGACGTAGCGCGCGTCCTCCGACATTCGGAAGGACTTCCACTTTGTGTACTCCACAGTATCGAATATCTTGGCCAGATCATGCGGTTTTCCCAGCTCGGTATACGAATCGAGACCGAATAGCTCCGGCGAGGCCGCTGCAATGAATGGCGCATGCGACGCAGCCGCCACATGACCCATTTGCTCCAGAAAATACAATTCTTCTGGTTGCCGCGTGAGCTGAAAATTGCCGATCAAGGCACCAAAAGGTGCGCCACCGAACGTTCCGAACTCTTCCTCGTATACTTTCTTGAAGACCACGCTCTGATCGAAATCGATCGCAGCCTTGAAATCCTTGATCAGCTCCCTGGTGGTGGCGTTCATCAGCTTGATCTTGATCTTCACGCCCGTCTCGGTCTGCCGCACGAGGTAATACAAGCCGGCCCACGACGCCTCAAGCTCCTGGAACGCCGGCGCGTGCATGATATCGCTCAGCTGCGTTGATATCAGACGGTCAAGTTCCGCGATCCGGGCATCAATCGAGGCGGCGAGGTTCTCTGAAACGACGAGTTCGCCCTGAATGACCTGCTCGGCCAGCTCTCCGATAAGGTCCCTCGCGCGATCGCGCTCGACCTGCGACCTCGCAACCCGGCTTTCATCGATGATCGTGTCGAGCAGGCTCCGCTCTGGAGCGGGTGCGGCCGCAGCCACTTCGAGTCGGCCATTCATTCCGTCACCTCGGTTGCATCCCCGGACTGATCGCGTCCAAGCTGTGCGAGCGCATCCGTCCTGGCAACAACGTCCACCAGCAGATCTTCCAGCCTTTCATTTCCTGCGAGCTTGTTTCTCAGGTCAGCCAGCCGGGTACGCGCCTCCAGCAGTTTTCGCAACGGCGTGACCTGCTCGACGATCGCCTCGGGGCGAAAATCTTCAAAACGCCTGAAGCTCAAGTCCACGCTCAGTTCACCGCCTGCGCGGGTCAGGCGGTTAGGCACCCTGAAGGTGGTGCGCGGCGCGAGACTGTTCATGACATCATCGAAATTCTCGCGGTCTACATTCACGAACTTGCGATCACGCAGACGTTGTTGCGGTGCTTCACTCTTGGCCGCAAAGTCACCGATCACGCCGACCACGAAGGGAAGCTCCTTGTGCTCGATCGCGTCACCGCGTTCGACATCATAGGTAAGCTGAACACGGGGTGGTCGAACCCGCTGCAGCCGCTTTTGCATGCTTTCTCGTTTGGACATACCGGATCTCCTGGCCCTGCGAAGAACATTTGCTCCCACCTGAAAAACACTCCGTGCGGCTCCATGAGCCACCTCACGGCAACAGGCGACTTACGACACACGCGCGCTATTTGAGAACACTGAAAGGGTCACCATCGACTGCCGGCACCGCTGCACGGGTGGCGGTCGCGGGGACCCGAGCCGGGACCACAGGCACGGTGCGCCCTTTCTGCGTGCGCCCAACCGTCACCCCGGTGCTGCGTCGAACCTCACGTTTGGGCGCCGTGGCCGCCTCTGGCACCAGGACCTCCTCTCCCAGGGTTCCACGCAGCACGATCGCAAGCCTCGCTGCATCTGCGCGGGTAGAACCCGATAACGGCGCCTGGGCGCGAAGATCTACAAGCGATGAAGTCGCTACACGCAAACCCGCAACGGCCCTGATGCTCATTGCGTGCTGGCTCGACGGATCCCGGCGCAAGGCCTCGTCGGCTGCGACGATGGCATGACCGTAATCACTACTTTCGAAATGCAATGACGCAAGGCGAACCCACGGCTCGACCCGCATGGGATATTGCGCGCCAACACGCTGCAGAACCGTCGTTGCTTCACGCTGCTTGTTTTCACCTAACAGGTCGTTGACCGATTTTTCCGCGGTCTCGAAGACTTTGGCGAATCCGTCATCCTCTGGCTGCTGGCTGACGGTCGCACATGCAGAAAGGGTCAGTATCGAGGACACGACCAACACGTGTTTCAACAGTCGTGTCCCGGTTGTTATTGGGTGAAGAGCGTTCACCTTCAGGCTTCCTTGAGAGCGTTGTCAAAATGCGGTTCGCATAGTACATTGCCATTCGATTGATGACAAACAGATTTTATGAAAAAGGATCAACAGGCAGTCATTCGAACCCACAGGACGACGAGATCGGTAAGCCAGAACCGACCATCAGTGTGGATCGTCTTCCTGTGTCTCGTTCTCAGTGGATGCGCGGGCGCAGGCGCAGGCGCAATCCAGCTGGCAGGAGTAGCCGTCGGTGGTGCGGTGAATGCAGTACTTGAGAGCACAGGCCTGCGTACCCCACGCGCAGGTCACTCCGGCGCCAGTGTGTCCATTTCCATTGATGCCTCCCCGGAGCTGAACGTGAGCCCGTCCGGTGAGCCGTTGTCGGTGGTGCTCAGGCTCTATCAGTTGAAAAGCGCACATGGTTTCGCACACCTGGCGTACAGCCAGGCGCAGAACGAAGACATGGGGGCAGACGTGCTTGGAAACGAACTCGGCAGCGTGCGTGAAATGATCATCCTGCCCGGCAAGCATTACGAGATCACCCTGGAGACCGAGGTCGACATCCGGCATATCGGCATCGTCGCCCTCTTTCATTCCCCTGCGCACGGACGCTGGAAGCTTGCCGTTGAGAGAAGCAACGCACAAACCGGACGAGTCTCCCTCTCCCTCGGCGCCTGTGCAATTACCTTGACTCGCGACCCGGCGCCGGCGGCACCCGCCGCGATTGAAACATTCACAACCAGCCTTCGATGCGCCCATGCCTGAACGGAACGTCGTCATGAACAACTCAAAAGTACTCTGGGGTGAAGGGCTCTTTCTCCGCCCTCAGCATTTCCAGCAACAGGATGCCTACCTCGAATCGCTTTCACGCAATGCTCTGCTCCATGCGCAACCTTATGGGTGGGGCCTCAGCAAGCTCGAAGTGGACCTTGATGCCTTGTCGGGCGGCATTTTGCGTTTGAACCAGGTTCACGTCGTCTTTCACGACGGTGAAACGTACCGCGCACCGGAAAGGGACTTGTTGCCGGAGCCCGTCATGCTCGACCGTTCCGCGAATATCGATGGTGTCACTGAATTTCATCTCGGCATCCGGCACCTTGGAAGGCACGGCGGAAACTGCACGACCGATGACACGCAGCCGAGCGACACCCGCTTCGTTATCAAACCACTCAGTCTGTGTGACCACTACACAGAGGCCGTCGAAGCCGAAGTATCGGTCCTGCGCAAGCGCGGGGTGTTGAAATCCGCCCTTGATCCGCTTGAACCCTACCAGAGCGTTCCCGTCCTTCGCATACGCAAGACACCGGCAGGCGAATACGAACTTGACGCCGAATTCATGCCTCCGCTCACCCGCATCTCCGCCTCGCCGCGCCTGCTGACCCGGCTTCAGAAACTGCTCGATTCACTCGAGGCAAAGTCGCACGCCTTACACGATCTGCACCGGGAGCCCACGCAATCCGTCATTGAGTTCAGATCGGGTGACCATGCTTCATTCTGGCTTCAGAACACGGTCTGTGCGGCCTTTGCCGCCCTGTCGCATTTGCGCCACGCGCCACTGCTTCACCCCGAGCGCCTTTTTCAGGAGTTGCTCAGACTTGGAGGTAGCCTGATGACCTTTTCCAGACAATATCAACTGTCTGATCTGCCGACATACGACCATGCCAGCCCCGGCCCGTCATTTGTCCGAATCGACGAGATACTGCGTACCTTGCTGCAAACAGTGATCTCGGCCCGATATTTCACAATCGCGCTGGCGGAAACCAAACCGGCTTTCCATGTCGGCCGGCTCGACTCCGGAAAACTCACACCCGAATCCGGGCTTTACCTGGCAGTCAGGGCAAACCAGCCCCTTTCCGAGATCATTGAATCGGTTCCCCTGCGAATGAAGATCGGAGCGCCTGACGACGTCGAAAAGCTTGTGCTGTCCGCGCTCAGTGGCGTCAAACTGATCCATACCGCCCAGGTCCCAAGCGCAATACCGGTTCGACCCGGAACCTGCTATTTCGCGCTTGAACCAAAAGGCCAGCTATATCAGCAGATGCTGAAGGCACAGTCCATTACCATTTACGCGCCTTCGAACTACCGTGACCTCAGCCTCGAACTCATCGTACTCACCTCATGAATTCACCCACGCTCGTTCTGGCCGGCCCGGTTTCTCCGTCAGTGGACGCCGCACCGCAGGCACAGCCGCATCCCACCCTTGTCGACCTCCTGTACGAAGGTTTCTACATGGTTTTCCTGCTGCGTAATGGAAAGTCCCCCTCAAGCTGCACCGACTTTTCCGAACGGGTAAAGACCTTTCTGGCTGACTTCGAACGCCAGGCAAAGCGCTTCGACTACACACCAGAAGACATCTTTGACTCGAAGTACGCATTCAGTGCGCTCGTGGACGAAGCTGTCCTGTCATCGAACTTTCCGCTTCGCAGCGATTGGGAGCGGCAACCACTCCAGCTGACCCTGTTCGGCGACCAGCTCGCGGGAGAGCATTTCTTCGAACGCATGGAGAAGGCCCGCGACATCGGCAAGCCGCGCCTGCCAGGCCTTGAAGTTTTTCAGATGTGCCTGTTGCTCGGTTTCAAGGGCAAGTACCGGATTGAGGGGGCGGAAAAGCTCAATTATCTGGGCGCTCAACTCGGCAACCAGATCGCGCACATCAAGGGCAAGCATGCTGGATTTGCACCACATTGGCGAGCGGCGGACAGCATTGCACATGCACTTCGCCACGAAATCCCGGTCTGGGTCGTCGTTTCCTTCCTCGCGCTCGCAGGGCTCTTTGCCTACATCGGCATCAACACGAAGATTGACGACCTCACACGCAAGGACATGGCACTTCACTCGAACGTCGTCAGCTTTGTTCGAAACTTGCCGAGCATCACCATCACTCTGCCGTAGCCGTTCGCGAACCCATCAGTCTCAGGAGACTGCACGCACGGAGGGCTCCGGCTGCGATCTCGCGTTCAGATGATTCCTAGGTGAGTGCCCTGATCGCGCTATCGATGGCTGCGTTCACGCTTTGTCTGTCAGCGTCGCTGTCCCCGATCAGGGTATCCCAGGGTAGTCTCAGGCAGGTTGATCGATGGCATGTCTTCAGAAACAGGGACTGAAAACCGTGCTGCTGCCCAAATCCGAAATCTGACTCAAAGCCGAGCAAGTCCTGTGCGCCGACTTTCCAGATACCAACCTGCACGGCGTCGACAATCGATGCCACGCGTCGATGAAACTCGCGTGCAATTTCGATTGTGAATGGGCTCTTGTCCATGATTGGCCAAATTCCTGTGTGGCGCAGGAAACGGTCGCCTGCTGCGCCATCAACTGGCGCACAGCAGCCGCCGCCTGCAGGGTAAAGCAGATGAGTCTGAGCCGATTACCTTATGCCGTCTGTACGCTGCCGTACGCAGCGGAAGCTGATGTCACCGTGCGCCGCCCGCGCGGGAAGCGGGAAAGCTGTAGCGACGCGATTATCAGCTCTTGAGTTGCTTGCGGATTTCCAGCAGCTCGTCGTGGCGTTTGGCGCTGGTCTCGGGATAGCTCAGCTTGAGCCCTTCGAAAATATCCAGCATGACCTGCGAGATGATCAGGCGAGCATTTTTCTTGTCGTCGGCGGGGATCACATACCAGGGTGATTCACTGGTGCTGGTGGCACTAAGGCAATGCTCATAGGCCGTGATGTACTGGTCCCAGAATCCACGCTCTTCAATGTCGGCAAGGCTGAATTTCCAGTTTTTCTCCGGCTCGTCAATACGATCAAGGAAGCGCTTCCGTTGCTCATCCCTGGACATGTGAAGATAGAACTTCACGATCCGGGTTCCGTTGCAGTGCAGGTGTCGTTCCAGATTCGTAATGGAGCGATAACGATCGTGCCAGACGGTCTTGTCGTCTTCAGGCGCATCCGGGATACCTTCATTGAGCAGGATTCCGGGATGTACGCGGGCGATCAGGACTTCCTCGTAGTACGAACGGTTGAAGATCCCGATCCGGCCCCGTTCGGGCAAATCGCGGGTGGTGCGCCACAGAAAGTCGTGCTGCAGTTCGGTCGGGGTGGGATGCTTGAAGCTGAAAACCTGACAGCCTTGCGGATTGATGCCCGACATCACATGCCGAATCGCCCCATCCTTACCCGCCGCGTCCATGGCCTGGAAGACCACCAGGATCGCGTGACGGTTGGATGCGTACAGCATCCGCTGCAACTCGCTGAGCTTGTCGATATGCTTCTTCAGCGTTTTTCTATAGCTCCGCTTGGATTTGTAAAAGCGGGCCACCTTCGTGTCCCACTCGTGGAGCTTCACATTCTCGCCCTCCTGAACGCGAAAATCCTTTGTCCTGATTTTCATGGCTTCTTCTCCTTAAGCAAGCAGTACAACCTGGGTCAATTGGATCCCACGCTCACGGGACGCCTTATCCGGATTGCGTTTGCGCTTCCAGCGGCCTGCCGTCGCGTACGCACTCGGGGTTGACGCGGCTCAGGCGCAGGCCATTGGTCACCACCGACATCGGGCTCATGACCGTGGTGGCTCCGGTCAGAACTGGCGACAAAAACGGGGGGTGGCCTCGTTCGGGCACAACAAGGCCCCGCTTGCCGCCCGGGAGCCAGAATCTGGGCCAACGGCACCCATGAATGCGCTCCGTCGTGTACCCTGCCGAACCGAAGTCGCGGATCCACGACAGGCGCGGTGACACCACACGATATGCCTGCGAGGACATCCGCACCAACTAATGGAGCAAACCATGCAAATTCTGCTGAACACCGACACCCACATAGATGGACGTCAGGCCATGTCCGACCACCTGCAATCGGTGGTGAAGGAAGCCCTGAGCCATTATGGCGAGCGAATCACCCGCGTTGAAGCCCACGTGAGCGACGCCAACGGCACCGGCAAAGCCGGGCCCGACGATATTCACTGCACGCTCGAAGCCCGGCCTGCAGGCCATGAGCCGGTTGTCGTCAAGGATCGCGCAGGTTCAGCGCATCAGGCCATTCAGGGAGCCCTGCACAAGCTCGAACGCGTGCTTGCCAGCGAGTTCGAGAAGCTCGAAGCGAAACATGCGACGCGTGTATCGCCGGATCAACAGGATGATCAGGTCACCGATAGCTAAGACTGCGCACCGGAACTGCCCTGCGGCCCCGACAAAGCCTCGAAGCCCGCGACAACGTCGAACAGCTCCTCGTCGATGCTGCTCTGACGCAGGCGGTGGAAGTCCCGGTTCAGGATCTCCATCGTTTCGGCGATATTCTTTTCGGCACGCTGCATGGCGGCAAGGCGGCTGGCGTTTTCACTGGCCAGCGATTGGGCACAGCCGCGAAACAGGGAAACGAACAGAAACTCGCGCAGGAAGGCCGGCAGCGTCTGCGGGATGCCGTTCAGGACCTCCGGCAGCCTGCTTGTCGACCACGGCTCGCGGGCCAGCTGCTGGCGCCACGCCTCGTCCAGGGGCAGCAGGTGCTGGATCACCTGATCGTACAGTGAGCCGGCTCGGGGACTGTTGTGAAACAGGTACACCTCACTGATCTCACCCTTTTCACGACGGGCTTCGAGCTCAATCAGGATGTGCCCTACGAGGGGCGTGATGGCGCCGATAGCGTTCGGTAGCGCGAACGCTTTGCCAACGGGGAGGCCGGCCTCCGTCAGGCGTCCCTCGATGCGCTCCCCAACCGCAAGAATCACTTTCTGGCCCGGCAGCCTTCCAAGATGTTCGACGACGAACGCCAGCAGATCTTCGTTGAATTGTCCTACCAGCCCCTGGTCGGAGCCGAACACCACGGCACCGATGGCAGCTTTCCGGCCCTGAGCTGCTGGCGTGCCTTGCAAGGGGCCGCTGGTGCGCAGGCAGACGGCCAACCCGAGTTGCACCGTACGGTAATACTCGTCCAGGGATTGCACGGCGTTTTCGTACTGGCCGATACTGGACGCCGCCATGGCCTTCATGGTGCGCACCACCGCCCCCAGCTCCGCGGCGCTGGCGATCTTGTGGCGCAGGCCTGCGGCGGTCTGGCTCACCTCTTCACCACCGCTTGCGGACTGCCGTGGAAGTCTGCGAGCGCCCCGCGTGCGAGCGCAAGGATGGCATCGCGATCATCGTCGCTCAAGGTATCGGCCGTCTCCAGACGCGCACGCACATCATCGGGCACCCCTGCCGCGGCCTTGCGCACAGCCTGTTCGGCCGCTGTCATCTGGTCCACGGCCACCGTATCAAACAGACCCGAGGTCAAGGCCAGCAAAACGCTGATTTGCTCCAGCACCGCAACCGGCGCAGCTTGCGGCTGCTTGAGACAGGCGCGAATGCGCTGGCCGTGAGTGACGCGTTTGCGCGTGTCTTCATCAAGGCGGGCACCGAAGCGCGAGAAGCTCTCCAGCTCTTCGAACTGGGCGTAGGCCAGTTTAAGGTCGCCCGCCACCGCGCGGTAGGCAGCGCGTTGTGCCTTGCCGCCGACACGTGAGACCGACATGCCCACATCGACTGCAGGCAGAATCCCGAGTTCGAACAGGGACGGAGACAGAACGATTTGTCCGTCGGTGATCGAAATCAGGTTGGTCGGGATGTAGGCGGAAATATCCTGGGCTTCGGTTTCGATGATCGGCAGCGCGGTCAGTGAGCCGCCTCCCAGTTCTGCGCGCAGGTGGGTGGCCCGCTCCAGCAGACGGGAGTGGATATAGAAAATGTCGCCGGGAAAGGCCTCCCGGCCCGGTGGGCGGCGCAACAGCAGCGACAGTTCGCGGTAGGCGCGAGCGTGATGGGTGAGATCGTCATACACCAGCAGCACATCGCGGCCCTGCTCCATGAAATGCTCGGCGATGCTGGTGGCCGCGTAGGGTGCGATGTATGCCAAGCCAGGCGGATCGTTACCTTCGGTGACCACCACCACGGTGTAAGACATGGCGTCGTGTTCGCGCAAGCTGGCGATCACCTTGGCCACGCCGGAGGCACGCTGGCCGATGGCGCAATACACGCACAGCACGTTCTTGCCGCGTTGATTGAGGATGGCGTCCACCGCGATTGCGGTCTTCCCCGTCTGTCGATCACCAAGGATCAATTCACGCTGACCGCGCCCCACGGGGATCAGGGCGTCAATGACCTTGATCCCGGTCTGCAAGGGCTCGGTAACTGGCGCCCGGTCCATGATGTGCGCGGCCGGACGCTCGACGGGCAGGCGCGCTTCAGCCTGCAGCGCCCCCTGGCCGTCCAGCGGGCGGCCCGTGGGGTCGATAACACGGCCGATCAGCCCCTCCCCTACCGGCACGTCCACCACATGCCCGAGGCGTTCCACAGGGTCGCCGGCCTTGAGCTGCCAGTAGCTCCCCAGGAGCACCACGCCAATCTGCGTTTCTTCCACATTGAAGGCAATGCCGAACACATCGCAGGGAAACTTCAACACCTCCTCGGCGCCGACACCCGGCAGGCCGGACACCATGGCAACGCCGGCGGCCACGTGACTGACGGTGCCCACCTCGCGCAGCGTGAGTCGGGGCTCGAAGGCCTCCCGCGCCTGGCCGATGGTGCCGAATGCCCGCTCGATGGCAGTGTCGAAGTCCTCAGTTCGCATCGGCTCGGGCGTCGGCCAGTGGCGCGGGTTGCTTGGTGTCAGGCACGGCATCGGGGGCAACGGCTGCCGGGGCAGCATCCTTGATCAGCTCATCGACGGCTGCCTGCAGCGCGTCGAGGTAGCCGTTGATGCTCCAGTCCAGCTGGTGGCCGGCGCTCGCGATTTCAATACCGCCGATCACCTCGGGTGCGGTCTCGAACTGCAGTGAAGGCGTGACGCCCAGGGTGTCCTTGATCGCCGTTTTGAGGGCTTCGCGTTCAGCATTCGGCAGCTCAAAGACACTGCGCACGGTCACCGCCGCGGTCGAGGTCTGAAACGCCTTGACGAGTGCCGCCTTGTCCTCGGCACTGGCATCCGTCAGGCGCCGTGCCAGCGCGTCTACCATGCGCGCCTCGAGGCTTGCGCTGGCGAGGTCTGCCAGGGTCTTGCGGGCGATGGCGAAGACCTCTTGCTGGGTGCGGCTGCGCAGCGCCAGCGCGAATCCATCGGATTCTCTCATCAGGCTGGCCTGACGCTGCGTGCCCAGATCCGTCGCCGACTTGCGTGCAAGGTCGAGCAGACGCTTGCGCTCGGCGTCGGCGTCCGCACCTGCCTGACGCAAGAGTTCGCTGCGCGCTTTGTCGAAGTCATCGCTCTTGCTCTGGTAGTGCTCCCGGGCCCGATCCGCTTCGGCACGGGTGGTGTCGGCCTGGGCCAGTTCCTTCGCAATGCGCTGCTCCCGGGCGTCAATCGCATCGAGGATCGGGTGGTAAAGATAGCGCTTCAGCAGCCACACCAGGATAAGGAAATTGATGACCTGGGCGCCGACGGTGAACCAGTCAATCAGCATGAATCACTTCCCCGCTGCCTGGGCAATGGCGTGACTCCAGAACGGATTGGCGAACAGCAGAATCATCGACACGACAAAGCAGTAGATAGCCACCGACTCCACCATTGCCAGGCCGACGAACAGGGTACGGGTAATGGTTGCAGCGGCATCAGGCTGCTGCGCGAGAGCGGTAAGCGCCGTAGCCACCGCGCGGCCCTCCCCAAAAGCGGGGCCGATGCTGCCGATGGCGATAGTGAGTCCGGCGGTGACGATCGAGGCGATCGCGATAAGTGTCATGCTATCCATGAGAGATCCTTATGAGCTTTTGATCACAGGGCTTGCATCCCCGTTGCCCGGCGCAGGCTTGCGGCTGCGTGTGGCCGCGGCGATATACACCGCCGCAAGGATGCTGAAGATGTAGGCCTGCACCATGCCGGTCAGCAAGCCGAGCGCGCTGAGCAGAATCGGAAACAGGAAGGGCGTGATGGTGAGCAGGATGGCGAGAATCATCGTCCCGCTCATCATGTTGCCGAACAGACGGGCCGCCAGCGCCAGAGTGCGGGACAGTTCGCTGATGATGTTGAAAGGCAGCATGATGAAGGAGGGTTTCATGTAGGCCCCGAGGTATTCCCCGACGCTGCTTTCCGTGATGCCGAACAGCGGCACCGCCACGAAGACACAGATCGCCAGCGCGGTGGTGGTGGAAAGCGATCCGGTCGGTGGCTCGAAACCGGGCACGATGGTGAATAGACTGGCCGTCGCCACGAACAGGAACAGGCTGCCCAGAAAACCAAGATATTTGCGCGGTTCGGCCAGGCCGACCTCGCGGATCTGCGTTTCGATGCCGGTCACGATGATTTCCAGCAGGTTCTGCCACCGGCTGCGAGCCAGCCCCCGCGACAACCTGCGGGTGACCAACCGGGACCCCAGCGCCAGCACCAGCATCAGCGCCCAGGTAAAGGCGATGGTGGCGTTGATCTTGAAAACGCCGGACTGCCACAGGATGACGTCGTCGGGACTAAGGCGCATAGCGCGACCCCTCGGTCATTCGGGTTGGCAACACCGGTGCGGGCGCAATCCGGGTCGCGATGAGGCGGGCGACAAGAAATCCGAACACCCCCGCCAGCCAGCGCTTCCAGTCCGACCCGCACACCCAGAGCAAACCCGCACATACGATCCCGGTGCGCAGCAGCATGCTG
>JALNWS010000019.1 GCA_023230755.1 Azoarcus sp.
CATGTGCCGCGGATGGAAGGCGACAACGTGGATTACGGCACGGGGCCGGCACACGCGCATGCGCCAGGCCTCAGCCAGGGCCAGATGGTGCGGATCGAACAGGACATCCTCGGCAAGAACGACCGTCTTGCGGAGGCCAACCGGCGCTGGCTGAGCGAGAAGGGAATTTTCGCGCTCAATCTGGTTTCCAGCCCGGGGTCGGGCAAGACGACCTTGCTGTGCCGCACGATCACCGAGCTGGGTGGGCGCATGCCCGTGGCCGTGGTCGAGGGCGACCAGCAGACCGATTTCGATGCCGAACGCATCCGTGCGACCGGCGTGCGTGCGTTGCAGATCAACACCGGCAAGGGCTGTCATCTGGATGCACACATGGTGGGTCAGGCCTTGCCGCGCCTTGAGCTTGCCGCGCATTCACTGCTGCTGATCGAGAACGTGGGCAACCTGGTCTGTCCGGCGGCCTTCGATCTCGGCGAGGCGCACAAGGTGGTGATCCTTTCGGTGACCGAAGGCGAGGACAAGCCGCTCAAGTATCCCGACATGTTTGCCGCGGCCGATCTGATGCTGGTGAACAAGGTCGATCTGCTGCCCTATCTGAGCTTTGATGTGAACAAGGCGGTGGAATTTGCCCTCCGGGTCAATCCGCGCCTGCGCGTGATGAAGGTGTCGGCGACGACCGGCGAAGGTTTCGAAGAGTGGCTTGCCTGGATTGCAGAAGGCGTGACGACGGCCACCAGGTTGCAGGCGACCGCGACAGGTGTTGTGGTCTGATGGCGCAGGACTTCTCTCAGCCCAGACTCGAGCGCCGGCATATTCGCGTACGCGGCGTGGTGCAGGGCGTGGGTTTCAGGCCCTTCGTGTATCGCCTCGCTCAGACGCTGGAACTCGCGGGTTGGGTCAGAAACGACGGTGATGGCGTCGAGCTCGAGGGGCAGGGCCTGCCAGGAAACATCTCCGCGCTGATCGCGCGGATTCGTTCGGAAGCGCCCCGCCTCGCACGGATCGACTCGATCCATACCCGGCTGTGCGATGCCGACCCCGCAGACAAGGGCTTTACCATCCGGCTCAGCGCGGGCGGCGCGGTGAGCACCACCATCGGTCACGACAGCGCCGTGTGTGCAGACTGCCTCGCCGAACTGTTCGATGCTGCCGACCGGCGCTGGCGCTATCCTTTCATCAACTGCACGCACTGTGGTCCGCGCTACACGATTACGCACGCGCTGCCTTACGACCGCAGCAACACGAGCATGGCAACGTTTGCACAGTGTCCTGCATGCCAGCACGAATACGATGCGGCCGAACATCGGCGCTTTCACGCCGAACCCAATGCCTGCACGGATTGCGGACCGCAGCTGAGCTTGCTGGAGGCAGCAGGGGTACGGGTGGCGACGCGTGATCCGATCGCCGACACCCTGCTGCGCCTTCTCACCGGCGAGATCGTCGCGGTCAAGGGCTTGGGCGGCTTTCACCTGGTGTGTGACGCCCGCAACCCGGAGGCGGTCGAGCGCCTGCGTGCGCGCAAGGGGCGTGCAGGAAAGCCTTTCGCTGTAATGGTGGCCAATCTCGCGTCGGCGCGGCGCTGGGCACGACTCACGCCCGCCGAAGAGGCTGTACTGGCAGGGGCCGAACGACCCGTGGTGTTGTGCGAGAAACGCCCCAGTGTCGACGCCGAGCTCTGGGGTGTGGCACCGGATCTGGGCAGCATCGGGCTGATGCTGCCCTATACGCCGGTTCATTACCTGCTGTTCCACGACAATGCAGGGCGCCCGGCGGGGATGGACTGGCTGGACGAGGCACAGGATCTGGCGCTGGTCATGACCTCCGCCAACCCCGGAGGCGAGCCGCTGGTGACCGACAATCAGGAGGCACTGGCGCGACTGAAAGGAATTGCGGACGCCTACCTGATGCACGACCGGGACATCCTGAGCCGCTGCGACGATTCGGTCCTGATGGCCGAACGCAATGCGCTGGCCACTGGCCGGGATGTGCCGCGCTTTGTCCGCCGCGCCCGCGGCTTCACCCCGCGGGCGATCCGGTTGGCGCGAAAGGGGCCGCCGGTGCTGGCCTTCGGCGCCTGGCTGAAGAACACCGTGTGTCTCACCCGTGGCGACGAAGCCTTCCTCTCCGAGCACATCGGTGACCTCGACAATCCCGGCGTGTGCGTGGCGATGGATCGGGCCGTCGAACATCTGCAGCGCATTCTGGCCATCCAGCCCGAGGCGGTGGCGCACGACCTGCATCCGGATTTCCATTCCACCCGTGCCGCGCTGGCGCTGGCGGACCGCCTCGGCGTGGCGGCGATCGGGGTGCAGCATCATCACGCCCATATCGCTGCGGTACTCGCCGAGCATCGTCGTTCGGGGCCGGTGCTCGGTGTCGCACTTGATGGCGTTGGCCTCGGCACCGACGGCAACGCGTGGGGCGGCGAGCTGCTGCGGGTAAGCGGCGCACAGGTCGAACGTGTGGGGCATCTCGCGCCGCTGCCACTGCCCGGTGGGGATCAGGCCGCCAGGGCGCCGTGGCGAATGGCCGCGTCTGCGCTGCACCGGATGGGCAGGGCCGGCGACATCGCGCCGCGGTTTGCTGCGCAACGCGGCGCCACGCAGATCGACGCCCTGCTCAACAAACCCCACCTGTGCCCGTCCACGACCAGCATGGGGCGCTGGTTCGATGCCGCTGCCGGACTGCTCGGGGTATGCGAGTGCATGGACTACGACGCCGAGGCCGCGATGCGACTGGAAAGCCTTGCCGCGGGCTATGGTTCTGCGCTGCGCGCCCATCGAGGGTGGACCTTGCGCGAAGACGAGGCGGGCGCCGAGCTCGATCTGCTGCCGCTGCTTGCCGTGCTGGCCGGAGAGCGCAATCCGGCGCGTGGTGCAGCGGTCTTTCATGCCACGCTGCTGGCCGCGCTCGAGGACTGGATCGTGGGCACTGCCAAGCGTCAGCGCGTGTCGACGGTTGCGCTGGGGGGCGGCTGCTTTCTCAATCGTCAGCTTGCATTCGAGCTGCCGCGCCGGCTCTCTGCGCGTGGTCTCGATGTCCTTACTGCGCGTCAGGCACCCTGCAACGACGGCGGCATCGCCCTCGGTCAGGCGTGGGTGGCGATCCAGCAACTGCAACCCGGAAACTGAGCCATGTGCCTTGCGATTCCCGCCCGTGTCGTCGAGCTGCTCGACGGCGACAATGCCCGCATCGATCTCGGCGGGGTAAAGAAAGAGATCTCGCTCGCCCTGGTCGAAGACGTCGTCGTGGGGGATTACGTGATCGTCCATGTCGGCTACGCCCTGTCCCGGCTCGATGCGGAGGAGGCCGAGCGCACGCTCGCCCTGTTCGCCGAGGCCGGCATCGGTGGCGCCGGAGCGGGCGCATGAAATACGTGGACGAGTTCCGTGACGGCGGCCTCGCGCAAAAGCTCGCGTCCGCGATCCGTGCAGAGGTTGATCCGGCGCGCAAGTACGCGTTCATGGAATTCTGCGGTGGTCACACCCATGCCATCTCGCGCTACGGCGTCACCGACCTGCTGCCGGCCAATGTGCGCATGATCCACGGCCCCGGCTGTCCGGTGTGCGTGCTGCCGATCGGGCGCATCGACATGGCGATCGGACTGGCGCTGGCGCGACCCGACGTGATCGTGTGCACATATGGCGACTGCCTGCGGGTGCCGGCCTCCGACGGCCTGTCGATGCTCAAGGCCAAGGCGCGTGGTGCGGATATCCGCATGGTGTATTCGGCGGCCGACGCAGTTGCGCTCGCTCAGGCCAACCCGACGCGCGAAGTGGTGTTCTTCGCCATCGGCTTCGAGACCACCACGCCGCCCACTGCGCTCGTGATCCGTCAGGCCGAAGCGCTCGGGCTGAACAATTTCAGCGTGATCTGCAACCACGTGCTCACGCCGTCGGCCATCGTCACCATTCTCGAGTCGCCCGAGGTGCGGGAGATCGGCAGCGTGCCGCTGGACGGCTTCATCGGCCCGGCGCATGTGTCGACCATCATCGGCAGCCGTCCGTATGCCTTCTTTGCCGAGGAATATCGCAAGCCGGTGGTGATTGCCGGTTTCGAACCGCTCGACGTGATGCAGGCGGTGCGCATGCTGATCCGTCAGGTCAACGAGGGTCGGGCCGAGGTCGAAAATGAATTCACTCGCGCGGTTACCGAGGATGGCAATCTCAAGGCGCAGGCGCTGGTGAGCGAAGTGTTCGAACTGCGCCGCAGCTTTGAATGGCGCGGCCTGCGCGAGGTGCCGTATTCCGCGCTGCGCATCAGGGCGCGCTTCGCAGCCTTCGACGCGGAGGCGAAGTTCGACATCGCCTACCGCAGCGTGGCGGACAACAAGGCGTGTGAATGCGGTGCGATTCTGCGCGGGGTGAAGAAACCGACGGACTGCAGGATCTTCGGCACGGTGTGTACGCCGGAGAATCCGATGGGCTCATGCATGGTGTCCTCAGAGGGCGCCTGCGCGGCGCACTACAACTACGGTCGCTTCCGCGACATCCCGGTGGTGGCAGCGTGAGCGCCGGAGCCGTCGTGACCCTGGAGATCGCAACATGGGTGAAGTAAAGAAAGGCTATGTCCGTCCACTGGATCTGAAGCATGGCCGGGTGGACATGGGGCATGGCGCCGGTGGCAGGGCGATGGCGCAATTGATCGACGAGGTCTTTGCGCGCGCCTTCGCCAACGAGTGGCTGGGGCAGGGCAACGATGGCGCGGTGCTGCCTGCGCCTGCAGCGGGCGAACGTCTGGTGATGGCGACCGATGCACACGTGGTGTCGCCGCTGTTTTTTCCCGGCGGCGACATCGGCTGTCTGTCGGTGCATGGCACCATCAACGATGTGGCCGTCATGGGCGCCCGCCCGCTCTACCTGGCGGCGAGTTTCATCCTGGAAGAAGGCTTTGCGCTGGCCGAGCTGGTGCGCATCGTCGAATCGATGGCGGCGGCGGCGCGCGAGGCCGGCGTGCCGGTGGTGACCGGAGACACCAAGGTGGTCGAAGCCGGCAAGGGCGACGGTGTGTTCATCTCCACCACCGGCGTCGGAGCCTTGCCCGCCGGTCGTGACATCGGTGGTGCGAATGCGCGCGCGGGCGACGTCGTGATCGTGTCCGGCAGCATCGGCGACCATGGCACGGCCATCCTGTCGCAGCGCGAATCACTCGCCTTCGATACCGAGATCGTCTCCGATACGGCCGCGCTGCACGGTCTGATCGCCCACCTGCTGGAGATGGTCCCGGGCATCCGGGTCATGCGCGACCCCACCCGTGGCGGGCTGGCGACCACGCTCAACGAGATCGCGGTGCAGTCCGGGGTCGGGATCAGCCTCGAGGAGGCGGCGATCCCGGTCCATCCGCAGGTGGAGGCGGCGTGCGAGTTTCTGGGCCTCGACCCGCTGTATGTCGCCAACGAGGGCAAGCTGGTGGTGATCTGTGCGGCGGCCGACGCCGATGCGGCCGTCTTGGCTCTGCGTTCGCATCCGCTGGGGGCCGAGGCTGCGCGCATCGGCGAGGTGATCGACGACCCCAACCACTTCGTGCAGATCCGCACCGGGTTTGGCGGGCGGCGCATGGTCGACTGGCTGTCGGGCGAGCAATTGCCCCGCATCTGCTGAGGCCGAACGGATGCGCATCCTGTTTCTGACCCACGCCTTCAACAGCCTGAGCCAGCGTCTCTTTGCCGAACTGAGTGCCGACGGGCATCGGGTGTCGGTGGAGTTCGACATTGCCGACGCGGTGGCCGAAGAGGCCGTGGCCTTGTTCCGGCCCGACGTGATCGTGTGTCCTTTTCTCAAGCGCGCGGTGCCGGCCTCGATCTGGCGCGAACACCTCACACTGATCGTGCACCCGGGCATCGTCGGCGACCGTGGGCCGTCGGCGCTGGACTGGGCCATTCATGACGGGCTGTCCGAATGGGGCGTGACGGTGCTGCAGGCTGAAGCCGAAATGGACGCCGGCCCGGTGTGGGCGGCGCGGCGCTTTCGGATGCGGGCAGCGACCAAGGCCAGCCTTTACCGCAACGAGGTGACCGATGCCGCGCTCGCAGCCGTGCGCGAGGCGCTGGCGCGCGTCGCCGCGTGGCGTGCGAGACGGTGGCAACCCTGTCCCATCCACGACTGGACGGGCGCGAACGGAACCTGGCACCCACCCATGCAGCAGGCGGATCGCAGCATCGACTGGGCCGCTGACAGCACGGCCACGGTGCTTGCGCGGCTGCGAGCGGCTGACGGCTATCCGGGTGTGGCCGATACGCTTTTCGGTGAAGACTGCCGGCTCTTCGACGCACAGCCCGCTCAGGTGCAGCACGAGGCCGCGGCAGGCGAGGTCGTGGGGCGGCGGGCCGATGGCGCGGTGTTGCGCGCAACGGTCGATGGCGCAGTGTGGATCGGTCACGTCAGGTGCAGCAAGGGCGAACACCGCTTCAAGCTGCCGGTTGCGGACGCCTTTCCGGCACAATTCGCCGCCTTGCCCCTCATCGCCGATCCGGCAGCGGATGCGATCGGCTATCGCGAATCCGCCGACGGCAAGGTCGGCTTTGTGCGCTTCGAGTTCTACAACGGCGCGATGAGTACTGCCCAGTGCGGGCAGTTGCGTGACGCGATCGAACAGGCAAATGCGCGCCCGATACGGGTGCCGGTGCTCGAAGGCGGACGTGATTTCTGGTCCAACGGGATTCATCTCAACACTATCGAGGCGGCACCCTCGGTGGCCGATGAATCGTGGGCGAACATCAACGCCATGGATGACGTCTGTCTGGCGCTGCTGCACACGGGCGACAAACTGACGGTCGCGGCGATGCGTGGCAACGCCGGCGCGGGCGGTTGCTTCCTGGCGCTGGCCGCGGATTTCGTGTGGGCACGCGAGGGCGTGGTCCTCAATCCGCACTACCGCAACATGGGCAATCTCTACGGCTCTGAATACTGGACCTATCTGCTGCCGCGCCGGGTTGGTGCCGAAGCTGCGCAGTCGATCATGAGCGATCGCCTGCCACTGCTTGCCGGACGTGCCGTGGAGGCAGGGCTGATCGATGCCTGTTTCGGTCGCGATCTGCACGGCTTCGAGCGTGAGGTGGCTGCACGCGCCGATGCGCTTGCGCGCGCTGCGGACTACCCGGCCCGGCTGGCGGACAAGCAGCGCCGCCGTGCGGCAGACGAAGCCATCAAGCCGCTTGCAGCCTATCGCGACGAGGAGCTTGAGCAGATGCGACGCAACTTCTTCGGCTTCGATCCGAGCTATCACGTGGCGCGGTACCACTTCGTGAACAAGTCCGCGCAGTCGTGGACGCCAAGGCATCTGGCCCTGCACCGCGAGCTGGGGTGGCGGGTGCCGGACGGCGCGACGGAGGCGGGTTCATGACGATGGAGTTGCCGGGCGTGCTGGTGGTGGATGATGAACTGCGCTCGCAGGAGGCCCTGCATCGCACGCTGGAAGAAGATTTCAACGTTTTCACCGCCTCGTCCGCCGCCGAAGCGGCCGAGGTCATGGCGCGCGAGTGGATACAGATCGTGCTCTGCGACCAGCGCATGCCCGGCGTGTCGGGGGTGCAGTTTCTGCGCGAGGTACGTGACAAGTGGCCGGACGCGGTGCGCATCATCATCTCGGGTTACACCGAGTCCGAAGACATCATCGCCGGCATCAACGAAGCTGGCATCTACCAGTACCTGCTCAAACCCTGGCAGCCGGAACAGCTGCTTCTTACCCTGCGTGGCGCAGCGGAGATCTACCGGCTGCAGGCTGAGAACCAGCGCCTGTCGCTCGATCTTAAGGTAGCCGGACCGGTGATGCGCCAGCGGGTGGCGAGCAAGCGCCAGGTGATCGAACGCAAGTTTGCGCTCAACACCCTGCTGCGGGCGCCGGATTCGCCAATGAACGCGGTCTGCGACCTGCTGTGCCGGGTCGCGCGCTTCGACGTGCCGGTGCTGCTTACCGGCGAGTCGGGTACCGGCAAGGAACTGCTCGCACGAGCGCTGCATCTGGCCAGCCCGCGGCGCGTCGAACCCTTCGTCACCGAAAACTGCGGCGCGGTGCCGGACCAGCTGCTCGAATCCGAACTGTTCGGCTACAAGCGCGGGGCGTTTACCGGCGCCTATGAGGATCGGGTCGGCCTGTTCAAGCAGGCCGATGGCGGCAGCATCTTTCTCGATGAGATCGGCGAAACCACGCCGGCCTTTCAGGTCAAGCTGTTGCGGGTGTTGCAGGAAGGGGAGGTGCGTCCGATTGGCGCGCCTCGCCCGCTGCCGGTCGATCTGCGTGTGGTCGCGGCAACGAACCGCGACCTCGAGGCCGACGTGCGTGGCGGTCGTTTCCGCGAAGATCTTTACTACCGTATCGCCGCGATCACCATTCAGGTGCCGCCGCTGCGTGAGCGACCGATGGATATCGGCCTCATCGCCCAGACCTTCGTCGACGAAACCCTGTCTGCGGCAGGGCTGGTGCCACGTGAGCTCGACCGTGATGTGCTTTCCTGCCTCGCTGCGTACCGCTGGCCGGGCAATGTGCGCGAGCTGCGCAACGAGGTGCTGCGCATGGTCGCGCTGGCGGATGGCGGCGACTTGCGTGCTTCCGATCTCAGCCCGCGCGTGCTGCGGGCCGCCGCGGTGGAGCAGGAACCGGCCCTCGAGCTGTTGTCGGGGCTGGATGGCGATCTCAAGACCCGGCTCGACGCGCTTGAGGCCCGCATCGTCAAGGAGAGCCTCGTGCGCCATCGCTGGAACAAGACCCATGCGGCGCGCGAGCTTGGCCTGTCGCGCGTGGGGCTGCGCAACAAGCTCACCCGCTACGGGCTCGACAAGGACTGATCCTGTGTTTCAATACCGCTCATGAACGTGCTCTGGCTTCAATCCGGCGGCTGTGGCGGCTGCACCATGTCCCTGTTATGTGCCGAGTCGCCCGACGTGCTCGAGACGCTTGAGGGCGGCGGTGTGTCACTGTTGTGGCACCCGAGCCTGTCCGAGGCCAGCGGCCCGGAGGTCGTGGCCATCCTCGAATCCTGCATCGCCGGGACGACCCCGCTCGACGTTCTCTGCGTGGAGGGCGCACTGCTGCGCGGGCCGCATGGCAGCGGCCGTTTTCATGTGCTGGCTGGCACCGGGCGGGCGATGATCGACTGGGTCCGCGACCTCGCGGCGCGCGCGCGTCATACCGTGGCCGTGGGCACCTGTGCCGCATTTGGCGGGGTGACTGCCGCCGGCTGCAACCCGGCGGACGCCTGCGGCCTGCAGTTTGATGGCGATGCAGTGGGCGGTTTGCTTGGTGCGGGGTATTGCAGCACGAGTGGCCTGCCGGTGATCAATGTGGCGGGCTGCCCCACGCATCCAGGCTGGGTGCTGGAAACCTTGCTCGCGCTTGCGCTCGACGGCATCGTCGCGTCCGATCTTGATGCGCTCGGGCGTCCGCGCTTCTATGCCGACCAACTGGTGCACCACGGCTGTTCGCGCAATGAGTTCTACGAGTTCAAGGCCAGCGCTGAAAAAGCGTCGGATCTCGGTTGCATGATGGAACACATGGGCTGCAAGGGCACGCAGGCGCACGCCGACTGCAACGTCCGTCCGTGGAACGGCGCAGGTTCGTGTACCAGCGGGGGCTATCCCTGCATCAGCTGTACCGAACCCGGTTTCGAGGAGCCCGGCCACCCCTTCTTCGAAACACCCAAGGTGGGTGGCATTCCCATCGGCTTGCCGAGCGACATGCCGAAGGCCTGGTTTGTTGCGCTGGCGGCGCTGTCCAAGTCGGCCACGCCGAAGCGGGTGCGAACCAATGCGACGGCGGACCACCCGCTGGTGACGCCGGTCATCCGCAAGACCGGACTCAAGTGACAGGGTGTGAAATGACCTTGAAGGTGGCAAGTGCGATCGTCTGGATGATGTGTCGCAGTTTCGTGCGATGCGGCGTGCCGTTGCGCCGGCGTGTGCAGGTGCACCCATGAGCCGTCGTGTGCTGGGACCGTTCAACCGCGTCGAGGGCGACCTCGAGCTGAGCCTCGATACCGAGGATGGCGTGGTCTCGGCTGCACGGGTCAATTCGCCGCTGTATCGTGGCTTCGAGCAGATTCTTGAGGGCAAGGCACCGGCCGATGCGCTGGTCATCGTGCCGCGTATCTGCGGTATCTGTTCGGTGTCCCAGTCAGTGGCGGCCGCAGCGGCCCTCGCGGATGCGATGGGCGTGACGCCTCCGCACAATGGTGAGCGTGCCACCAACCTGATGCTTGCCACCGAGAATCTCGCCGATCACCTGACCCACTTCTACCTGTTCTTCATGCCGGATTTTGCGCGCGATGCGTATGCCGGCGCGCCCTGGTTCGCGCCTGCCGAAGCGCGCTTCAAGGCGGTCCGGGGGTCGGCTGCGGCCGATGTCCTGCCTGCACGGGCGCAGTTCATGCACCTGCTCGGCACGCTGGCCGGCAAGTGGCCGCACACCTTGAGCGTGCAGCCTGGTGGATCGGCGCGCGCCATCAGCGCAACCGAGCGCGTGAGGATGGTGTCCCTGATCCGGAGTTTTCGCGCCTGGCTGGAGCGCCATCTGTTTGGTGACGCGCTGGAGGCGATCAGTGGTATCGGCTCGGAGGCGGCCTTGTGGGCATGGTTTGATGCGAAGGGGCCGGAACGCGGGGACTTCGCCCGTTTTCTGGGCATTGCCCGTGAGCTCCGGCTTGATCTCCTGGGACGCTGTGAGGGCGCCGAGCGCTACCTGAGCCACGGCAATTACGTGTTCCAAGGCGAACGCCTCTTCGCGCGCGGAGTGTGGGATGGCGCTGCGTCGACCTTGCTCGACTTCGCCCATGAAGATGTGACCGAGGACGTTTCTCATGCGTGGATGGAGGGCGGGGTGGCCAGTCATCCGCTTGCAGGCTTCACTCAGCCCGATATCTCGCGTGCGTCTGGTTACAGTTGGTGCAAGGCGCCGCGCTGGCGCGGCGAGGTGGTGCAGTGCGGTGCCTTGTCGCGGCAAGTGGTGGATGCGCATCCGCTGGCGCGCGACCTCGTGGCATCGGGCGGCGGTAACGTGCTCAGTCGGGTGATCGGGCGCTTGCTCGAGATCGCGCGGGTGGTGCCGGAGATGGAACGCTGGGTACTCGGAATCGAGCCGGGTGAGGCCTTCTGCGTTGATGGCGAACTGCCGGATTCGGCGCACGGCGTGGGCCTGATCGAGGCGGCGCGGGGTGCGCTCGGGCACTGGCTGGTCATCCGCAAGGGACGGATTCAGCGCTACCAGATCATCGCGCCGACCACCTGGAACTTCTCCCCGCGCGACGCCCGGGACCAGCCCGGGGCGCTGGAGCAGGCGCTGGCGGGCACGCCTGTGGGCGAGTCGGATGACATGCCGCTTGCGGTGCAGCATATCGTGCGCTCCTTCGACCCCTGCATGGTATGCACGGTGCACTGAGGAGCGACGTGTGAAAAATACACCTGCCTCTTCCCGCGACGTCGGCCAGACCGGCCATCCCGGTGAACTCGTCGGTGTGGGCGAAGACGTGTGGATGGATGTGATCCACAAGATGGACGAGGTCTATTCTGATCTCCTGCAGTATGAGGTCGCGCTCGAAGAGAAAAATGCCAAGCTCGAGGAGTCGCAACAGTTCATCCTCAGCGTGCTGACTGCGATGTCGGACATTCTGGTGATCTGCGGGCGCGACGGCACCATCGAGGATGTCAATCCGGCGCTTGAGGTGATTACCGGACGCAAGGCCGCCGATCTGCGCGGGACCTCGGTATTCGATCTGTTTGCCGATGCCGACGCCCGCGAGTTGGCCCGTGCGCGGCTCAGCGTGACCGGCGGCGATCAGGAAGTGCACGATTGCGAACTTCCTTTGCGAGCACACGACGGCGCGTCGGTGCCGGTCTCCTTCAACTGCACGCCGCGTTTCAATGCGGTGGGCAAGTCCCTGGGCATGGTGGTGACGGGGCGGCCGGTCGGTGAGTTGCGCAAGGCCTATCAGGCACTCACTCAGGCACACGACGACCTGAAGCGCACCCAGCAGCAACTGCTGCATTCGGAGAAAATGGCTTCCCTTGGCCGCCTGGTAGCGGGCGTGGCGCATGAACTGAACAATCCGATCAGTTTCATCATCGGCAACGTGCATGCGCTTCGCCGCTATGCCGAACGCCTTGAGCAGTATCTCGCCGCAGTGCATGAGGGCGCGCCGGCTGAAGAGATCGGACAACTGCGCAAGCGCCTGCGCATCGACCGCATCCTGGCTGATCTAGATCCGTTGATCGAGGGCACGATCGAAGGTGCCGAGCGCACGCGCGATATCGTCGATGGACTGAAGCGCTTCTCCGCGGTCGATCGTGACGAGCAGCAACGCTTCGATCTGGCCGAGGTCATCGAACGTGCGGTGCGCTGGGTGTGTCAGGCAGAACGCAAGACCTTCAAGGTCGTGATGGATTTTTCCGGTCCGCTGCTGATGATCGGATCGGCAGGACAGATGCAGCAGGTTGCAATGAACCTGGTTCAGAACGCCGCTGACGCCACCCGATTGACCGATTCGCCGCGACTGCGGATTTCGTCGGAGCAGGTGTCGAGTGCGGACGGTCCGCGCTTCATCTTGCGCTTCGAGGACAACGGGCCTGGCATCACGCCTGCACATCTGGCACACGTGTTCGACCCCTTTTTCACCACCAAGCCGGTCGGGCAGGGCACCGGGCTTGGGCTGTCCATCAGCTATGGCATCGTCGAGCGCCATGGCGGGTCGCTGCGCGCTGGAAACCTGCCTGCCGGCGGCGCCGCATTTACGCTCGAGCTGCCATTTGCGCGCTGAGGCCTTCGGCGGTGCAGGCGGTGGAAAGTTTGTGACCGCCTTGAGGCGTGCACTGCCAGCAAGGCATCCGCGGTGGCGTAAAATCGGCGCCGGATCGCCAGCAATCAAAGGATGGGCTTGCTGGCACGTATCTTGTATCTCTGGATGACAGTTCGCTCGACAACTCTCAAAAATGAGGAGATTTCCATGCTTCGCTCTCGTGTTCTGATGGCTGCCGCGCTCAGCCTCTGTGCCGGATCGGTGTTCGCGCATCCAGGGCATGCCGATGCGGGATTCGCGTCGGGCCTGATGCATCCGGTGACCGGCCTCGATCACCTGCTGGTGATGCTGGCAGTGGGCCTGTACGCCGCGGGCCAGCGTGGGACTGCGCGCTGGGGCCTGCCCCTGGCCTTCGTGCTGGCGATGCTGGGCGGCTCGCTGCTGGCGATGGCGGGCGTCGCCTTGCCGGCGATCGAGACGACGATCGCTGCGTCGGTGGTCGTGCTTGGATTGTTGCTGGTTTCGCTGGGAAATCTGCCGCTGGTCTTCACGCTTCCGCTGATAACGATCTTTGCGGTGTTCCATGGTCACGCGCATTACGCCGAGATGGGCGATGCGGGTTTCTTCCGCTACGCTGCAGGCTTTGTGCTGGCGACGGTCGGGCTGCATCTTGCTGGTTTCCTGAGTGCGCGCTGGCTTCCCGAATCGCGCGCCGGACTTGCGCTGAAGCGCGGCATCGGCGTCGCCGTGAGCGGTGCCGGAATGATCATGCTCGGGAGTTGATGGGCCGGGAGGGCCACGCCGGACAGTCTGGTGATGGTCCTTGTGGGGTCGGCGTGCGATAATTGCGGCGCTTTCAAAATGACGCGGTGGCCTTTCCTGTCAGTGACCGGAAGGGGGTGTGTGCCGCTGCAGCAAAGCGGGTTCGCACGGGGCTTCGGCTGCAGCCAGTAAGAGGGGGCCGGGATTCGGATCCGGAGCCTGTCTCGAATGAATTCAAACCGGCTGCGGCCGGCTTTTGTTCTGGCGCCTCCGGGAGGCTGCCTGCTGCTGTGCTAACATCGGCCGACCTTGTCGATCGACGGGGTCTCATTCCGAACGGATTCAAGATGCGTATTCTGGTCAGTAACGACGACGGCTATTTCGCGCCAGGGATTGCAGCGCTTGCAGCAGCGCTGTCAGAAATCGGTGAGGTAACCGTCGTTGCGCCCGAGCGCGACCGCAGTGGTGCGAGCAACTCGTTGACGCTCGACCGCCCGCTGTCCCTGCGGCGCGCGGCCAACGGTTTTTACTTCGTCAACGGCACGCCCACGGATTGCGTGCATCTGGCCGTTACGGGCATGCTCGACCACATGCCCGACATGGTGGTGTCGGGCATCAATCACGGCGCAAACATGGGTGACGATACGATCTACTCGGGTACCGTGGCGGCTGCAACCGAAGGTTTCCTGCTCGGCGTGCCTTCGATCGCCGTATCGCTGGTCAGCAAGGGCGCATCCGATTTCACCGGCGCCGCCCGCGTCGCGCGTGATCTCGCGGCCCGTTTCATGCGCCAGCCGTGGCCAAGCCCCGCCTTGCTCAACGTCAATGTGCCGGATCTGCCCTATGAGCGGATCACAGGTACACGGGTGACCCGCCTGGGCAAACGCCACAAGGCGGAGCCGGCCATCCGCAGCGTGACCCCGCGTAACGAGACCGTATATTGGGTCGGCGCTGCCGGTGGCGCGGCGGACGCTGGCGATGGTACCGATTTCAACGCAGTAGCTGATGGCATGGTGTCGATCACACCGCTGCAGATCGACCTTACACATGCTGCACAGATTCACACGGTAAAGGACTGGCTTGCACAATGAATGCGCGGACGCCCGATGCAGTGCGGACCCGGGCCCGAATGGTCGATCGTCTGCGTGCGCAGGGGATCCGGGACGAGAAGGTCCTTTCGGCCATGGCCCAGATTCCGCGTCACCAGTTCGTCGAGGAAGGGCTGGCTTACGGCGCCTATGACGACTCCGCGCTACCGATCGGCTTCCAGCAAACCATCTCCCAGCCCTTTGTCGTTGCACGCATGATCGAGTTGCTGCACGCGGGCAGGGAACTCGGTCGCACGCTGGAAATTGGCGCGGGCTGTGGCTATCAGGCTGCAGTGCTTTCAAAAATTGCAGCGGACGTCTATGCGGTGGAGCGCATACGTCCGCTACTGGACAGGGCGCGTGAAAATCTGCGCCCGCTGCGTTTACCGAATGTACGTTTGAAATACGCCGACGGCAGCGTAGGCTTGCCCGAGGTAGCACCGTTTGACACCATTATTGTCGCTGCCGCAGCAGTTGGTGTGCCCCAGGCGCTGAAAGATCAGCTTGCGCCCGGCGGGCGCCTCATGATTCCTGTGGGCAGCGGCGAACAGCGCCTGTTGCTGATCGAGCGGCAGGGTAATGTCTTCAAGGAGAGCTGGCATGAAGCCGTGCGCTTCGTGCCACTATTGACTGGTACAGAATGAACAAAGAAATTTTTCGTCGTCGCCTGGCCCTGCTCGGGATGGTTTCGCTGCTCGCATTGACCGCGGGCTGCGCCAGTCGCGTTTCCGCGCCGGTTCGTGACGGCACGCTGCCACCTGCTGCAGGTGCCGAGGTTGAGCGCAAGGGTTTTCACGTGGTGCGCCCCGGTGAGACGGTGCTGGCGCTGTCCCGCATGTATGGTGTCAGCGTGGCAGATATCGTTGCCTGGAATGGTTTGACGAATCCCGACCAGATCTCCGTTGGGCAGGAAATGCGGGTGGCGCCCGAGACGCCGGCGGTTGCTCAGGTCATTCCGATTACATCCGAACCTGTCGTGATTTCGCCGGTTGTTCCGCAAGCGGGGGCGTCCGCGCCGATCAAGCAGGAGCCGCGTGGTGGCAAACAAGCTTATTCGGACGAGGCCTGGGAAAAGATGCAGCGCCCGGGCGATGTCGCCGTTGCCGAACCGAAGCCGCCGGTTGTGCCTGCTGCGCCTGAGACCCCGCGTTTGCCGGGTCCCGACGGTGACTGGCTGTGGCCGGTGAAGGGCAAGGTCATTGTCGGCTTCGACGAACCGGTGGCGGGTGACGCCAAGCTGCGCAACAAGGGAATCGACATCGCCGGTACCCCGGGTACCCCCGTGCTTGCTTCTGCTGGTGGCAAAGTGGTCTATTCCGGAAGCGGCTTGCGTGGTCTCGGAAAACTGGTCATCATCAAACATGATGCCAATTACCTGACGGCTTACGCGCACAATCAGCAACTGCTGGTGAAAGAAGCTGAAACGGTGACAAAGGGTCAGAAGATTGCAGAGCTTGGCAGTACCGACGCAGATCGGCCGAAGTTGCATTTCGAGATTCGCAAGCAGGGGCAGCCGGTTGATCCGCTGAAATACCTGCCCGCACACTGACGAGGAGGCCTATGGAAGAGCCGGCAAACCCTGACGATATCGATAGTCAAGAACCGGATCTTCCCCTTGAGGTGGAGGTTTTCTCTGACCGCCAGGCGCCGGTGGTCGAGAATGAGTTCCTCAGTGACGTCACCCAGATCTACCTCAACGAGATCGGAGCAAATCCGCTGCTGACGGCCGTGGAAGAAGCGGCCCTGTCGCGCAGGGTGAGGCAGGGTGATTTCGAGGCACGGCAGACCATGATCGAGCGCAATCTGCGGCTCGTCGTCAATATCGCCAAGCACTATCTGAATCGGGGCATCCCACTGCTGGATCTGGTCGAGGAAGGCAATCTCGGCCTGATCCATGCACTGGAAAAATTCGACCCGGAGCGCGGGTTTCGTTTTTCGACCTACGCCACGTGGTGGATCAGACAGAATATCGAGCGCGCGATCATGAACCAGTCGCGCACCATTCGCCTTCCGGTACATGTCGTCAAGGAATTGAACCAGGTGTTGCGCGCCCAGCGCAATATCGAGGCGAACTCCAATGGCGAATCGACCCTCGAAGAAATCGCCCTGCGCCTCGACAAGCCGATCGAGACCGTTCGCGCCATTCTTGCCTTGAGTGAACACACGGCCTCGCTCGATGCGCCCCTGGACATCGACCCCAGTCTGTCCATCGGAGAGTCGCTTGCGGACGACCACGCAGACTCCCCCGAAGTGCTGATCCACGGCGCAGAAATCGAAACGCTGCTGCGCACCTGGATCGACATGCTCAACGAGAAGCAGCGCCTGGTCATTCGTCATCGCTACGGGCTCGACGAGTGCGAAATGCTGACCCTGGAAGAGCTTGCTGCCCGACTGGAGCTCACGCGCGAGCGCGTGCGCCAGATTCAGCTCGAGGCACTGGGGCAACTCCGGCGCACGCTCCGGCGCCGGGGTATTTCAAAGGACGCCTTGTTCTGATTGCTGATTCCGGTCCGAGCGCTGGCGGGTGCCAGTGCGACGGAGGCGCCGAGGCCCATCCTCCAGGCTTCGCGGCGATGGTTTCCTGCGGTGTCGGGCTAGCTTGAGGCCGCCAGATTGCGCGCCATCCTGCGATCGTGGATGGTCTGCGCGAGCTCGAACACGGACATCGCATAGAAGCTGCTGCGGTTGTAGCGCGTGATGACATAGAAGTTGCGGTAGCCCAGCCAGTATTCGACATCAGCGCCCGGTGTTTCGAGATCGACCAGTGTGACGGGGGCCGTCACGGCTTCACCGTCTGCCGCTGTGATGCCGGCATCGCGCAGCGCATCGGCGCTCAGGGTCGGCTCGATGCCGGCCGCCACCAGCGGGGCAGGGCTTGCGTCCGGGCTCAGACTGGCACGGACCGCGATGGGGGCCTGCGGCTCCCATCCGTGAGCGTTAAGGTAGTTTGCCACGCTGCCGATGGCGTCGAGCGGGTTGTCCTCGAAATCGATGACGCCATTGCCGTCAAAATCGACTGCGTAGGCGCGCATGCTGCTGGGCAGGAATTGCGGATAGCCCAGAGCACCGGCGTAGGAGCCCGAGTAACTGGTCGGCTCGCGCGCTTGCTCACGCGCCAGCAGGAGGAGCTGTTCGAGCTCGCGGCGAAACAGGTCGGCGCGCGGCGGATAGTCGAATGCGAGTGTGGTCAGTGCCGACAGCGTTTCGAAATTGCCGGTATGGCGGCCGTAAACGGTTTCCACGCCGATGATCGCGACGATGATCTCGGCCGGTACGCCATAGCGCTCCTCGGCAGCCTGCAGGATGGGGGCGTACTCATCCCAGAAATCGAGTCCGCGTTCGATGCGGATGCGCTCGATGAAGCGCGAACGGTAGCGCTCCCAGGACCGCACGCCGCGCTTGGTGGGCGGGGTGATCAGCGAGATCACACGGGGCAGTTTCTGCGCCTGACCGAAGGTCTGGACCAGTTGTCCCGCATCGAAGCCGTGGCGTGCGGATACGTCAGTGATGAAGGCCTGCACATCTTCGCGTTCCGCGTAATTTTCGGTATCGGCGCTGGCGCTGCCGAGCCCGAATGACAGGCTCAGTGCGAGGGCGCAGGCGAGGCGGGTAAAGGGTTGCTGCGAAGATATTCCAATCATGTCAGTTTCAGTGTCCGGATGCGTCGTTTCAGTTCGCGCACCGCCTCGGGGGTGGCCGGCGGTCGGTAGCGCAGGTTTGCATAGCGCGTCGTAATGTCGGTGATCTCGGCTGCGTGGCCAGGCAGGGCCTGCGCAAGGCGACGACCATAATCAAGCGGACCCTCGGCCGGATGGCGGCTCAAGCCGTGGCGGGCAAGCCTGGCCGAGAAGTTTGCCCATGCGCGGTCAAGCGGATCGCTTGCCTGCGCCTGTCGCAGCGCCCATGCAAAAAGCAGCCCCATCAGGCTTGCGGCTGCAACCCCCAGAATGCCGATCCAGGTCGACCAGCCGAGTTCGCCGAGGCCCAATCGTGACAGAAATTCGCGCTGCCGTTCAGAATTGTAGCCAAGAACCCACTGGTTCCAGCTGTTTGATACCGCTTCCCAGCGGAAACGCAGGTCGCGCAGCCATGAAAACTGCGGGCGCATGAACAGGGGCAGCGCTTCGCCCGCAGGCAGCGCGCCGGCCAGGCCGGACTCGATGCGCCCGGGGGCGGCAAGTGCGGTGGGGTCGATCCGGATCCAGCCCCGTTGCGGCAACCACACCTCGGCCCAGGCGTGCGCATCGGACTGGCGCACGATCATGCTGCCGTCGACCGGATTGATCTCGCCTCCCTGATAGCCGGTGACGACGCGGGCAGGGACGCCCGCTGCGCGCATCATGAACACGAAGGCGGAAGCAAAGTGCTCGCAGAAGCCGCGGCGGGTCTCGAACAGGAAGGCATCCACGCCATTGCCGCCGGTCAGCGGTGGACGCAAGGTGTAGGTGAGGTCGATCGCGCGCATGCGGTCGAGGGTTCGCGCAAGGGTGTGGGCAGGGGAGGCGGATCCAGCGGCGAGTTCCCGCGCCAGTGCCCGTGTGCGCGGGTTGCTGTCCGGTGGCAAGCGCAGCGCCGCGTCGAGCACGGGAGCAGTTTCGTCGAGGCCAACGACGGTTTCCGGGTAGGCCACCAGGTCGAGCCGTGTCCGGCTGCGCAGCGGTTGCGTGCTCAGGGCCTGGAAGGTCGTGGTGTAGCGAACGCCTTCGGGCGCATCGGCGGGATAGTCGAGTGCCAGCAGCCAGCGCTGGTTGTGCGCTTCGAGGGTGATACGGTACTCGAAGCGTGGTCCCGAGGGCGCATAGGGCGCGCGCTCGCCTTCGAATTGGCGTGCGGCGCGCCAGGTGCTGCCATCGAATTCACTCAGCACCGGGCCACGCCAGTAGCGTTGTGCCGGCCGCGGCGGTGTGCCGGAGAATTCGGCTCTGAAGGCAATTGCTTCGGACAGGCTGAGGTTGCTGATCGAACCCGGCGCCATGGTGTCGGAGAGGCCGCTCATGCCGCTGTGCGCGTCTGCAGGCAGTCCCCACAGCGGCCCTTCGATACGCGGAAACAACACGAAGAGCATAAGCATGAAGGGCAGGCCCTGGGCCAGTAACAGCGCGCTGGTGCGCAGGCGCTCGCGGGTGCCTGCAGCTGGGTCTGACAGGGACAGAAGGGCGCCGATCGAGAGCAGGCTGGCACCAAGGGTGAGTGCCGCAACGGGCAGGCTCTGGTTGTCGAAGAACACGCCCAGTTGCAGGAAGAAGCACAGCAGGATGACGGCCCGGATGTCACGCATCGTGCTCGTCTCAAGCAGCTTCAGTCCAAGCAGCAGCGCCAGAAAGGCGAGGCCTGGATCCTTGCCGAAGAAGTGCCCGAAGGCCACGCGCACGCCAATGCCCGCGCCGATGGCAATCAGCACGATGAGGTAGGTGTTGGGCGTGCGCCTTCCCTGCCAAAGCAGGCTGGCGCGCCAGCCCAGCAGGAGCACGCTCAGCGCCGAGACCCACAGCGGCAGGGTGAGGAGGTGGGGCGCGAGGGTCAGGGCCGCTGCGCTCAATAGCCATGCGCCCTGATCGGCTTGCAGAGTGGCGGCGCCGGTTGCGTGCGGCGCGGTTCCGCTCCGCCGCCTAAACATCGCCGGGCCCGGCATGTGCCTGATCGTGCAGCGCCAGGGCATGCAGGCACTGATGAAGGTGGGCGTGGCCATGCCCACGCGGAAAATAGCGCGATGGCAGTTGCAGGGCGTAGCGCCGTCCGCTGCCTTCGGCTATCAGCAACCACGCCGTCAGTCGTGCCAGTCTTGCTTCGTTATCCAGCGTCGGGGGCAGCGCCGACCATTCGAGCGCGATGTCGCCGCCTTCGAGCGTGGAGAACTGCTTTGTCATCAACGGCCCGCCGCGAGCGAATACTTTCCACGCCAGATGCTGCGGAGAGTCAGACGTCTGGTGATTGCGCAGCCCGGCGAAATCGTCATCGCCCGCTCGCAGGCTGCGCTGCCCCTGAGCCTCGCCAGCGGTTTGGCCGGGCAGGGGGGGCGGGTTGATTTCGGGCGCCGGGTATACGAGGCCTGTAATGTCCGGAATGAATACGCTCCAGGCGCGAATCAGGCCGAGCGGCCAGCGGGTCTCGAGTATCGTGCGACCGAGTGGAAACGGCCCGCGCGTTTTCGTCGGCAGGGCAAGGCTGACCTCGGTAACCGCGCCCGGCGGCAGGTCGAAGGCGCTAGCCTCTCCATGCGCGCGCAGGCGCAGTGCGGGTCGGCGTGCCGTGCGGCGATTGTCGATGAGCAGATGGAAGACGAGCGCGTCGCCGCAGAATGCCGGCTCGGTGCGGCCACTGCGGATCGAAAGCTGGAGCAGATTGCGAAAGGCATGAACGATACTGGCGACCGCGACGCCGCCGAGCAGGAAGGTCAGGGCGTAGCCCAGGCTCAGGTTGTAGTTGATCGAGGCGATCAGCATGACCAGCAAAGCAAGGGCGAAAGCGTATCCCGCGGCCGTCGGCAGCACGTAGATGCGGCGCTGATAGAGGATGATCGGCGCGGCTTCCGGGCGCCCGAGGCGGAACAGCCAACGGTCGACCAGCCGCCGGGCGCCCCCGGTCAAGGCGTCGACGCCCATCATCAACTCACCGGTACGGATTGCAGCAGGCGATCGAGCGCGGCGGGCGCAGGGGCGCGGCCGTCGCCGGCAAGGTGAAGGCGGTGCCCGGCGACGTGGGGGAACATGCACTGCACGTCTTCCGGAAGCACATGGTCACGCCCTTCGATCAGCGCCCAGGCACGGGCCGCCGCCAGCAGGCCGAGTCCGGCGCGCGGGCTCAGTCCGCCTGCAAACTCGTCGCTCTGACGTGTGGCTGCGAGCAGGTTCTGTACGTAGTCGATCAGGCGGTCGGCCACCTGGAGCGCCTGTGCCGCATGTTGCATCTCGATCAGATCGTCGGGCGCAATCACGGGCTGCTGACGTTCGATCAGCTCACGCCGGGCTTCACCCATCAGCAACGCGCGTTCTGCTGCGCGGTCAGGGTAGCCGAGGCGGATACGCATCAGGAAGCGGTCGAGCTGGCTCTCGGGCAGAGGAAAGGTGCCGATCTGGGTCGAGGGGTTCTGCGTGGCAATGACGAAGAACGGGTCGGGCAGGGGCAGCGTGGCCCCGTCGGCGGTGATCTGGCGCTCCTCCATCGCTTCGAGCAAGGCGCTCTGGGTCTTCGGCGTCGCACGGTTGATCTCGTCGGCAAGAATCAGCTGGGCGAATACCGGCCCTGCGTTGAAGCGAAAGCTGCTGGTTGCGCGATCGAACACCGAAACGCCGACGATGTCCGCTGGCAGCAGGTCGCTGGTGAACTGGATGCGCTGAAAATGGAGGCCGACCAGACGCGCGAGGACATGGGCGAGCGTGGTTTTGCCCACGCCGGGCATGTCCTCGATGAGCAGATGGCCGCGCGCGATCAGGCAGGACAGTGCCAGCTGCAGTTCATGCTCCTTGCCGAGGATGATCTGGCTGGCAGCTTCGAGGAGTGTGGTTGCATGACGTTGGGGCATGAGCTCGCGCACTGTGAAATTGGCCGGGAAGCGGTGATAATAGACGACAAAGACAGCGAGCCCGTACCATGGGCCAACACCGCAGCCCGTTTGAATCGAGCTGTCAGGGAAAGTTCGCCCGTTTCAGGAGAGGAGGGGTATGACAACAACGGCGTTCATCACGCACCGCGACTGCTGGTTGCATGATATGGGGGCTCATCACCCGGAATGTGCGGACAGGCTGGGGGCGATCAACGATCGTCTGATTGCCGCAGGGCTGGATCTTTACCTGTCCTTTTTCGATGCGCCGCTGGCGACCGCCGAACAGGTGACACGCGTTCATCCGGCGAGCTACTTCGAAGAATTGATGAAGAGCGTCCCCGAGCATGGCATCCGCCACCTCGACCCCGATACGGCCATGAGCCCCAACACCATGAAGGCCGCCTTGCGCTCTGCCGGTGCAGGTGTGCTGGCGACGGATCTGGTGCTCAAGGGCGAGATCGAGAACGCTTTCTGCGCCGTGCGCCCGCCCGGTCATCACGCCGAACGGGCGAAGGCCATGGGGTTCTGTTTCCTTAACAATGTCGCGATTGCGGCACGGCATGCGACCGAGGTCCATGGACTGGAGCGGGTGGCCATCGTCGACTTCGACGTGCACCATGGCAACGGCACCGAAGACGTGTTCCGCGACGACCCGCGGGTCATGATGGCGAGCATCTTCCAGCATCCGTTCTACCCGTACTGCGGGATCGAGAACCAGCCTGCGCACTTCTGCAATGTGCCGGTTCCGGCTGGAACGCGCGGCGATGCATTCAGACAGGTCGTCAGCGACATCTGGGTGCCTGCACTGCGTGAGCACAACCCTCAGGCCATCTTCATTTCGGCGGGTTTCGATGCGCACTACGAAGATGACATGGGTTCGCTGGGGCTGGTCGAGTCCGATTACATCTGGGCAACCCAGCAGATCAAGGGTGTCGCGGAAGATTGCGGTCACAAGCGCGTCATCTCGATGCTCGAGGGTGGTTACTCGCTGAGCTCGCTCGGCAGATCGGTCGTTTCCCACATCAAGGCACTGGCCGACCTCTGAACTGCTTCCTGCCAGCCCCATGTAACGTGTCGTGGGGCTGGCTGTGCAGCGGCGATCGGTTAGAATCAGATTTTTACTGTTTTGGCCCCTGCCATGATTACCGGATCGATTGTCGCCATCGTCACGCCGATGAATGAGGATGGCAGCCTGGATTTCCCCCGCTTGCGCAGTCTGATCGACTGGCACGTTGCCGAAGGCACCGACGGGATTGTTATTGTGGGCACCACGGGCGAATCGCCCACGGTGAATGTCGACGAACATTGCGAGCTGATCCGCACGACGGTCGAACATGCGGCCGGTCGTATACCGGTCATTGCCGGTACCGGTGCCAACTCCACCGCCGAGGCGGTCGAACTCGCACGCTACGCTGAACAGGCTGGCGCCGTTGCCCACCTGTCAGTGGTTCCTTATTACAACCGTCCGACGCAGGAAGGGCTCTACCAGCACTTCCGTACCATCGCCGAGGCGGTCGAGCTCCCGCTGATCCTGTACAACGTGCCCGGCCGTACCGTTGCCGATCTGGCCAATGACACCACGCTCCGTCTGGCCGAAATTCCGAACATCATCGGTGTGAAGGATGCGACCGGCAGCATTGACCGCAACTGCGACCTGATCGCGCGTGCGCCCGAAGGCTTTGCGCTTTACAGCGGCGACGACATGACCGTTGCCGCCTTCATGCTGCTGGGCGGCCACGGGACCATCTCGGTGACGGCAAACGTCGCCCCGCGTGCGATGCACGAGATGTGCGCAGCGGCACTCGCTGGCGATGTGCGCAAGACGCGCGAGATCAACGCGCGCCTGCTCGGTCTGCACCGCAGCCTGTTCTGCGAAGCCAACCCGATTCCGGTCAAGTGGGCGGTTGCCCGCATGGGGCTGATGGGCGACGGCATCCGCTTGCCGCTGACGCAGCTCTCCGAAACGTGTCACGAACGTGTGCGGCAGGCCATGCGCCAGGCCGGCATCAATATCTGATCTGCAATTTCCATCCAGGAACCTCATGAACCGCACCTTGCGCACCACTGCTTCCCTGCTTGCGCTGTCGTTGTTGCTTGCAGGCTGCTCCACTTCCCTGCTTGAATCCAAACGTATCGATTACAAGAGCGCAAGCAACAATCAGATCGCACCGCTGGAAATCCCGCCCGACCTGACCGCACCCACACGCGACGACCGCTTTGCTGTGCCCGACGTGGCGCCACGCGGCGTGGCAACCTTCTCCGCCTACAACGCGGACCGCGCAGGACAGTCGGCTGTTCGCGCCTCCAGTGACGTGATGCCCGTGCCTGATCGCATGCATATCGAGCGCGCAGGTAGCCAGCGCTGGCTGGTCGTACCGGGGAACGCCGCCGATCTATGGCCGCAGATCCGCAATTTCTGGCTCGAACTCGGCTTCATCCTGAACATTGACAACCCTGAAATCGGCGTTCTTGAAACCGACTGGGCGGAAGACCGCGCCAAGATCCCGCAGGACTTCCTGCGTTCGACGCTGGGCAAGGTCATCGACGGTCTGTACTCGACCCCGGAGCGCGACAAGTTCCGTACGCGCCTGGAAGTGGGCAAGGACACTGGCACCGTCGAGATCTACATCAGCCACCGCGGCATGATGGAAATCTATCCGACCGAGGCCAAGGATTCGACCATCTGGCAACCGCGCCCGGCCGATCCCGAGCTCGAGGCAGAGATGCTGCGCCGGCTGATGATCAGCCTCGGTGCTGACGAGGCCCGCGCGCAGGCTGCACTCGCCGTGGCGCCGGTGGCAGAGCGCGCCAAGATGGCGACGGTCGACGGTCAGATGAACCTGCAGGTGCAGGAGCCGTTTGATCGCGCCTGGCGTCGCGTGGGTCTGGCGCTCGACCGTATCGGCTTCACCGTTGAAGACCGTGATCGCGCGCAGGGCCTCTACTTCGTGCGCTATGTCGATCCCGATGCCGACAGCCGCAGCGAGAAGAGCGAGGGTTTCTTCTCCAAACTGGCCTTCTGGCGCAGCAGCGACAAGCCTGCAGTCGGCGGCAGCGAGTACAAGCTCAAGGTTCAGGAGCAGGCCGAAGGGTCGACTGTCACCGTGCTGACCAAAGATGGCGCAGTCGACAAGTCGCCCACGGCGAAGCGCATGCTTGGACTGCTGCAGCAGGAACTGCGTTAAGCCGATTGGTACCGGTCGGTCCGTTTTGCGGGGCGACCGGCGTCAAATGTGATCTAAGCCCGATCATCGGGCAAAAAAAAGCCGGTCTGCGAAGACCGGCTTTTTTGTCTTCATGTCGAAGACTTACTTCGGCATGGCACCCTTCACAGCGTCGGAAGCGGCAGCAGCGCCTTCCTTGGCAGCTTCAACAGCGTTGGCAGCGCCTTCCTTGGCGGCTTCAACGGCAGCAGCAGCGCCTTCCTTGGCAGCTTCAGCGCCATCGGCAGCGGCATCAACTGCAGAGGCAGCGCTGTCCTTGGCTTCTTCGGTTGCAGCAGCAGCATCGTCCTTCATTTCTTCAGCAGCGGAGGGCTGTTCGGCCGGTGCAACTTGTTCGACCGGTGCCGGTGCCGGCTCTTCCTTGCTGCAGGCGGAAAGGGCGAAGGCCATCATGGCGGCGACGAGGAGTGAGAGTTTCATTGTGTTTTCCTTTTTGATTTGGGTGAAGACAGCAGTTGCCCGGCGTTTCGACGATGAATATCGGATACCGGAAGCACGTCAATGCTAGCACGTTACGATTGTGAGTATCCACACGAATGGTGCATTGCGAAAAGCATCAAAATCGGGCTAGAGCCCAAGCTGCACGCCATTTGGGCCAGTTTCGCCGCTTGCCCAAAGTGTTTCAAATTGTGCAACTTGCACTGATGTGGACTGCGGGTCATCGGTGCAGTGCTTACCGCGCGCGCGCTCGTGATGAAAGCGTGTGACAAGATGCAGTCCGTCCGCCGCCGCGAAGGGTGCGTCTGGCACTGCTCTCACGTCACTGGCCATCCTCACCACCATGCGCTGGCTGAAGCGCGCAAGCAACCCGAGCAGACGCGGACAACGCTGTTCAAGGTGACTGGCGTCCTGCAGCAGAATGCGGATGGCGAGCGGTTGGGGCGAACGTTGCAACAAGGCCGTGAGCGCTTCAATGCCGGCGCTGCTTTCCAATCCGGTTTCGCTAAGGTCCGGGTCCGAGATCAGCAGGGTGGAGTGCACCTGACCGATCATCTCCAGCATTGCGCTGCGATACCCGGACCAGCTGTCGAAGCTGCGCGTGACCGGTTCAGGCATGAGCGGATGACGGATGTGCAAATCCGTCCTCGTACCATTGATACAGCAGGTCGAGGAGTCCGACCGACAGCACTTGGCCCGGGCCGAGCGTGCGGCGGTGGGCGAGATCCGCGAGAGCCGAGCGGTCGGCGGGGTCGAATTCGACCGGTTCGCCATTGAGATAGAAACCGGCGTCGGACCACAGCAGCAGGGTGCGGGCATCGAGCGTATATCCGTGCTTGTTTACTGCGGTGTCGAAACGCTTGCGGCTTAAAGGCTTGTCTGGCGGGTCGAAGAAGATGTGCGACTTGGGCTCGGTGAGGTACTCGCCGACGAACTCGGTGACGTCCTTTCTCGACCAGCGGATTGCGGAAAGCATGGCCTCGATCTGGTCGACCATTTTCGGCCCGATCTCAGCAGAGTTCTCCTGCAACGTCAGGTCAGGGTCGGCATACAGGCCGTCGAGGCAGATGCGCTCCTGCATCCAGCCGAGGAACTCGGCACCCAGCTCCTGCGCCGTGGGGGAGCGAAAGCCGATCGAATAGGTGGTGCATTCGCCGATCGCCGTGCCGTTGTGGGCCCAGTGCGGCGGCAGGTAGAGCATGTCGCCCGGCTCGAGTACCCAGTCGTGAGCGGGTTCGAAGTTCTTGAGGATACGCAGCGGTGCATCTTCGACCAGGCTGCGGTCTTCCTGGTCGGCAATCTGCCAGCGGCGCTTGCCTATCCCTTGAATCAGGAAGACGTCGTAATTGTCAAAGTGCGGGCCCACGCCACCACCATCGACCGCATAGCTCACCATCAGATCGTCGAGCCTGGCCTGCGGGATGAAATCGAACTGGTGCAGAAGTGCATCACCGGCGGGTACCCACAGATTCAGGCCCTGAACCAGCACCGTCCATGGCTGGCGCTTGCCGCGCAATCGACCGCGCGTTTGCGGCCCGCGTTCGAGCACCCACTCGCTGCCCGGCGTGTCGGGCAGGTAGCGCACGTAGCGCGATTCAACGTCTTCGTCGCAGGCGAGATCGAACAGCTCGTCGCGCGACACGACGCCGGTAAAACCGGGTACGGCCTGGCGCACGAGCAGAGGATTCTTTTGCCAGTATTCTTCAAGAAACTGGCGGGGCGACATGCCCCCGAGCAGGGTTTTCATCATGGGCTGCATTATAGGCGTCGGGCATCTTCGATGCAGCCACAGTCCGCGGGGTCGAGTGCATGCGGACATCCAGCAATGCACACCGGGCGATCGTGCTCATGCGTTAAAATCGCGGGCTTTTCTCCATCGGGAAGCAACATGCCGATTGCAGTCATCGAGTCACTCGACCATGAAGGCCGTGGCGTCACCCATGTCGATGGGAAGGCGGTCTTTGTCGAGGGGGCCTTGCCGGGTGAAACCGTCGAGTACGCGGTTCATCGCAGCAAACCCACCTACGAGCAGGCCGAGGCGGTGCGCATCATCAAATCGAGCGCGCTGCGCGTTACGCCGCGATGTTCGCTGTACGGTGTCTGCGGCGGCTGTTCGATGCAGCATCTCGACCCGGTGGCGCAGGCGGCGATCAAGCAGCGCGTCATGGAAAACGCGTTCAGGCATATCGGCAAGCTCAGACCCGAGACCATTCACGCCGCCATCCATGGCCCCTCCTGGGCCTATCGTTACCGGGCACGGATCAGCGTGAAAATGCTGCCAGGCAAGGGCGGTCTGCGCATTGGCTTTCACGAACGGCGTTCGAGCCATATTGCCGACATGCGGTCTTGCGATGTCCTGCCACCGCAGATTTCAGCACTGTTGCCGCGTCTGCGCGAGCTCATCGCCGGATTGTCGAGGCCGGAGCGGGTGGCGCAGATCGAACTGGCAGTCAGCGACACTGGCACCGCGTTTGTCTTTCGTAACCTGTCGCCAATGTCGGCCGCCGATGAGTCTCGTCTGAGGGCATTTGCCGACGAGGTGGCGGTGCAGGTGTGGCTGCAGCCGGGTGAGCCCGACAGCGCATATCGCTTCCACCCGAAGGACGCCCCCAGCCTCGCGTACACCTTGCCGGAGTTCGATGTCCGCATGGACTTCAGGCCGACTGACTTCACCCAGGTAAACGTCCACATCAACCGCCTGCTGATCCGCCGCGCAATGCAACTGCTTGACCCGCAGCCAGGCGAACGGATTGCCGATCTGTTCTGTGGCCTGGGAAATTTCAGTCTGCCGATCGCGCGCTCGGGCGCAACGGTGGTCGGGGTGGAGGGCAGTGAGTCGCTGGTGCTGCGCGCGCTTGAGAACGCACGCAGCAACGGGCTGTCGGAGCGCACCGAATTTCATGCCGCCAACCTCTTCGACACCACCGAAGACAGCCTCGCAGCGTTCGGCCGCCTCGACAAGCTGCTGATCGACCCGCCGCGCGAAGGCGCGATTGCCGTGGTGCGGGCGTTGAGCTCTCAGCAGCTTCCCGCCCGCATCGTGTACGTGTCCTGCAATCCGGCCACGCTGGCGCGGGATGCCGCCGTGCTCGTGCATGAAAAGGGCTATGTCCTGCGCGAGGCCGGCATCGCCAACATGTTTCCGCAGACCTCGCACGTGGAGTCGATCGCGCTCTTCGAGCGTAGCTGAAGCGGCGCCATTTTTCGCATCGAGTGATATACTGCGCGCCTTCCGGAAGCTTGGCAGAGTGGTCGATTGCACCGGTCTTGAAAACCGGCATACCGAAAGGTATCCAGGGTTCGAATCCCTGAGCTTCCGCCAAAAAGCATGTTAAGTAATTGTTTTTATTGATTTATTTAGTTCTGTAGAACGAAGTTATACGGAAAATTCTACGTTTCCGAGAAGCAAGAAAAAGCCGAGTTTCCCCGGCTTTCTTTATCTCCAAGTTGTTACGTTCAGTTACAACTTAGGGCAGCAGGTAGGGCGCAAGTCCTTTGCCTGCACGGTCATCAAGCATCTGGCCTTGATGTCGACATGCCTTCCCTTGATGCTCCAGACGTTCCCGTCAAACTCGATTGTCACGCCTTGCTTGTGCGCTTCCTTGCGTAGGATGTGCTCGTGGTACTCCTGCTTGTTCATGCGACGCATCCTCATGGATGGCGGCTCTGCAGAGTAGGGCATGATCTTTTTCACGCCCCGTACTTTGCAGCGATGCGTGAGAGGGTTACGCGAACCATCCCGTTAGGCGCTTGTTTCGAGTGGCTCTCGTATTCAAGACGCTGCGCATAGGGAAGGTTGTTCACCAGGAAGATAGACCTGCCATCTATCGGCATGGATTCGATCTCTCGATCAATCTCGGCAACCGTTTTCCCTCCAGACCAATCGACGGTGTCGACAGTCCCTTCCGGGTAACTTCCAAGGCCGGGCCTCCAGTTACCTCGGAATCGCCCGGTATCCACTGGACTCATCAGCACCACGCCAGAGAAGCATTCAAAGACGATCTTCCGGATTGACTGACTCGTTTGCAGATCGACGTTATCGATAGCACGTCGCATCTGTTGCTTGAAGTTAGCGAATGCCATTAGCGACGACTCCCGCTCCGAAGCGCTGCCATTCGGAACGTCTTCATCATCTGCTCTTCAACATCGGCCGTTGTTTGAATTGGGAATGTTCCGACGCCCGGAACCACAAGGGTTGATCTTGCCTGCTCGGGAAGGTTATTCACGTTGGGAAGCGCGGATGACGCTACGTTCGGTGCGGACAGTTCGCCTCCGAAGCCGAACTTCGGCAGGCGCATCTTATTCATGGCATCAACAAAGTCTCGCCCGTAGTAGCGAACGGCGGGGCGCTGGATGACGTGCTCGCCAGGAGTGCCCCAATAGAGAACGTGGTCTGACCGGTCTCCACGGTTATCTCCTGGAAGTTCGCCACCGTGGGCAAATGAGCCTTCCGGGGCTACATCGAACGAACCGGTTGCGCCTCCGGTGTTCACCGTTTTTACGGTCACAGTGACGGTTCGGTCCTGAAGTTGCTCAAGCTCATTTTCCAGGTTCTTTAACGACGTCATGGCCTTCGTGATGTCCGCGTCAATCGCGATGTTCTGCAGGCCATCCAGTTCGGCGCGCTGTTGTTGCAGGAGCGAAAGGTGTTTTTGCGCCTCAGTTTCAAAGGCTGCTTGCTCCTGCTGCTTTACCTTTGCCTGAGCCTCGCTCGCGGCTTGTTCGATCTGCCCGATTTGCTCCAACAGACGCGCGGCGGTTTCGTTGTCACCGATGTCGTTGCTGTATTCGGCTGCTTGCTTGGATAGATCAAGTGCGCGCTCTGCATACCTCTGGGCATCCTGTGCTCGTTTATCGATGCTCGCGTTCTGCGCGAACACTGACGCGGTGCGCGCCTCGCTGACAAGATCCGATGCCCTGCGAGTGCTTTTCGCGTCGATCTCTTCGCTCGATAGATTCCGGTCTCTGCGGCTCTCCGCTTGCTGTGCTCGCGAAGCATTTGCATCAGATCCACGTTTGAGCAGTGCGGATGCCTCGGCGGCGGCATTCTTGGCCCCTTGGGAGGCTTCGTCGTAGGCTTTTTGATACTCGGTTGCAAGCTCACGTGCGCGTGCAATCTCGGCCTTGTGGCGCGCCTCTCCGTCCAAGAGGATCTCTTTCGATGCCTGCCCATGCTTGACCGCCAGAAGATCCATCAGGCGGGCGCGTTCGTTGGTGATCTGGCGTTCAATTCGCAGTGCGGTCTGCGCGTCATCAGCGGACGTTGCTCCATCTGCCGCTTGCTTTGATGTCGCGTTGATTCGCTCTAGCTGTAGCTGCCAGTATTTCAGCCTTTTCTGCAACTGCTCCATGACCTTTTCAGGCGCGATCAGCCCGAACAGAGATTTTTCCGTCCAGTCGCCATTCATCAGAACATCCATTTCCTCGCGGATTCCTGCGATTTGCTCGGCAGGCCCCTTGTTGAAGTCGGAAAGTCCGATACCTATCAACGCTTCGGAAAGACTCATGCCCGCCTGACTGGCGTCGACCAACTCGGACGTCATCTGACTGATTGCCGGAATCAGTGCATTCCCAACGGAGAACTTCAGGGCATCAACCGTCGCGGTGAGCTGGGCCATGTTCGCCTTGAAAACCTTCGACTGGTTAATCAGTTCGTCACTCATGACAACGCCAAGCCTCTCGGCTTCGTCCCCAAGCGTTCTGATGGCCTCTCCGTTGTCTTTCAGAAGGGGCAGCAGGAGGGTAGCGTCATTGGCGATCGCCTCAAGGTAGAAAGTCATCTCGGACTGGCTGAGATTTGCGCCTTCCAGGCTGCTGACGTAAAGCTGAAGCGCCTCAGGTCCGGATAAATTGCGAAATTGTTCGGCAGTGACGCCGACGAGTGGCGCGACTTTCTCGAAAAAGTCCGCAATCTCTCCACCGCCGGTCTGCAGAAAATCGCCGGCCTTGTCTTGCACGTCCTTAAGGATGTCTGCGAGCTTGCCCTGCTCGATGCCAGCCCGAGATGCAGCATAGGCCCATCGCTGAAAGTCTCGTGTGCTTGTGTTTGATACCGTCGAGAGTCTTGATACCTCTGTTGCACTGCGCGCGACATTGTTTGCAATTGCCAGTGCTACGCCACCGACAGCGGCCAATGAAGATCCCGCAGCGGGCGCGATTCGCGAAAGCCCGGTCATTACATTCGACAGTGCGTTGCCGGCCTGGGTAAGACGGTTCATCTCCCCCACCGCAGGCGCGACTTTCGCGGCGAGTTTCTGCGCTGCACTGCCTGGTTGCTCCATGCCCTTCGCCAGCTTTATGGCTGCAGTATGCGAACGCTCGGCCTGTGATTCGAGCGTCTTAAGTTCTGCCCGCGCATCCTTTATGCCGTTTGTCTTTACTTCGATTCCGAGTGTTGCCTTTTCCATTTTCGATGTCCTTTATATTCGTTTGGTGTCGCGTTTAGCTGATCTGGGAGGGGTAGGGGCTAGGCGGTTCCGGCAACTCGAATCCGACAGACTTTGCAACTGCATATACGCTGTTATGGAAAGCGTCCTCGCCAAGCGCGTGTGCGGCTCGCTCAAGTTCAGCAAGCACTCGCCTCTGGCACGTTTCTGGGTTCGATAGCAGGGTTCTTAGGATGTCTTCGCCCGTATATCCCGCTGTATTTGCAATGCACAGGAAGCGATCCAGGAGGGCCGCGCACACGGCTTGCACTGCGGGTCGATCTCCACCCCAATATGCGATCATTGAGGCGTTGAGAAGGGCGTGGGCGGCTGTTATGACGCGGTAATCCTTTGGGGTCTTTAGCGGCATGTCACCGCAGTGGGCGGATTCCGATGACATGGATATGGCGTTGCTTGTGGTTAGCTCTTTCATCTGTTCGTGTCCTTTGGTGAGGTTCGTTTTTTGATTTTTCACATCCGCAATGGGGATATTTGGGCGATTCGGCGTTCGTGTAGGCATCCATACCGGCAAGCGTCGGCAGCGTGGTCTGGTCCGCTGCTATCAACGTCTTCCACCCGGCGCTGATCTCGCGCAAGAGTCGGGACAGTTGCCCACCAGTACCGGCAAAGCCTGCTGATGTAGAGACCAGGAACATCTGGTTTTCCTGCGTCGGCAAGCAAGCGGCGCATGATCTGCCACCCGGTGATGCGGTCTGATTTCTTGGCCGGCGAGAAGTGAATCCCCTCGCGGCTAAATTCGTCGGAGATGCTTCCGGAGCCTGATCCGGTCTTTGCGAAGATCGCGTCATCGGCAACGCCATTAGCCTTTACGCCCCACGGCTTGAGCCAGGCTTTCAATTCATTGCTCAAAGTGGGTACTGTCCAGCCAAGCCCCTTGTTCAAATCGCCCGTTCTGGCGGTCGCGAACTCATCGACAAGCACAAGGCTGTTGCGTGGATAGAAAACCCCGTCAGGGCCGGTTTTGCCCGGACTCTTGGCAATCAGATAGGTGACAGAGGGTGCAGATGATCCGAAGTCGTGCGCGAGATATGTCTCCCATCCGTCCGGGATCTTCTGCCACGGGTCGCAGGCGTTGCGGCCTTCAGAGA
>JALNWS010000020.1 GCA_023230755.1 Azoarcus sp.
CATCCTGGGCAAACAGCACTGTGACTCAATCGCATCGAGCAGCCCTTAATCAGTCAGAATCCGACGCCATGCATCTACTTGGTCTATAGAGAACCTATGTTGCCAGCCAGCAAGGTGCGGCAGCACATCGAAATTGTAAGGGTTTGTCGATAGGCTGCACATCATTTGTTGCACCGCAAGACGTTAGTGCGCTCAGCTGGGCCGGCGTTGAAGCCTCAAGCCGTGCGCTTCAAGCGCGCCATGATCCGCGCCCCGAACAGGTTGACCGCAAGCCCGGCCATCAGGAGCGCGCCGCCGGCAAAGTGGACCGGCTGCAGCTCTTCGCCATAGACGATCCAGCCCGTCGTCAGGCCGACCACCGGCACCAGCAGCGAGAAGGGGGCCACCACGTTGGCCGGATAGCGCGACAACAGGCGGCTCCAGATGCCATAACCCAGCAAGGTTGCGACCCACGCAAGATAGGCGATGGCCGCTGCGGACTGCAGGCTGAACGCGGCAAGTGCGTGCCCAATGGCCGCCGGCCCCTCGATCAGCAGCGACAACAGCAGGAACGGCAGGGGCGGCACCAGGCTCGCCCACACCACCAGCGCCTGCATATCCACCGGGCCGTGACGCCCGATCTCGCGCGTCACGATATTGCCTGCAGCCCACATCGACGCAGCCAGCAAGGTCAGCAGAAAGCCGCCCAGCGGCATGCTCACGCCGTGCGCGGAACCGATCAGCACCAGGCCACAGGCCGCCAGCACCAGCCCGCCGAGCTGGCTCCGGCGCCACGTCTCCTTGAGCCAGAAGGCGGCGAAGAGCATGGTGAAGAAGGCCTGCGACTGCAGCACCAGCGACGCCAGGCCGGACGGCATGCCCACGTGGATGGCGGTAAACAGAAAGGCGAACTGCCCCACCGAAATCGTCAGCCCATAGGCCAGGAGCAAGCGGAGCGGCACATCAGGACGGCGGAACAGCAGCACCGCCGGGAAAGCCGCGGTAACGAAGCGCAAGGCGCCGAGCAGCAGTGGCGGCACTTCGGACACGCCGGCCTTGATGACCACGAAATTCACACCCCACACCACAACCACCAACAAGGCCAGCAGCAAGTCGCGCGGGGTCACTTTCTTACTCCAGGTTCTGAACCTGCTCGCGGATCTGTTCGATCAGCACCTTCATCTCCATCGCCACCCCGGTGATGTCGGTCGCGGGCGACTTGGACGCGAGAGTGTTGGCTTCGCGGTTGAGCTCCTGCATCAGGAAGTCGAGCCGTTTCCCGGCCGACCCACCCGCCTTGAGAATGCGCTCGAGCTCGTCGAGGTGGGTGGTGAGGCGGGTGAGTTCTTCTGCCACGTCGATCCGTTGAGCGTAAAGCGCCACTTCCTGACGAATGCGGTCCTCGTCCAGCGTGGCCACCGCGTCACGCAGGCGCGCGGTGAGTTTGTCGCGGTATTCCTGAACGATCGCAGGCATGCGCGGCGTGGCGAGCGCGACGAGCTCGCGCATGCGCACGATGCGCTCGCGGATCATCTCAGCCAGTTTTTCGCCTTCGCGGGCGCGGGTTGCCACCAGCTCATCCAGCGCTGCACGTGCCAGCTCGGTAATGGCCGGCTGCATCTGCTCAAAGGTCACACCATCATCGGCCAGCATGCCGGGCCAGCGCAGCAGCTCGCCCACCGACATCGGCTTGGCGGATGCAAACTGCGCCTGCACCTTGGCCTGGGCATCCGCGAGCTGGGTCAGCAGGGCGTTGTTGAGCGCCAGCGTGCGCGGCGCGGCATTGTTGGTCTGCAGATTCAGACGGCATTCGACCTTGCCACGGCTGAGACGGCTGGTAATCTGCTCGCGAATCGCGGGTTCAGCCTGCCGCAGGTCTTCGACAATGCGGAAATTGAGGTCAAGATAGCGGGAATTGACACTGCGCAGCTCGAGATGAAGGCTAACGGGGCCAAGATCGCGGGTTTGCACCGCAAAGCCTGTCATGCTGTGAATCATGGGTAGGGTCTCCGGGAACCTGCTGCGATCGTTTACACTGCAGGACCCTGTCAGATAAAGCTGCGGAAAGCCGAATATTAGCGCCCTCGAAGATGCCGCCTCAAGCAAACTGCGCACTCCCCTCCGGCTTTCAGCTCGATCATTACAAGATCGAGCGCCAGCTATCGCTCGGCGGCTTCTCCATTGTGTATCTCGCCTACGATACCGACGGCACGCCGGTCGCGATCAAGGAGTACCTGCCGAACTCGCTCGCCCTGCGCAAGAATGGCGAAATCGAACCGCAGGTCTCGGACGAGAACCAGCCTGCATTCCGCTACGGCATGAAGTGCTTTTTCGAGGAAGGGCGCTCGCTGGCCAAGCTGATGCATCCGAACGTGGTGCGCGTGCTCAACTTCTTCCGCGCCAACCAGACGGTGTACATGGTGATGCAGTTCGAGCGCGGCCGCACGCTGCACGACTACATCCAGAAGCACAAGGGCGAGGTGCGCGAGCGTTTCATCCGCGGGGTATTCACCCGCATGCTCAACGGCCTGCGCGAGGTGCATGCACACAAGCTGCTGCACCTCGACATCAAGCCATCCAACATTTACCTGCGCGCAGATGCCACGCCGGTGCTGCTCGACTTCGGTGCTGCCCGCCAGACGCTGGCGCTGGACCAGCCGATGCTCAAACCGATGTACACACCCGGCTTCGCCTCGCCCGAACAATTCGGCAACCGCGAAGCCCTCGGCCCGTGGAGCGACATCTACAGCGTCGGCGCCAGCATGTATGCCTGCATCGTCGGCACCGCGCCCCTGCGCTCGGATGAGCGCATCAAGCACGACACCGTGCAACCGGTATCAAAAACGCATGCCGGCAAGTATTCTGCACAGCTATTGGAATTGGTCGAGTGGTGCCTGCATCTCGACCCCCTGAAGCGTCCGCAAAGCGTTTACTCGTTGCAGAAGGCGCTGATGCAAAAGCAGGCGGGCGACGCCATGCCGGCGACCTGGTTTACCGACCTTGGGTCCCGGCTCAAAACCTTCATCGGCAAGGGCTGAGGGAGCACGTTGTGAGATTCACCATCTTCCAGGAAAGCCGTATCGGCAAACGCAAGACCAATCAGGACCGCATCGCCTACTGCTACTCGCGCGATGCCCTGATCATGGTGCTGGCCGACGGCATGGGTGGCCACCTCCATGGCGAGGTCGCCTCTCATATTGCCGTGCAGTACATCACCCAGGCCTTCCAGCGCGAGGCCCAGCCCAAGCTGGAAGACCCTGCGCTGTTCCTGTCGCGGGTACTGTCGAGCGCACACCATGCCATCCTCGACTACGCCCTCGACAAGAATCTGCCCGAGGCGCCGCGCACCACCATCGTCGTCTGCGTGGTGCAGGAAGGCTACGCACACTGGGCCCATGCCGGCGACTCGCGTCTCTATCTGCTGCGCCAGGGCAAAATCAATATGCAAACCCGCGACCACTCGCGCGTGCAGTTGATGATGGACCAGGGCCTGCTCGACGCAGAAGGCGCGGCAACCCACCCGGGGCGGAACCGCATCTATTCCTGCCTGGGTGGCACCCACCCGCCGCAGATCGAGTTCTCGCGCCGCACCCTGCTGCAGGACGGCGACATCATCGCCATCTGCTCCGACGGTGTGTGGGGGCCGGTCGGAAACCAGGGCCTGCTGCGCGGCCTGACCGGAACCAATCTTCTGGAAGCCGTGCCCAAGCTCATGTCCGAGGCCGAGACGCTTGCCGGCGCGACCTGCGACAACCTGTCGATGGTCACCATGTGCTGGCACGACGACCTGGGCGAAGCCGTGCCCGATTCGGTGTCCACCCAGACCATGGCCCTGCACGACTTCACCACGCAGATGGAAGCCTTCCAGCGCACCCGTAGCCCGGCCAGCGCAGCAGACCTCACCGACGACGAGATCGAACGCGCCATCTCCGAGATCAACTCGGCCATCAAGAAATTCACCAAGTAACGCAACAGGAATCCGCAATGCGACCCAGTCAACGCCAGCCCGATCAACTCCGCCCCGTCCGCATCACCCGCGGCTTCACCCGTCACGCCGAAGGTTCGGTGCTGGTCGAGTTCGGTGAAACCCGGGTGCTGTGCACGGCAAGCGTGGAAGACACCGTACCGGGCTTCCTGCGCGGCAAGGGCCAGGGCTGGCTCACCGCCGAATACGGCATGCTGCCGCGCGCCACCCATACCCGCAGCGCGCGTGAAGCGGCCAAGGGCAAGCAGAGCGGCCGCACCCAGGAGATCCAGCGCCTGATCGGCCGCAGCCTGCGTGCGGTGGTCGACCTTGCCGCACTGGGCGAGCGCCAGATCACCATCGACTGCGACGTGCTGCAAGCCGACGGTGGCACCCGCACGGCTGCCATCACCGGCGCCTGTGTCGCAGTGCGCGATGCGCTCGACAAGCTGGTTGCCGAAGGCAAACTCGCGGCGAGCCCAATGACCGACTTCGTGGCCGCCGTATCGGTGGGCATCTACAAGGGCACACCGGTGCTCGACCTCGACTACGATGAAGATTCCGACTGCGACACCGACATGAACGTCGTCATGACCGGCGCCGGTGGTCTGATCGAAGTGCAGGGCACGGCCGAAGGCGCTGCCTTTTCGCGTGCCGAACTCAACGCTCTGCTCGATCTCGCGGAAGCCGGCATCGGTCGCCTGACCGAACTGCAACAGGCCGCACTAGGGGGTTGAAACCATGAGCCAGCGTCTCGTTCTCGCCAGCAATAACGCCAAGAAAGCCGCCGAAATGCAGGCGCTGCTCGCGCCGCTCGGCATTGAGGTAGTGCCGCAATCCGTGCTCGGCGTGTCCGAAGCCGAAGAGCCGCACGCCACCTTCGTCGAGAACGCGCTCGCCAAGGCCCGCCACGCCTCGGCGGCCACCGGGCTGCCGGCCATCGCCGACGACTCCGGCCTGTGCGTCACCGCGCTCGGAGGCGCCCCCGGCGTGCACTCGGCGCGCTTCGCCGGCGAGCCGAAATCCGATGCGCGCAACAACCTGCTGCTGCTCGACAAGCTCGCCAACGAGACCGACCGCACAGCGTATTTCTATTCTGCCGTCGTGCTCGTACGCCACGCTCAGGACCCGCGCCCGCTGATCGCCGACGGCGAATGGCATGGCGAAATCCTCGAAGCGCCGCGTGGCGACAGCGGCTTCGGCTACGACCCGCTGTTCTGGCTGCCCGAGCTCGAGCAGACCGCCGCCGAACTCGACGCTGCGCTCAAGAACACGCTCAGCCATCGCGGCGCGGCCATGCGCCACCTGCTCGACAGCCTCGCCGCCCATCCGCTGTGAGTGATCGCCGCATCATCACGCTGACGCCGGCCCCGGCCGCCGTCAGCGCCCGCCCCGACACCATCGAAAAACCCCAGCTCAGCGCCTCGCCCCCACTGTCGCTGTACGTGCATTTCCCGTGGTGCGTGCGCAAATGCCCGTACTGCGACTTCAACTCGCACACCAGTCGCAGCAGCGACGGCAGCCTGCCCGAGGATGCGTGGCTCGATGCCGTCATCGCCGACGTCGAATCCGCCCTGCCGCAGGTCTGGGGCCGGCGCGTGCTGAGCATCTTCATCGGCGGCGGCACCCCCAGCCTGATGTCCGCCGCCACCCTCGACCGCCTGCTCGTCGCCCTGCGCATGCGCCTTCAGCTCGACCCGATGGCCGAGATCACCCTCGAAGCCAACCCCGGCACCTTCGAGTCCGAACGCTTCCGCGACTACCGCGCCGCTGGCGTCAACCGGCTGTCGATTGGCATCCAGAGCTTCGACGACACCATGCTCAAGCGCCTCGGCCGCATTCACGACAGCACTGAAGCGCGCCGTGCCATCGACATCGCCCAGCAGCACTTCGAGCGCATCAACCTCGACCTGATGTACGCCCTGCCCGAGCAGACGCTCGAAGGCGCGCTCAAGGATCTCGACACCGCGCTCGCCACCGGCGTCAGCCACCTGTCGTGCTACCACCTCACGCTCGAGCCCAACACGCCCTTTGCCCACACGCCGCCCTCGCTGCCGGATGACGACCTCTCCGCCGACATGCAGGACGCCATCGAAGCGCGCCTGGCCGACGCCGGCTTCAGGCACTACGAAACCTCCGCCTTCGCCCGCCCCGGCCAGGAATGCCGCCACAACCTCAACTACTGGGCGTTTGGCGACTACCTCGGCGTCGGCCCCGGCGCCCACGGCAAGCTCTCCAGCCATGAAGGCATCGTGCGCGAAATGCGCCACAAACACCCGGGCCGCTACCTCGAAGGCGCGGCCAAAGGCGACTTCATCCAGGAACACCGCGACGTCGGCACCACCGACCTCCCCTTCGAGTTCATGATGAACGCCCTGCGCCTCACCGGCGGCGTGCCCCACACTCTGTTCGCCGAACGCACCGGCCTGCCGCTGGCCAGCATCGAGGCCGAGCTCATCGACGCGCGCAAGCGCGGCCTGCTCGACACCGCCAACGGCACCCTGCGCCCCACCGAACAAGGCCGCCGCTTCCTCAACGATCTGCTGCAGATTTTCCTGCGCAACTGAAGCCACTGGGTCTCATCGCAGAGGAAGAAGGCCCGATAGACTTCCCCCGCGAAGCGGTATATCCTTCCGGCCTTCGTGCGCTGGTCGTTCTGACCGGCCCACCCTGCGCCCGTAGCTCAGCTGGATAGAGTACTGCCCTCCGAAGGCAGGGGTCGGACGTTCGAATCGTCTCGGGCGCGCCATATTTTTCAATGGGTCAGGTCATAACGACCTGACCCATTTTCTTTATGCGACCATTCTGTGACCAAATCGTGACTGTGCGGTGACCGGTCACACGCTTGGTCTTCCTGCCTGCCTCTCCTTCTGACTGTCGCTTTCCGTGGCCATCAAGGTTCTGCCAGCGACCGCGCCAACGCACAGCGGCGGATCAAAAAGCGTCGGATTTTTTTACACTTAAAAGGTGTGACCTATGCTGCCGTTAACAATGATTATATTTGCAACAACATTTTACATTAAGCGGCACATGTCTTGCTTCGCCGTCCATATCAATTGGTCGACGTCAATTTGACCAGCACTCCCTCCGTCGGCCGATCGAAAACAGTACTCACACTTCCCCGACGCCGGCACTAATGAACCGGACAGGGACCGCGGCAATGCCCGATAGCCTGATGCACATGTTCACCGCATCCACCGGCACTGCCTCTGCATTTCACTCCGCGACGGGCTGACCTCGACATCCTGTTTCGCCGGCGATGCGCCGGCATCCCAGCCCCCGCGATGTACCAACCGGGAGAAGCACCGTGAGTCAAGGGGCCCTGACCTATCTGCGTCGTCAATATCTGTGTGTATTGCGTCGCTGTGCCTTCCTCAATGCCTTTGCGAGCTGGCTGCTGCTCGTATCCCCGATGGCCATCGCGGGGCAACCCGGCATCGTCACCGACGGGCGCACTGCGACCACGCTGACGCAGGCGGGGGCGGTCACCGACATCACCACCACGACGGTCAGAGGCAATAACGCCTTCAACTCCTTCACGCGTTTCAACATCGGCTCGGGGCAGACGGTCAACCTGCACCTGCCCCAGCAAACCGCCAACCTGCTCAACCTGGTGCGCAACGAGCGCAGCCAGATCGACGGGGTGATGAACGCCTACAAAGACGGGCGCATCGGCGGCAACGTGTTCTTCTTCAACCCGCACGGCATGGTCGTCGGCGCGCAGGGCCAGATCAACGTCGGCAGCCTCACCGTCGCTACGCCCACGCCCGCCTATATGGAGCGACTGATCGGCCCGGGCGGGGTGATCGACGACGCGGCGGTGGACCAGGCCTTGCGCGGTGAGATCCCGCTCTCCGAATCCGGCCTGATCACGGTCAAGGGCTCGGTCAAGGCCGCCCGCGCGGTCCAGCTGGCCGCCGCCAACGTCAACGTCGACGGCGGCGCCCGCATCGAGGCCGGCGCGGCAGCGCATGCCGGCTTTGGCGCACTGGTCAATATCGACGGCCTCGAAGCCGGCGCGCAGATGTTGCAGGACGGCGACACGGTGCGCATCGTCGCGGCCGATGCCGTGAATATCGCCGGCGCCGTGTCGGCCGATGGCGCAGCGGGCGAAGCCGCCGGCCGCATTCGCATCGACGCCGGCGGCGACATCACCGTGGCCGATGGCGGCCGGGTGTCTGCCGATGGTCATGGCGCAAATTCGGACGGCGGCAAGATCCGCGTCTGGGCCGAAGACACGGCCACGCTGTCCACCCACGGCGAGCTGTCCGCCCGCGGCGGCGAGATCTCCGGCGACGGCGGCCACATCGAATTCTCGGCCACCGAAACCGTCCGCCTCGAAGGCGGCGCGCTCAAAGCCAACGCCACCAACGGCCAGCGCGGCTCGGTGCTGATCGACCCCAACGACATCGAAGCGGTCACCGCCAACACCTACACCGACGGCGTCGACTTCACGCTGATCGCCAACGACAGGATCACCGTCGAAAACAACATCACCATCTCCACCCGCGACATCGCCAGTCCGAGCACCGGCAACCACCTCACCGACGCCTCGCAAGGCGACTCCGGCAATCTCACGCTGCGCGCTTCGAACGTCGAACTGAAAACCGGCAGCCGCCTGCTCGCCCACGCTGACAACGGCAGAACCGGTGGCGACGTGACAGTCGAAGGCCGCACGCTGGACGCCATCGGCGCCAACCGCGACGTCAGCGCCAGCGTGTTGCTGACCGAAGCCACCGTCACCGGCAAGGACATCACCATCCGCTCCTCGGCCGACACCTCGGCCGTACAGGAGCTGCTCGAAAACAACCCGGCGCTGACCGTGGCCGACGCCCAGCGCCAGATAGACCAGGAGCTGGACGACCCGATCGACGGCATCGGCGGCGCTTTCCTCAGCGTCACCACCAAAGCCACCGCCACCACCTCGGTGCTTGGTAGCAGCATTACCGGCAGTGGCAAGGTCAGCATCGGCAGCCACGCCGGCGCACGCTCGGGCTTTCGCAAGACGGCCACCGCCACCACCACCATCGGCGACAGCGGTGCCATCAAGAGCGAGATCCGCGGCGACACGGTCGACATCACCTCGACCGCCACCACCTCGCTGTCCTACAAGATTCTCGGTGCCGCCACCAAACTGCTCGACCAGAGCTGGCTGCCCGACCCCGATGGTCCGCTGATCACCGCGCTCGACGACAACCTGTTCGACTTCAACTCGGTGCCGCTGGTGGCGCTGTCCACGGCCAAGGCCACCACCCTGGTCAACGGCGCCTCGCTGATCATCGGCACCGACACGGTCACCATCGGCGCCGATGCCGACTCGGCCGCCAAGCCTACCTTCAGCAGCCCCTTCCTGTTCTCGGCGGCGTGGGGTGAATCCACCGCCGAGGCCCGCGCCCGCGTGGTCGGCACGGCCAACGTCACCACCACCAATGCGCTGACGGTCCAGGCCCACACCAACACCGAGATCGACGTCACCGCCACGGTCAATTCGATCAACAAGCCGGTCGACGCCACCTTCGTGCGCGCCAACACGAACATCACCACCCTCGCCGAGGTCGGTGACAACACCACGACCACCGGCGGCGCGATCAGCGTCGATGCGCAGACCGAGGCCGAGATCAACGCGGCCGCCGACGCCAAGAACACCGGCGGCAGCGGTGTCGGCCTGTCGCTGGCGATCTCTGACACCACCTCGACCACCACCGCCATCCTCGGCGGCACGGCCGAAGCCACCACCGGCGACGTCAGCGTCACCGCCAACGCCGACATCGAAGAAGGCAACTCGGCCAACGCCGCCACGCTGGGCAACCCGAACAAGCTGTCGCAGAAAATCACCAACTTCAAGGCCGGCATCCAGCGCAACGTGGTCGGTGGCATCCTCGGTGCCACCGGCAAGATCGACCCGACCACCGCCGACCGTCTCACCAGCTTCCTCTTTCCGGGTATCAAGGAAGGCAAGTTCAATGCCGCTGGTGCCGTGGCCTGGGCGACCGGCGACAACACCGCCACCGCCTCAATCGCACCGCTGGCCGACGTCAAAGCCGCAGACGGCATCTCTGTCACCGCCAAAATCACCGACAACCCAAGCTCCAGCGCGGGCGCCAAGACCAACTCCACCGGCTCGGCCGTGGGCGGCTCGGTGGCCTACGGCAGTTTTGTGAACACCGCCAACGCCTTCATCGACAAAGGCGCCACGGTCGACGCCAAGGGTGCGCTGCGGGTCGACGCGCAAACCGAGGTGCCCTACCCGTGGGCGATCGACTGGGAAGACCCGGACGAGATTCTGAGCTTCCTGACCGGCGGCGTGCTGGACATGTTCCTCACCACCTATTCAATCAACTCGGCCTCGGGCAAGAGCGGCATCGGCCTGGCCGTAGGCGTGAACCTGTTCGACCTCGACAACAACGCCACCGCCTATATCGATGAAGGCGCGCAGATCAACACCCGCTACAAGGCCATCCCCGGTCTGGCCACCCAGTCGGTCAAGGTCAGCGCCAAGAACGATGTGAGCCTGACCGGCGCGGTCGGCATCCTGAGCAAAAAATTCTTCGGCACCAGCGGCGGCAAGGCTGCACTCGGCGGCTCTGCCGGCCTGATCAGCATCGACACCAACGCCAGCGCCACCATCCGCGGCAACGCCAGCGTGAATAGCGCCAACGCGGTCGACCTGAAGGCCGAGAACATCCAGCGCGTGGTCACCGTCACCGAAGCTGGCGGCAAGTCCGACAGCGTCGGCGTCGAAGGCGCGGTGTCCATCAACACCCTCACCAACTCCTCGACCGCGGCCATTGATGACGACGCAACCGTGGACGCCGGCGACGACATCACCGTCGACGCCAAGGGCGATCTGGAGAACATCTCCGTGGCCGGCGGCGTGGTCGCCACCAAGGGCCAGGTCGGCATCGGCTTCTCGGTGTCGGTGAACACCATCGTCTCCGACGTTGCCGCCTACATCGGCAACTTCGACCCGCTAGGTCTCGACCTCGTGGCGGCGCTGGGCAACATCAGCACCACCGGCAAGGTGAACCTGGTCGCGGTCTCGGAAGTGTCGCAAGGAGCCTACTCGGTGGCCGGCGCGCTCGCCACCGAAAGCAATGCACAGACTGAAATGCCCGCCGATGCCAGCGACACGCAGGATGGCAGCGGCAGCGGCACATCGAGCCAGTCCGGCAAGGGCAAGTTCGGCGTGGCCGTGTCGGCAGATGTGTCGATCAACGACGTCAAGGCCGACACCCTGGCCTATGTGTCGGATGGCGCGACGATCTCGGCCGCCACCGCGCTCGACCTCGACGCCACCAACACCCTCGCCCTGTCGGCCCTGTCCGGTGCAGTGACCATCTCCACCCAGCAAAGCGGCAACGCGCTGTCCGGCTCCTATGCGCAGAACTCGCTGGCCGGCACCACCGCGGCCTATGCCGACGTCGCCACGCTGACGCTCACCGGCCCGCTCACCGCCGACGCCAGGACCACCGGCACCATCGAGACGCTGTCCGCTTCGGTCGCCGGCACCAAGGGCAAGGCCGGCGTGGCCGGCTCGGTGTCGATCAACGCCATCGACAACAGTACCAAGACCTATCTGAGCAATGTGTTGCTCACCGGCGTGAGCACCGTTGGCCTCACTGCGCTCGACGACTCCACCATCCGCGCCATCGCCGGCGCCATCGCCTTTGGCGGCAAGGCCGGCATCGGTCTGTCGTTCAGCTGGAACCAGCTCGACAACGACACCCATAGCTGGATCGCCAGCAGCGATATCGACGCCACCGGCCTGGTCAGCGTGGCCGCCACCACCGACAACAGCATCGACACCATCTCCGCCGCCATCGGCGCCAGCAAGGGCCCCATGGCCGGCGCCGGTGCGGTGACCATCAATACCATCGACAACACCACCAAGACGTGGATCGCCGGCAGCCGCGGCGGCGACGGCGTCGATAGCGCCGCCAACATCGCGCTGCTATCCACCGACAGCTCGCGCATCTTCGGTCTGGCGGGCGCGCTCGGCGCCAGCACCGACAAGGCCGGCGTGGGCGTGTCCTTTGCGTGGAACGATGTCGACAACACGGTCGACGCCCGCCTCAAGGACAACGCCGACGCCGAATCGACCGCCGGCGAAATCACCGTCAAGGCCGACTCCACCACTCACATCGAAGGCATCGCCGCCTCAGGCGGGGTCGCCAACAAGGTCGGCGTATCCGGCTCGGGCTCGGTCGTGCAGGCCAGAAACACCGTCAAGGCCAGCATCGACGCGGGCTCGACGGCGATTGCCGATGGCAACATCCACGTCGGCGCCTCGGACGATGTCGATCTCTTCAGCCTGGCCGGCAACGTCTCCGGCGGCGGCAAGGTCGCCATCGGCGCCTCGGCCTCGGTGCTGATCACCGACAACACCGTTGAAGCGCGCATCGACGGCAGCGCCACGGCACGTGGCAAGCGTGGCGCCATCAACATACCCACCGGCGACAAGAACAGTGCCGGTACGGTGCTGACTGAATCGACACGCGGCGTGGCAGTCACCGCCGCCTCGCATGAAGCCATCGAAACCATCGCTGCCGGCGGTTCGGGCGGCGGCAAGGTCGGCATCGCCGGCTCGGCCACCGTCACCGATCTGACCGAAATCACCACCGCCGCCATCGGCAGCGGCGCAAGCATCAACCCGCTCGACGACGGCAGCAGCACGCAGGACGTGACCGTGCGCGCCGCGGATGAGACCACCCTCCTCGGCGTGGCCGGTGCAGTGGCCTTCGGCGGCAAGGGCGGCGTGGGCGCAGGGGCCGACGTCGGCCTGATCGACAAGACAACGACCGCCAGCATGGCCGGCAACGTGAAAGCCAACGACACCGTCACCGTCGAGGCGCGCAGCGAAGAGGACATCACCTCGGTCGCAGCCTCGCTGTCAGCCGGCGGCTCTGCCGGCATCGCCGGTTCGGCCTCGGTCTATGTGGTCGATGTGGCCACCAAGGGCGAAATCGCCGACGGCGCCACCGTCCACAGCGACGGCAACGTGATCGTGTCGGCCGATGATGACAACGAAATCGACATGATCGCCGGCAACGGCGCCTTTGGCGGCAGTGCCGGCGTGGGCGCCTCGGCGGCCGTGGCCGTGCTCACCAAGACCACCATTGCGCGCGTGGGCACCGGCGCCACCGTCGACGCACTCGGCAAGGCGGCCGGCGTGACCATCGCCGATGGCAGCTTCGCCACCACCTACACCGCCAACAGCACCGACGAGGGCGAGATCAGCGCGCCGGCCGGCAACAACCCCGACGGCAGCGACAGCCAGGCCCTCAACGGCCAGCGCGTCGCCAGCCGTGGCACCACGACCGGCTTCCAGGGTCTGGGCGTGACCGCCACCAACAAGGATGACGTCGAAACCATCTCGGCCACCGGCGCCGCTGCCGGTTCGGCCGCAATCACGCTGGCCGGTGACGTGAACGTGATCACCACGAACACCACCGCCGAAATCGCCAAAGACGCACAGATCAACCAGAACACCGGTGCCGACCCAGGCCAGTCGGTACTGGTCGCGGCAGGTAACGACCACTACCAGATGGGCATCGCCGGCTCGGCCTCGGGCGCGGGCGCGGTGGGGATCGGCGCTGCCGCCGACGTCCTGGTGGCCAAGCACACCACGATCGCCAAAGTGGGCGACTCGGCCGACGTGCGCGCCCGCAAGGACGTGTCGGTGATCGCCTCGGGCAATGAAGAAATCCTCTCCATCGCCGCCGGTCTGGGCGTGGGCGGCACAGTCGGCGTAGCTGGCTCGACCTCGGTGCTGTCGATGACCAACGTGACCAGCGCCGCCACCGGCACGGGTTCGGTCGTCGATGCCGACGGCAATGTGCGCATCGCCGCCACTGACGACACCGAAACCGACGTGGTCGACGGCACACTCGCCGTCGGCCTTGGCGCGGCCGGCGTCGGCGGCGCGGTTGGCGTCACCCGTATCGAAAAAGACACCACCGCCGGCGTCGGCGTGGGCGCCACGGTCAATGCGCGCGGCAACGACACCGCCGGCATGCAGGCCCTGTCGGGCAACGATCTCACCGACCGCGACGCGATCACCGGCCTGATGGTCGAGGCCAACTCGTCTGAAGACCTGTTCTCGGTCGCGGCCAGCGGCGCGGGCGGCTTCTACGCCGGCGTGTCGGGCGCGGTCACCGTCACCAGCGTCGATTCGGACACCACCGCCGTCATCGGCAATGGCGCGCAGATCAACCAGGGCGTGACCAACGGCAGCAGCATGCAGGATGTGAACGTCAGCGCCAAGAACCACGCCAGACTCGACGCCTACACCGGCTCGCTCGCGGGCGGTGCGGTGGGTGCGGCCGGCGGCGTGGATGTGGGCACGGTCAGGAACGACACTACCGCGCTGATCGACAACAACGCGCAGGTCTCGGCCAGGCGCGACGTGGATGTGAATGCGCTCACCAGCGCCGACATCGACTCGATCACCGTCAGCGCCTCGGGCGGCATCGGCGCCATTGCCGGCGGCATCTCGGTATATTCGGTCGGCAGCGGGCTGGACGCCGAAGGGCGCAAGAAGCTCAAGTCCGACAGCGGTGACTTTGCCGATGTGAACAGCTACGCCGACGACCAGGCCAGCGACGGCAGCATCAACAGCCTGCTGGCCGGCTCGGACGACGCGCGCATTCGCAACGCCGGCACGCAATCGCAAGCGGCACGCGCCGGGGTCAGCATCTCGGGCGACCTGGCCGGCGCCAACACCGACGGCACCACCGCCACCATCGGCGACGCCAACGTCACCACCACCATCGGTGCCATCGATATCGACGCGCACCAGGATGTGAACATCAAAGTGCTGGCCGGCGGTGCGTCGGTTGGCGGCGTGGGCCTGGGCGTCGGGGTCGGCGTGGTCGCGATCAATGCCGGCACCGCGGCCGATGTGGCCGCACTGGCCACACTCAACAGCGGTGGCGCCATCTCGGTGAGCGCCCACACCAAGACCGTCAGCGACCTGACCGGCTTTGCCGGCAGCTACGGCGGCCTCGCCATCGACGCGGCGCTGGCTTTTGTCACCGACAGCAGCACCACCCGCGCCGCCATTGGCGACGGGGTGCAGATTGACGGCGCCAACGGCGTCAGCGTCTCGGCCAGCGATGACCGGACCGCAGAGAGCGAAGCCGTCGGCGTGAGCGTATCCGGCGGTGCCGCGGTCGGCGCTTCGGTCGCCACCGCCACCATCAACGGCTCGACCAGCGCCAGCGCGGGCGACAACCTGCAGGTCGGCCAGTCGGTCGGCACGGTGGACAGCCTGAGCATCACCGCCGACTCGACCACCACCGCCACCGCCAGGACCATCGCCGGCAAGGCCGGCATCGGCCTGGCGGCCAGCGGCTCGGTGGCCACGGCAAGCAACCTGCCGAGCGTCAGTGCGACGTTGGGCAACAAGGGCCGGATTACCGTGGCCGACACGGTGTCCGTCGGCGCCACTGGCAAGACCCGCACCGACGCGAATGCGATCGGGGTCAACGTCTCGGCCGGCGTCGGCATCGGCGCCTCCCTGGCCACTGCCACCACCAACTCTGATGTGACCAGCGTCGTCGGCGCGAACTCGGTCATCCACGCCCGCGCGCTGAGCCTCGACGCCACGCGCAACACCTCGGGGCTGGGGACGACAGCCTACGCCACCGGCGCCGCGGGCGGCCTGCTGTTCGCCGGGTCCGTCACCAAGGCCGAGGCAGAGTCGCTCGGCACCACGACCGCGCAGGTCGGCGACGGCAGCACCCTCGACATCGCCGACACCGTGCATGTCGGTGCCACCCAGGCGACCCGACAGCGCGCCGACACCACCGGCATCACCGGTGGGGCAATCGCTGCGGGCGGAACCGATTCCTGGGCTCATTCGAACAACACCACGCGGGCCATCGTGGGTGACAGCGTGAGCATCTCGCACGCCGGCACCGCCGCGGATGGGGTCGATGTAAGCGCCAGCGGCAACGACGACAACCGCGCCAGTACGGTCGCCGGCAGCGGCGGTCTGGGCTCGCTGGTGGCCGCCAATGCCACCACCAACACCGACACCACCACCACCGCTGCACTCGGCACGGCGGCTGGCGGCAGCGGTCAGATCAAGGCAAAGCGCGTCGATGTGAGCGCCACCCAGGCGGCCAGGATCGATGCCGAGGCCGACTCCACCAACGCCTCGGCCGTCGGCTACTCGGGTGCAAAGGCGACCAACACCGCGGACACCACCACCAGCGCCACCATTGGCCGCAACATCAATGTGCAGTCCGAGGCGCTGCGCGTCACCGCCAGCAACGCCATCACCAAGCCCAGCGCGGGCTACCAGGTCGATGCCGGTGCGGGTGGACTGCTCAACGGCTCGGCGGCCAGCAGCCGCACCACCATCCGGAACCGGGCCAGTGTCGATATCAGCGACGGCGCCACGATCACTGTCGACAACGCCACCGACACCGGCGGCGTGCTCGACGTGGCCGCGCTCAACACGGTCGATGCCCACGACTCCGTGCGCCTCGACTCGGGCGGCGCCATCGCCATCGCCCGCAGCGAATCGACGATCAACAACGACCTCAACGACGGCACCATCCGCATCGGCAGCGCGACGATTCAGAGCGACGGCGAAATCAACGTGTCGGCACGCACCGATGCAGACGTGAACGCCGAAGCGCGCTCCAAGACCTACGGGATCGCCGGCGCCGCCGAGGGGCACAGCCGCGCCTATGTGAAGGCCGACAACACGGTCAGTGTCGCCAGTGGCGCCCACATTGAAGCCGAACACGATGTGCACCTGATGGCCGGCGCCGACCGCAGCACCGGCAACCAGCTCAACGCCGATGCCGACACGCGCCTGTGGAACCGCACCGCGCTGCCGATCGAGAACGACCCGCAGGCGCATGGCGAGATCAACCAGCACAACAGCATCAACGTCGCCACCGGCGCGCAGGTGCGCTCGGTGCGCAGCGTGCATCTGACCGCCAGCGAAGGTACCCACACCACCCGCGGTTTTGGCGAAGGCACCGACGCCTACCGCGAAGTCCTGTCGGCCATCGGCGAGTTCTTCGGCGCCGACACCTCGGCGCTCAAGATCCGCGCCGGCACCACCGCCGACAACAGCAACAGCCCATTCAATCCGGGCTCTGCTGTCAAGGTTGATGGCCTGATCGAAGCGGGCATCTGGCATCACCAGTTCCTCACCTTCAACGCCGACGACACCGCTGATACCTCCGAGCAGGTGAGCTACACCTTGCGCGACGACGTCCTCCTGTCCGATCTGCTGTCGGCCGAAATCGACGCGCTGCGCAATCGCGCCATTGCGGTTCGCAACGCCGCCACCGACTACGAAGGCGAGACCAGCTCCGCTGACTATGCGCTGGCGCTCGACAACGACGCCGACATCCTCGAGGCACAACTGGCCGCACTCGGCGCAGACACCCGGGTCGGCTTCGTGGACGTCAATCCCATCCTCGCCACCACCGGCAACGTGGCCGTGACCGGCGACGCGATGACCGGCGGTGGAAGCCTGACCGCACCGGGCGATGTGCGCATCGACGTCGAGAACCGCTCGACCCGCTTCATGACCACCAGCACGCTGACCATTCCGGACGACGACGGTGGCAAGGTGTTGTTCAATGGCCGCAGCGTGTCCTCAGACACCGACATCAACGCCCGCAACGCACTGGGCCAGACCACCAGCGTGGCGGTCACCAGCGCGCTCAACACGGCCAAGCCGGTGATCCGGGTCGAGAACACCAACGACACCGACGTCACCCCGACCGGCGCCGCCCAGCTGTGGATATTTGGCGACATCACCAACCTGCGCGGGCTGGCCCAGGCCAAGAGCCATGGCACCATTCGCTCCTCGGCCAAGATCAACGCGGAAACGGTCAACATTGCCACCGGCGGCGATTTCATCCAGACCTACACGCCAGGTTTCACCCATCAGGGCGGCAACCCGATCAGCCAGCTGGGTACCCTGCCGGATACCCGCGAGAACGTCGCCATCGGCCTGGGCGGCTCGGACAGCACTGACAGCGCCGCTGGCGACTACAGCACCAACACCACCCCGCACCTTTGCACCGGCGACAACTGCAGCACCACGATCGCCGGCAACAACGTGTACATCAGCGGCGAGAAGCTCAACATCAACGGCCTGATCCAGGCCGGTCTGCCCGATCGCAGCATCAACATCACCAATGCCCTGGTCAGCGCCAAGGCAGGCGACATCGCCACCGCCAAGGCTGCGTATCTGGCCAATCCGGACACCGCGTCTCAATACCTCGACCTCAACGCGCCGGACCCGGCGAGCACTGACATCAAGGTGCGCTACGATCTGGCCAACGACCGCCTCGAGCTGAGCAATGTGCGCATGGGCGGTGGCCACATGGAGCTGTTTGGCAACATTTTCTCCACCGGCAACGGCGAGCTGAAGGTGCTCGACGGTTACGGCCGCATCGAGGTGAACAACACCAGCAACTACGACGTGGTGCTCAACCGCCTCGACACCGGCCCCGGCGTCGAAGGCACGATCAAGATCACCGATCTGGCCAAGCGGGTGATCATCCCCGGCAGCGCCGACATGAGCGGCACCACCAACGCTGGCGTACCGCTGGTGACCCTGATCAGCCGCCTCGGCGACGCCGTGGTGGTGACGGACAGCCGCAGCACCGACGCCGACGGCAACCCGACCTATCTTGTGTCGAGTACCGCCGGCCGCGACGGTTACTACGATCCGGTCGCCAACCGCCGCTTCAACTGGATCAACGGCCGCACCCAGGCGTGGTCGGAAGACCGGATCTACACCAAGAAGATCCTGTTCGGCGCTGACTGGGCCTGGGCTGATACCGACGACCCGGACACGGTCACCCCGGGGACGCCCGTCTATACCGATCGCCTCACCGGCGACTGGCTGTCGATTGGCGGCGGCTCCGATCAGTACAGGATGAACTACACCCAATCGACCACCGGCAAGGTCAAGACGGCGGGCCCGCTCGAAAGCAACCGGGTGTGCGTCGGCATCTGCAGCGTCGCCATCTACGAGCAGGTGACCATCACCACGACCTACGAGTGGTCGGTGTATGAGTACTTCAACCACAGCCTCAACGCGTCGAACCGCATTGACATCAACTTCACCGGCTATGACACCTCCAATGTCACGGTCAATTCGACGACCGGACAGATCATGTTCAACGGTCTCGTGCGCAGCGTCGCCGGCGATACCCTGATCAACGCCGGCGGCGGCATGGCCAGCCTCTCTGATGCGGGCTACATCGTCGGCAACAATGTCATCCTCAACAGCGCCAACGGCGCAGTGGGCACCGCCAGCCTGCCGGTGCGGGTAGACCTCACCGACGCCGCGCTCGGCGGCACCGACGGCCAGATCTGGATCAACGCCCACAGCGGCGCCAACGTGATGGAGATCGGCGGCGACCTGCGTGTAGCCGCCGCCAACTCGGCCACCGGCGCCGTCTCGCTGAGCGCCGACCGCAACCTGCTGACGACCACGCCGGCGGTGACCATCACCGGTTACGGCGTCAATCTGGTCAGCGAAAGTGGCGACATCGCCAACGGCAGCGCGCCGATCCGCATCGACAACCTCGGCGACGGCGTGGTCTCCGCGCTTGCCAACGGCGACATTGTGCTGGTCGAGACGGCGGGTGACCTGCGCGCCGGCAAAATCGAGTCGCAAACGGGCGACGTGACGCTGGACGTGCCGACCGGCAACCTGGTCGACACCAACACCATCGAGCAGGCGGACGACAAGTCCATCGGCGAACTGCTCTCGCTGTGGGACAGCATGCGTCTGCGTGGCGACCCGGCCCGTGCCGCCGCCGACGAAACCGTGGCCAGCTTCGAAGCCGGCGTCGAGAACGACTACCAGGCCTACTGGGGCATGCGCAACATCCACGACGAGGGCGGCACCTGGGTGGCCGATGCCTACAATCCGGCCTTCACCTTCAAGCTCGACACCAGCACCGCCAGCGTGCTCAAGGCCGCCAACGGCTGGAACGATACGGACATCCGCACTTACGAAAACGAGCAGACTGCCTTCTACCATGACAGCCATGCCCGCTTCGGCGGTAGCCCGTTCGACACCAATTTCACCTACACCGCCACCACCACCGAAGAATCAAACCTCCGCGACGGTGCGGTATGGACCGACCAGCAACTGAAGACGGCACTGAGCGCAGGCCTGTTCCGCCCGGTGACCGACACCGCCATCCGCATCGAAGAGGCCAACGTGATCGGCCGCAACGTTGCGCTCACCGTGGCCGGCAGCATCGGTGAAAATGTGGGTGATTTCGTGATCGCCCGCGGCACCAATCCTGACACGCTCTCCGATGAAGAGAAGCTCGCCTTGCTCACCGCAGAGGCGCGCGACTTCGTCCTCACCGACAACGAGATCCGCATCCGCCGCCAGGAGGATGTCGACATCACCGCCAGCACCGGCCTGAGCGCCATCGCCGGCGACCAGGTGCTGCTCGGCAGCGAAAGCCCGCTGGTCATCTCACAAGTGCGCTCGCCGGGCGACGTGCGCATCAAGTCGTCCGACGGCATCACCAGCACGGCCGCCGCCGGCACCGCAGCGATCATCGCCACCGACATGGTGCTCGAGGGCGGCCAGGGCGGCATCGGCAGCGCGCTGGCGCCGATCGTCGTCGATCTGGCCGACGGCGCCTTGTTCGATGCCCGCGCCCGCGGCGACATCTTCATCACCGAACTGAGCGGCGACATGGCCGTAGGCACCGTCTATAGCCAGCAGGACGTCACCCTGTCCGCACCGGGGGCCATCCTTGATGCCGGACATGACGCCGCGCTCAACATCCAGGGGCACAACGTCAATCTGGCCGCCGGCACCACCATCGGCATCCCCGCCGACGTCAATGGCGCGCTGGAGGTCAATGTCGCGCGCGACGGCGTACTCAACGCCATGGCGCCGCTGGGCATCTACCTGAGCAGCGTCGGCGTACCGGGGCGCATCGGCGACATCACCACCAACGGCCCCTTCGCCTTCTTCGCCCCCGCCAGCAGTCTGGACGTGGTGGGCACGCTCAAGGCCGGTTCGGTCACGCTCGGGGCCGACGATGACGTCACACTGGGCGCAGCCGCCAGCATCGCCGCCGCCACTACCGTGCGCATCGACGCCGGCGGCGACGGCTCCGGCAGCGTGCTGTCCGACGCCACCGCCACACCGGCCATCTCGGCCGGTACCTCGGTCGTCCTGACCGCGCCGGACAGCATTGGCGGCCCGACGCCGATCTCGGCCGCCACGCCGCAGCTCATCCTGTCCGCCGACCAGATCAACGTTGCCGGCTCAGCGCCCGACACCAGCACGCCATTGACCGTCAGCGCCTTCGGCTACCGCGGCCTGCCGGCGAGCGACGTCAAACTGGTGCTCGACAGCGGCACCGCCGTCACGCTCGACACGCTCAACGCCATCACCAGCGAAGTCACCGCCACCACGCCTTTGTTCACGGTGCGCAACGGCCAGCTGGGCGACTACGCCGCCTTCTACACGCCGGCCTTCGCGATCCGGGTCGATCACCAGAACCGTGCCTTTCAGCCCGGCTTCGACGTGCGCGCCTTTACGCTGCGCGGCTTGTACGACATGGTGGTCACGCCGGAATCGGCACTGATCAGCGCCTACATCATCACCAGGAATCCGCGCAAGGTGGTGTTCAGCGACCCGGGTGGCGTGGCCGACTTGAACAGCCGCAACCTGCTCAACACGCTGGATCATCAATCAAAAAACGACAAGCGCAACCGCGTTGCGGCCGGCGCTGCCGAGCACTACGCCACCGCCGCCGGTAGCCTGGTGTTCGTCGATCCGGCGGTGTTCGACTGCGGCGAACCGAACGCATGCGAGGATCTTTGAAGATGGGGAGACAGCCGATGCAGGGAACGATCACGCGGCGGGCCGCAGGACTGGGGCTGATGATGGCCATGTCGCTGGTGATGGCGCAACAACCGGGTACGGCAGAATCGCCGGGCGCCATCCAGCAGCAACAACAACAGGAGCTCGAGCGGCGACTGCGTGAGGAGCGCATCCAGCAACGGCCGGTGGCACCCGAAATCTCGGTGCCGCAAGGCGGGCCGACTGCGCCGGCCAGCACCGCCAAGACCATCCGAGTCAAGCAGATCCTCATCGACCGCTCCGAGATTCTGACCCAGGCCCAGATCGACGCCATCATCAACCCGCTCGAAGGGCAGACGGTGAGTCTGGCTGACCTGCAGCAAGCCATCGACGCCCTCAACGCGCTCTACACCGCCGCCGGCCAGGCCACCGCGCGCGCCATTTTGCCGCCGCAAACCGTCAAGGACGGGCTGGTGCGCTTCCGGCTCGTCGAGGCCAAGGTGGGCGATGTGCGCGTCAATGGCGCCGAGGCCATCGACCCCGCCTTCATCCTCAACCGCGTCACGCTCGAAGCCGGCGAGCTGCTCTCGGTGCCGGTACTCGAATCGGCCCTGGTGCGGTTCAACCGGCTCCACAGCACCCAACTGCGCGCCGGCGTGGTGGCCGGCAGCCAGTTCGGCACCACCGACGTCGAGATCACCGCCGTCGAGCCGCCACGCACCAAGTTCTCGGTGTTCTTCGACAACGCCGGACGCGACACCGTCGGCGAAACCCGCGCCGGCGTCAACGCCCGCTTCGCCAACCTGCTCGGGCGCAGCGACACCCTGCAATTTCTCGCCACTGGCACCGAAGGCTCGGAAAACTACGCGCTGTACTACTCCGTGCCGCTCGACTGGAAGGACCTGCGCCTCGACCTGTCGGCCAGCAAGGGCGACATCGACATCGTCAGCGGCCCCTTCGAACCGCTCGACATCAGCGGCAGCTCCAGCGACTTCACCGCCGGCCTCACCTACCCGCTGATCGTCACGTTCGCAGACATGTGGTCGGTCTACGGCCGCATCTCGGCCCGCGAATCGTCCAGCTCATTCGGTGGTCTGGAGCAGGAAAAACTCAACCTCCGTGTGTTTACCGCCGGCATCTCCGGCGAACACCAGAGCGACGACACCGCCTGGTATGTCGACCATTCGCTTGCCTCCGGCACGACCGCGCTGGGCGGCGATCAGCGCTTCCTCTACTACCGCGGCAGCGCGACCCGCTTCGACCGCCTGTCCGAGCGCTACCAGCTTCTGCTGCGCGGCGGCCTGCAACTGTCGGACACCCGCTTCCTGCCCGCCAGCGAACTGTTCCAGATCGGTGGCGCCTACACTGTGCGCGGCTTCTCCGAAGGCCTGCTCTCGGGGCGCAACGGCTACTTCGTCTCTGCCGAACTGCGCATCGGCCGCACCCTCGCGGAATACCAGGCCGCCAACCCCAATGACCCCGTCCTGCACGGCATCGTCTTCATCGACCACGGCGGCGCCCTGCCCTACCGGCCGGGCAAGCTCAAGAAAAGCACCCACGACGACTACCTCACCAGCGTCGGCGTCGGCGTGCTCTTCGACTTCTCCGAACGCATCACCGGCCGCATCGTCATCGGCCAACCACTAAGGAGCAACCCGGCCGAGCTTCACGACAAGCAGCCGCGGGCGCACGTATCGATCAATATCGCGCTGAACTGAAGCGGCGGTGCCCGGCGTCATTTCAGCCTGTGTGTGGCTGAGCGCAGGGCGTCCCCTCTCCAGGGCATTCGAAGAAGATCCTGGCGGTACAACGCGAACAGATCTCCGGATCAAGAGAAGGCACGATCGATACCAGCGCCTCATGCTTGCTCTGGAAGACTCGATCTCTTCCCAGTCGTTCGAGAAAGCCGGTGCGCTCCCACACTTCGACAACGCGCGCACGAGGCCGATGAAAGTACAGCGCCCCCCCCATTTTCCGGCGTACGCCATCTTCGAGCGCCCATACCTTAGCGCCCGCCTGATCGATGAAGTTCATGCTCTTAACCATTACCAGCAGGTGCTTCTGGCTGGGCGAACGCTCCCGGTAGCAGCGCAGCGTGTCGCTCACCTGTTGAGCGGCACCGAAATACACGGAACCTTCCATGCGCACCAGTTTGAGTTGGGGGCATTCCGGCTCGACCGGATCGAGTTCGGTCAGGGGCGTGAAGCGCCGCCCCTGCGGGACGGGCACCAGCACCCGCATTGCCGGGCGTGAGGTCTGGTAGAGGTAGAAGAGCAGCGACAGTCCCATGCCGATCAGGATCGCCAGTTCGATCCGCGTGACCAGGACTGCGCCCCACGTCACCACCATGCATGTGGCCTCCTGCATGTTGAAGTTCAGGGTTGCCCTGATGCGGGGGATATTGATCAGGGTCCAGGCGACATAGAGCAACAACGCGGCGATGGTGGCCATCGGCAAGCGTTCAAGCAGACGCTCGCTGAGCGCAACGAGCACCAGAAGAATCAGCGAGGAGGCCACAGCCGCCAGCGGTGTGCGCGCCCCGACTTCGAAATTCGGCATTGAACGGTTCAGCGACCCACACGAAAGATAGGACGACGAAAAGCTCGCAGCGACATTGGCCAGGCCTTGGCCGAAGAACTCGCGATTTGCATCGATGTGCTGCCCGGATCGATCTGCGATGGCCTTGGCGATGGAGATCGACTGACCGAGCGCAACCACCGCGAGCGCCAACGACGGGCCGAAGACCTCGCTCAGCTTCTCTGCATCGAAGTCAGGAAAACTGAGCGGCGGAATGATGGATGGAATAGCGCCCATCTGAACGTAGCCCGGACCGCCCAAGGCCGCGCTCGCGGCCGCAAGGGCAAAGCCACTGGCCAGGCCGGTCAGCATCGCGGGCCAGCGTGGAAAGAAGCGTGCAACCAGCACCGTCACGAGCACCGTGACCAGCGCAACCACGAGTTCCATCGGGGCCAGCGGCCCGGCCTCGGATCGCACCAGATCGCGCAGATCGACCCCGGCATGATAGGCGATCAGGCAGGCCGCGCCCGAAGTGAAGCCCAGCAGCACCGAGGGCGCAATGAAGTTCGCGAGCACGCCGAGTCGGAATAGCGCGACCAGCAGTTGCAGAACGCCGACCATGAAGGTCGCCGTAAACACCAGTTGCAGGTAGTCGGGGCTGCCCGGTACTGCGAGCGGAGAGAGCATTGCGAACAGGGCCAGCGAGTTCGCGTTGGTCGGGCCGGAGACAACATGGCGACTTGAGCCGAACAGCGCCGCCACAATGCACGGCAGGATCGCCGAATAGATGCCATATGCCGGCGGCAGTCCTGCGAGGCGCGCGAACGCGACCCCCTGCGGCAGCACCAGCAGGGCTCCCAGCAGGCCTGCGATCAGGTCGCCCCGAACCGTGGCCCGGTCGAGTTCTGTCCACCAGCGTTCGCCGGGGGGAATCAGATGGCGAAGCTGCATCTAGCGCTGCCTCGTTCCCGTTGCCACACGGGATGGCTGAATTTTCGTGCGCGGGTGACTCAGTTCGCTATCCACCTTCCCCCCCGCCCCGGCCTCGACGCGCCCTTCGATATGCACCGTCGAGGCCGGCCGCGCACCAAGCGCACGCGAGTTCCGCAACCATGACGGTGCACGGTGTCGTGCGCTCAAGCTTCCGCTGCCACGACCGTCATTTCAACGAGCAAAAAGGACGAGGCAAGACGCGCCTCGACCGTCGTGCGCGCTGGTGCGCACCCTTCGGGCACCCAGCTTTCCCACACCTTGTTCATCTCGGCAAAGTCATCCAGGGAGCTCAGGTGAATCAACACCGAGAGCAGCCGTGTACGATCGCTGCCAGCCTCGGCGAGCAATGAATCAATGCGCGATAACACCTCAGTTGTCTGTGCGCTTATCTCTGCCGCAGCGCTGCCCATTGCGGTCTGCCCACAAAGGTAGATCAGCCCCCCATGGCGGACGATCTTGCTCATGCGGGCGTTGCCGTGGCTGCGTTCAATGGCTTGGGTCATGGGAGTTTTCCTCTGGTTTGAGCGTGTCAGGAATTGATCTGTCGCGTCGTTTGAACCCGCATCAGCTGATGCGCCGATGGGGTGACGTCGTTAATTCGCAGGAAGGCTTGCGTGGCGAGCTGGGCTCCGGTGTCTGACGACGCCGCAGCGGCTGGCGCTGGGCGTCGCATCTCGGCCAACCCACGCGTCAGCAGCAGTCGTCCACATACTCCACCGCGTTGACAAGCGTTGAGCAGGCGAATGAAATTTCCGCAATCGATGAATTCAGTGGCGGATTGATTCTGATGATCCCCGCGGATGCGGCGACGATACAGTTTTCGTCCTCGCATCGTGCAGCCACCATTTTGGCTATTTCAGGAGCTTTCTGTTGGTCGAAATCGGCAAACTCCAGCGCCCACATGTGCCCCACCCCGCGGACCTCTTTAATTGAGCGAAGACGTTCCAGGGGTTTCAGGACCTCGCAGAAGATTCCTGCATTCTCTTCTGCCCGCTTGCAAAGGCCGTCACGCGCGGTGATTTCGATGTTCTTGAGCGCAACCTCACAACCGACTGGATGCCCGGCCATCGTAATCACCTTTTTCAACGGCACCTTTGATTCGCGCAAGGCCATGTACAGTGAATTGGTGACCGCGACCGCGGCCAACGGAAAGTAACCCGCGGTGATACCTTTGCCCATGGTGACAATGTCTGGCCGGATGCCTTCCTTCTGGAACGCAAACCATTTTCCGGAACGTCCAAAACCGGTAATCACCTCATCCACAATGAGCGTTATGTCATGGCGCCGGCACAACTCATGAATAATGGCCAGATAGCCGTCAGGCGGTACGATCACGCCGCCAGCGAAATTGATCGGTTCGACAATCATGCAGGCGATATTGTCCTGCCCGATCTGAGCAATACGCGCCTCCAGCAAGGCGCGGATTTCCTCCGTGGAGAACAGCTTCCCTGACGCAGGATTGCGCGCACACGGCACATGAACGTAATCGGAGTGATCCGAATACCCTGATACGCGAAACGCCTCGTAGCCGGTCGCGAACTGAGCCTGCCCCATGTTGCCGTGATAGCTGCGGTCCAGGGAAATGGCGATGCGCTTTGCGGGTTTTCCGGTGCCTTCCCAGTGGCGGCGGGCGATGGTCATTGCGATTTCATTCGCAGAAGACCCGCTAAGCGCGTACTTGATCCGATATGCGCCGCCCAGCAGCTCCGAAAGCCGCTCGGCCAGGGCAAGGCTCGAATCGCTGTAATGCTCAGGCGAACAGTACGACAGCGTCGACAGCGCATGACCGGCGGTCTCCAACAGTTCGGGATGCGCATGACCGAGATTGAGGCAACTGTGGCCAGATACCGCCTCAAACGCGCGTCGGCCATCTTCGAATCGAATCCAGCCGCCTTGTCCGGACTTGATCAAGGTTGGGGGAACATCCTTACCTTCAAAATCCTCGACCCACTGAGCCGATTCCTGGTAGTTCATTGACATGTATTTCACTTGTTTTATGCGCACAATGCCACCGCTCTCCGTGTGGAGAGTCGCCGGTTCTTCAATACGGTGATGGCCTGTACAGGTGCTGAAAAAGGTGCGCGCGGATCAGGCGTCCATTGCTGACGTGCGCCGGAAGCGCCGTGGCGAAAACGGCCGGACCGGAATCTCGGGGTCTGTCCCTTTCATCAACGCGACGACGATTCTTGCGGTGCGCGGTGCGGTGGTGAGCCCGATATGGGCGTGGCCAAATGCATAAATTGCATTGCTCGCGCCGGATGACAGCCCGATAACCGGCTTGCAATCCGACATCGAGGGGCGGCGCCCCATCCAGCGCTCGGCTGTCTGCAAATGTGGCGCCAGCTCGGGATAGGCCTCAGTCGCACGCTTATGCAAAATGCGGATGTGATCCCAGTTGGGTGGCGCATCCGGATGCGCGAGCTCGACCTGCCCGGCCACACGCACTCCAAGATGGTTCGGTGTGATGGCGATGCGCTTGTCTGGCAGCATCAGTGGCGAGTCAAGCCCGGTGGGGTTTTCGCGGTACTGCAAACTGTAACCACGCTCCACCTTCAGTGGCACCCGGTCACCCAGGGCTGCCGCCAGTTTGACGCTGGCATGGCCTGCGGCGATCACAACACTGTCGCAACGCAAACGGCCCTTCGATGTTTCAACGCCAACGACACGTCCGTTCTCTACCTGGAAACCCGTAGCCGCTTCCTGCATCCATGTGGCACCGCGCGAAGCCAGTTGTTTCCATATTGCTTTCGAATATCCTGAGGTGTCATTGCAGAAACCGGAATCGGGCACAACAATGCCAAGCTTATAGCCAACGGGGCTGTTGGGCACTGCGCACCTGAGTTCGGCTTGCGTCACCAGCCTTTTCTCGACACCGAAGTGTTCACGCAGTTGCCAGGCGAGATGATCGCCTTCAAGTGCCTCTTCGTGCGGGTAGAGGTAATGAAGTGGGCCACGCTGCACGAGATCCGGCCGACCTATGGCGCGACTGAAGGCTTCGTGCAAGGCAGGGGCGCCACGTGTCAGCGGGGCCAGGGCAGCGGCCAGACCGCGCAGACGCGCTTCGGTTGCGCCCGCGAGGACAAAGTTGATTGCCCATGTGCTCAGTCGGGCAAAATCGACGGCACGCACAGACATGGGCGAGTCGCGACCAAGCAGGAAGCCCGGCACCTTTCGCCACAGCCCCGGATTGGAGACCGGAATCATGAAGGCGGGACTGATCATCGAGCCATTGCCGTAGCTCGCGCTGGCATCACTGCCGATCGGCGCAGGGTCCAGCAGCGTAACGTCACTACCGGCCTCGAGTAGCTCCCATGCTGCGGCTAATCCGACGATGCCGGCCCCAACGACTACGGTGTGCATTCAGCTCTCCCCCGCCTTCCCGTTATGCCCTCTCTCCTTGCTCAGCCGGAAGTGGGACAGAAACGCCTGCGTCCTCGGATCCTGTGGATCGTTTATGACCTGCACTGCTTCCCCATCCTCCACCACGACGCCATCGCGCATGAACACGACTCGATCAGCCACATCGCGGGCAAAAGCCATTTCATGCGTAACGATGATCATCGTCATGCCTTCACTCGCCAGATCCCGCATCACGTTGAGAACGTCGCCGACCAACTCGGGATCCAGCGCAGACGTTGCTTCGTCAAAGAGCATCACCTCGGGCTCCATCGCCAAGGCTCGTGCAATCGCAACGCGTTGCTTTTGCCCCCCGGAGAGCGCTGACGGATGGGTGTTGGCTTTGTCCGCCAGCCCCACTCGCGACAACTGAGCGAGCGCAAGATCACTCGCCGCCGACTTCGTCATCTTGCGCACGGTGACGGGGCCTTCCATCACGTTCTCAAGAACAGTCATGTGCGGGAACAAGTTGAAGTGCTGAAAAACCATGCCTGTCTTCTGTCTGAATTGCGCCAGCTTCTTGTGCGACAGGGGCGCTTTGCCAAGACCGAACGACAGACTCGTCGTTCCGATATCGATCGATCCGCGATCTGGCGGAACGAGCAGATTCAAACAGCGCAACAATGTCGACTTGCCGGACCCGGATGGCCCAATCAAAGCAACAACCTGCCCCTTGCCGACGCTCAGACTGATGTCTTTGAGCACCTTCAGGCTTCCAAAACTTTTTTCGATTGAATCGATCGTGATCATGATGAAATCCCTCAGTGCTTCACTGCGAAACGACTCTCAAGATGCCGCACCAGAAGAGTCAAAGGGAACAGAATGGCGAAGTAGGTCAGCGCCACAGCCGTATAGACCTCAAGCGGTCGATAGCTCTCGTGTGCAATAAGCTTTCCCTGGTACAGGAGGTCAGGCACCGCAAGGACCGATACCAACGAGGTGTTTTTCAGATTGATGATCGATTGATTGACCAGAGGAGGCACCATTTTCCGGAACGCCTGGGGCAGGATGATCCGCTTCATGATCTCTCTTGGCATCATGCCAATAGCCTCGCCTGCTTCGCGCTGACCGGGATCGATCCCAACAATTCCGCCTCGAATGATTTCACTGTAAAAAGCCGCGGCATAAAGCGACAGGCCCAGGAAGGCGGCAGATAGTGCGGATATTTCAAAGCCGGTCAGAATCGGCAGTGCATAATAAAACCAGATCAGTGCCACCAGTACCGGCGTACAACGAAAAAACTCCATCAGTGAGATACAGGGAACGCGTATCAGTCTGTTGCTTGAAAGACTGCCGAGTGCATTGAAAACCCCCGCCACCAAACCTGTCAGAATGGACGCAGCGGCGACAGCAATCGTTACCCCAAGTCCGGAAACCAGGAGTTCCTTGAACTCCCATATTGAGGAGAAATCCCATTTGTACATTTATGTTTCTCTCTGATGGTTAGAGCTGAATCCCTGCCGGGAAATCAGCGGGAGTCACGTTAACCAGGCTCATATTCTTAAGAATGGCTTCAGGAATAAAGCCGTTTTCTCTGTTCTCCTTGATCCACTTATCGACAAATTCCTGCCAGTCCGTGTCTTCCGCTTTTGCGAATCCGGCGTGCGAAGTGGTATATGCAACTGGCATCGGCGCAACAACCTTGCCGAGCTGTGCATTCTTCTTGACCGCCGGCAGGCTCAGCATCATCACCAGGCACTGGGCATCTGCCCTGCCCGACTGCAAGGCGATTGAGGCTTCCCCAACGGAATCAAGGCGAATGATGGTGGCCTTGGGGAGCAGCCGGGTAACCGTTGCGTCGTGAGAGGACCCTGCATCCACCGCAATACGAATTCCGGGCTTGTTGTAGTCCTCCCATTTCTCGAATATTGCGTTCTCGCGACAAACCAGCGTGAAACCATTCTGAAAAACCGCCGTTGAAAAATCGATTGCCTTTCTTCGATCGGGTGTGGGATTCAGGCCGAACATAAGATCGATCTTGCCCGACTGCAGATCCAGGACGGAGTTTCCCCAGGTCGTTTCAACGATTTCCAGTTTCAAGCCGTTTTCCTGAGCGAGCTTTCTGGACACATCAATGAAGATGCCGCGCCACTCACCGCTCCGGATATCTTTCTGGAAAGCGGGAATACCATCGGTCACTGCGCCTATTCGAAGCTTGCCGGAGGACAGCACCCGCTTCAGCGTGCCCGGTTGCGGCTGCGCTGCGCCGATCATCGGAATCGAGATACCACCCGCCAAAAGTGCACCGGCACCAAGGCTCTTCAAAAATACGCGTCTGCTCGTCATGATTAGGTCCGTGTTGGTCGCTTGCCTGCTTATCTGTGTGATGACTTTCAGTCGGTCATCCCGGAAGTTCATCTCCGCCCGTCTGCTGGGTTGATCGTCGAGCGTTGAGGTACTGTAGACAGCGACCTGATTCACTAAAAGTATCAGTTTTCATTTTTTTTATGGGTACAGATGCAGAAAGACTGACGATATATTGCTTCGGCATGGATGAAGCGTCGTGTGGCGCGCACGGTCTCAGGCAGGGCCCGCTTGCGACCAGATGTCCGGCTTCACCCCCTGTGCGGGTCGCCGAACGCGAGAACGCGTTCGCGCCTGGCGGTGCGGGAGAGTCGAGGTGCTAGCCTTCGCGGTGGCAGGGCACGGCGAGGCTTGGCAGCGGTACTATTCGATGCTGAGCTTGAGGGGTTGGCACAAATGCTTGAAGAACATCACGTTATTGTCAGATACATAACGATCGACAGATCGGCTCACGCGCCCTTGTATATCCAGATCAAATCCGGGCTCGAGATGGCGATACGCGATGGCTACTTTCACAATATAAAAATGCCATCAGCGCGACTGCTTTCAGAGTTGCTGGAAGTCAGCCTGAACACCATATTGCTGGCGCTCGATGAGCTGAAAGCGGAAGGCATGATTTATTCAAAACCTCGCTCAGGCCTCTTCATCAACCCGGAGTCGGTGTCTCTGGATCACAAGAGTGCTGAGCCGCCGGATTTGCGCGTGCCGGGCTGGCTGGAATCAGCACCCTCGCGGAAGCACTCGACAGCGGGCCTTCATGTGGTTCGTTCCATCAATGACACTCAGTCGGAATTCCCATTTGTAACCGCTTCAATTCCCAGTGAAGTCTTCCCTGCAGCGGCGTGGATCAGCGCATCACGCAAGGCGCTTGAAGGAGAGCACCGCAAATTCTGCCTTTACGACGGATTCGGAGCCGACGATCCATTGCTGGTGGCGCAGATTATGGAGAAGATTCTTCATCCGCGAGGCGTGAAGGCCGAGCCTGAGAACGTCGTTCTGACGGCAGGCGCCCAACATGGGCTCTACCTGATTTCAAAACTGTTGATCACCGAAGGGACAGCAGTCGCAATGGAGGATCCGGGTTACCCGGATGCTCGCCATACCTTCCTGCGCCAGGGAGCGAACGTCCATCCCGTACCGGTCGATGTTTCAGGCCTCATCGTCGATGAAATCGCTCCACAAGCAAAGCTGATTTACACCACGCCAAGCCATCAGTTGCCCAGCAACGTCAGCATGTCCGTCCCACGCAAGGCGAGCCTGGTGAACTTCGCACGCAGGATAGGCGCCTGCATCATCGAGGATGATTACGATGCCGAAATGCGCTTCATAGGTCGATCATCCATTCCCATCGCTGCAGGAAATTTCGATAGCGTGATCTACGTCAGCAGCTTTACAAAGTACGTCGGTGCAATGGCAAGGATAGGCTTCATCGTTGCAGATCGAAATGTCGCCAGCGCGCTGAGAAGCATTCGTCGTTATGAAATACGGAATATATCCGGGCACGAACAGCGCAGTCTGGCCTTGTTTATCCGCGACGGCGGGTACGCAAAACTGGTGCGATCATTGCGCCGACTGTCCAAGGAGCGGTGGAGTTCATGTCAATCGCTTCTCAAGGAGGTCCTTCCCGATTGGGCCGTCTCCCCCTCAATGGGCGGGTCAAATCTCTGGGTGGCAGCGCCAGAAGGCCTTGACACAACACGATTGGCAAAAATCCTGAGACAGGAAGGGGTCATCATCGAACCCGGCTGTGTGTTCTTCGCGGAACCGACGCATGGGAGATCCTTCGTGAAGCTCGGCTTCAATCTGATGACGGAACGCAGGCAGCGTGAAGGCTTGCTGCGGATAAGGACTGCTGCCGAAGCACATCCATAACGATCTCACGGCAGAGCCTCCGCCCCCTGGCGCTGAGTCCCCCTGAACGTGGAAAACGAAGGACGAAAGCGCGTCACGATCAAGTACGCGTAAACAGCACCTGACCGAGATTCTCTTCCTGGCCGCGGATCTGCCGGCCAACGACAACGGCGAAAAAGCGAATCAAGGGCATCGCACGACAATAAAGCGATCCTTTATCTAAGGAAAACAAAGACTAGCTTTTGTTTTCATTCTCAGAATCCCACAATGCACGTGTCGGCGAAAGGCGAGCGGACGCGCACCAGCAGG
>JALNWS010000021.1 GCA_023230755.1 Azoarcus sp.
TACAAGGACAAGAAAGAGCACCAGCCAGAGTGACTTGTGCGAAGAAGTACGGGAAACCATGATGCATCCCCTTGAATGGGTGTGGGCCTGATGCCAGTCGCCAGACCGAAAAGTCCGAGCGGCATCTGTTGCCATTCATTTGAATGAATTATTCAACTCTCTGCATTGACGTCCATCAAACCTGCGGCAGACAACAGGTGCTTGTCTGCCGCAGGTCGCCAGGCAGTGCGGCCTGCGCTAGTATGCGCCGTCCAACCCCAACTCCAGGGGTCCTCCCGTTCACGAGCTTGTTACATGACCAATTACACCGAACTCAATGCCCCTTACGGCCCGCTGGTAACCCGGATCGAGAACGAAGCGACGATCATTGGCGACCAGATCCTGAAGATCGACCACTTTCTGAATCACCGTATCGAGCCCGCGTTCATCATGGAACTGGGTCGCGAACTTGCGCGCCGTCTCTCCGTGTACCACCCGTCGGTGATTCTCACCGCCGAAGCCAGCGGCATCGCCCCGGGGCTGATCGTCGCGCACGCCCTGAACGTCCCCTTGGTTTATGCAAAGAAGTACGCGCCGCAGGTTGAGTCGCCTTTCATCTCGCGCGTCATTCCGTCACCGACCAAGGGCGGTGAAACCAAGCTTGTACTGTCGCAACGCTACATTCAGCCAGGCGCACGCGTCGTCATCGTGGACGACTTTCTCTCGAATGGTCGTACAGCGGTTGCGCTGGTCGAAATGGCCCGCGAGGCAGGCGCGACCGTGCTCGGTGCAGGCTTTGTGGTCGAGAAGCGCTTCAAGCTCGGACACGAGTCCATCGCAGCACTGGAAGTACCCGTCGCCACGCTGGCTCAGGTGGAGCGCCTGGAAAACGGTAAAGCCATCCTGCATCAACCTGCCGCGTGAGCCCCCGGCGGGCACCGGCAACGGACGTCGTCGTACAGCACGGGGGAATTTCGCCTCGGCTCTCCCTCGCTCAGGCCTACCGCGCTAAACTGCAATAACCTCATGCTGGATGGTAAGCAAGATGCAAGACTTTGATGCGCAGGCACAAGCCTTCTCGGAGCAGATCGAGGCCGAGCTCGAAGACGGACGACTGAACTTTCCAACCTCGCTTGACGTGTCACTGAGAGTCAAGCGTCTGGCCGACGACCCCGACTCGTCGCTCGACGCAATTGCCTCTGTGGTCAAGGCGGAGCCTGTCCTCAGTGCGAAGGCCGTACGCATGGCCAACGCAGTCCTGCTCAATCCTTACGGATCAAACATCTCAGACGTAAACACGGCAGTGAAGCGCATTGGACTGGCCTCGCTGCGCTGCCTCGCCTTTGCCGTCGCGGCAGAGCAGCTCTCGCAAGACCATCGCTCGAAACACATGCGTCTGATCGCAAGCGGTCTGTGGATGCATTCGGTGGATGTGGCGTCATGGTCCTACGCGATCGCGCGCCATCTGCGCACCACCAACCCGGACACTGCAATGCTTGCCGGAATGATGGTCGATATCGGTCAGTTCTTTCTGCTTGCTCGCGCTTCGACCTACCCGGCCCTCGAAGAGAACCTCGAACGCTTCGCCGAATTTGTTTCGGTCTGGAACGAGCCGGTTGGCCGTGCGATTCTCGAGGTTTTCGAGCTGCCTGAAGACATTCTCGACGCATTCGAATACGAAAACCCATACGGCGGATCCTGGCCGCCGGCCAACCTTGGCGACCTTGTTTTCGTCGCTTCGCTCGCAGCCGAAACGCCGAACCCTTTTGACTCTGCACTCGGCATTCAACGCCGCCCCGAGTTGTTCGACTCATGCATTGCCGGCATCGAGAAGGACAAACTTGACGAGCTGCTCGACGCCGCGCGCGCAGGAAAAATGGAAATGCTTGCCGCCGTGTGCGGCTAGTCAGGCGGGAGCAAACAGACGCTTGTGCAACGCCCCCGCAGCATGCGCGACGGCCACATTCGCCTGGGGGAAGAACTTGCCCAGCGTGATGAAACCGTGGACCATGCCGTCGGCCCGAAACTGTTCGATTTCCCCCCGCTCTTCCGACACTCGCGCCGCAAAAGCGGCGCAGTCGTCGACCAGCGGGTCGCATTCGGCAGAAATCAGCAACATTGGCGGCAAGCCTGCAAGAGAGTCTGCACGCATCGGGGAAGCTCGCCAGTCCTCAGTATTACCGTCGGGCAGATAGCGCCTGAAAAACCACTCCAGGCTTTCCTTGTCCAGGAAGAACCCTTCACCATAGCGCTGCCGCGACGGCCGTTCGCTCAGGATTTCGGTACTCGGATAGATCAGCAGCAGGAAAGCCGGCGCCACCCCGCCCGCGTCACGCAATGCCAAGGCCGAAACCACAGAAAGGTTCCCGCCAGCGCTATCACCGCCGAGCGCGATTCTCGCTGAATCGATGCCGAGCAGTTCTGCCTGATCGACAGACCAGTCGAATGCGAGGCGGGCATCGTTCACCGCGGCCGGAAACGGATGTTCAGGCGCCAGACGGTAGTCGACCGACATCACCGCACAACCGCTGCCGTTTGCCAGCTCACGACACAGGACGTCATAGCTCTCGACGTCGCCAACGCACCAGCCGCCACCGTGATAGTAGATCAGCATGGGCAGCATCGCCGTCGGACTTGCCTGCAATGGACGGTAGTAGCGTGCCAGCAGCACGCTGCCATCGGCGCGTCCGATGGGCACCTCGGTGACCGATGCAACGGCAGGCGCATCCGGACGAAAGGCAAAATGCAGCTTCTGGAATGAATGCCGTGCCTGGAGGTGCGTAAGCTCATGGAAACGTGGCGCACCGACGCGATATACCATGTCGAGCAGAGATTGCGCTTGAGGCGAAAGTGGCATGGAGTACACGTACCCGGTGTCGTGTGCCGGGCACCTTCAAGATGGTTGATCGTGGCTGAATTGTAACCAGCGCCACACAAAATGACTTCCGATATTGTGCAGCTGGCCGCCATCGTGCCCACCGCCGCGCCGAACGCAAGCGTTCGAACACAATAGAATGGACACCACAGACCAATCAGAGCCCAACAAGAAGGAGCCCAAATGACAGCAAACCCCGAAAAACCGGATCTCCCGAAATCGTACAAGAGCAGCCCTGCTCCGCGCAAAAGCCGCAAACTCCGTCGGGTGAGCGAAGGCGACATCTCACCCCAGCTTGACGCCCATTCACTGGAACACTTCGAAGTCGAGCAGGCCGTCGAGGGCGCGCGCGAAAGCACCGAAATGGCTGTTGGTGACATCCTCTCGAAGGCGGCAGGCACCACCGTCAGCGAGGTGGCAAAATCGCTTGAGGCTATTCTGGCCGGCGCATCGCCGGACGATGCGCAGTTGCTGCGGAAGACCCTGCTTGCGGTCGGAGGGAACCCTGCACCAGCGTCCACCCGTCCGGACGATGAGCTCGCACCCGACTGGCGCATCGGTGCCTATCCTTACAAGAACCTCATGTCCCGCCGCAACTATGAAAAGCAGAAATACCGACTGCAGGTCGAACTGCTAAAGCTGCAGGCCTGGGTAAAGGAAACCGGTCAGCGTGTCGTGATTCTTTTCGAGGGGCGTGACGCCGCCGGCAAAGGGGGGACAATCAAACGCTACATGGAACACCTGAATCCCCGCGGCGCCCGGGTGGTTGCACTGGAGAAACCATCGGAACTCGAGCGTGGTCAATGGTATTTCCAGCGCTATATCCAGCATCTGCCTACGGCCGGCGAAATCGTCCTGTTCGACCGCTCCTGGTACAACCGTGCCGGCGTCGAGCGTGTGATGAGTTTTTGTACCGACGACGAATACAGCGAATTCATGCGTCAGGTACCCGAGTTCGAACGCAATCTTGTGCGGAGCGGGATCCACCTGATCAAGTTCTGGTTTTCAGTCAGCCGCGAAGAGCAGCGACGCCGTTTCAAGGAACGCGAGTCGCATCCCCTAAAGCAATGGAAGCTGTCACCGATCGACCTTGCGTCTCTCGACAAATGGGACGATTACACCAAAGCCAAGGAGGCGATGTTCTTCTACACTGACACAGCCGATGCCCCGTGGACAGTCGTGAAGTCTGACTGCAAAAAGCGCGCGCGCCTCAACGCCATGCGCTACGTTCTGCACAAGCTACCTTACTCCAACAAGGACATCGACCGAATAGGCGCACTCGATCCCCTGCTGGTCGGCCGTGCCAACGTAGTGTACGAGCGCGGCGAAAAAGACGCCCCGATTCTCTAGGTTCCAATCCGCGGTACACAGCGTTGTGCGTAAACCGCCGCACAACGCCCGCGGAAACTCAGCTCAGCCGCGGGGTCGCGAGAAAGAGGGCCGTCACGGTCTTGCTATCGGTAATCCGACCATCGAGCACCGCAGCGGCAGCTTCGGAAGGCGAGAAGGCCAGAACCTCAAGGAATTCACCTTCGTCCCACTGCTGTCCTACCTGCGTCAGCCCCTTGGCAAGGAAAACCTCGATGCGCTCGTCAGAGTAGCCGATGCAAGGATGCATGACGCCAAGATGCTGCCAATCGTCGGCCAGATAGCCGGTCTCTTCCCTGAGCTCGCGTTTCGCACAGTCAAGGATGTCCTCGCCAGCGTCAATTTTTCCGGCAGGGAGCTCCAGGAAGCTTCGATTCAGGGGGTAGCGGAACTGCCGTTCGAAGACCAGGCGGCCATCGGGCATCACTGCCACGACAACGACCGCTCCGGGATGACGGATATACTCGCGAACCGACTCTCCGCCATCCGGCAGACGCACCCGGTCGCGCGAGACTTTCAATAAGACACCGTCGAAAACGACCTCGGATGAAAGCGGCGTCTCCGCGAGTGGATCCTGATCATGCTTGTTCATGTCCTTGCCGCCTCATCTCATCGGTAGTCCGTCATCCGTTACGCAGACGGTTCAACTCGCCCTAACACCCCTCTTTTGCCACTCAGGCCTTCAAGCTGGACGTCCGGCTCCAATAAACGAAAAAGGCGAACGCCTTTGCCGGTCGTTCGCCCCTCCCAAATTCAGTCGCCATTCACGACCGCCCTGCCCCAAGCCGCAAGCCTCAGAGCGATGCAAGCAGCGCGTAGGCGCAGATCGACATCAAGGCCTGCGGTGCAATACCGAGCGCCGCAACCGCAATACCGTTCGCAGACAACAGAACCCGCACGTCAGCAGGGGCGTGAATCGGTGCAGTATCAAGCGGTTCGTCGAAGTACATGACTTTCACCACCCGCAGGTAGTAGAAGGCGCCGATCACCGACATGACAACCGCTACAGCCGCAATCCAGAAGTAGCCCGCGGCGACCACTGCCTGCAGCACCGCCAGTTTGGCGAAGAAGCCAATGAAGAACGGCACCCCCGCCATCGAGAACATGACGAACATCATTACCGCAGCAAACCACGGGCTGCGCTTGTTGAGCCCCTTGAAATCGTCAATGCGCTCGGCCTCGAAGCCTGCACGCGACAGCAGGATGATCATGCCGAAAGACGCAAGGCTCATGATCACGTAAGCCACCGCATAGAACATCGCGGAACTGTAAGCGTTGAGTGCGAAATGACGTTCGCCATCAACCACACCTGAGAGCAGGCCGAGCAGCATGAAGCCCATGTGCGAGATGCCGGAATACGCCAGCATGCGCTTGATGTTCGTCTGCGAAATCGCCGCGAGGTTACCGAGAATGATGGATGCCGCAGCAACGAACATCAGCATTGTCTGCCATTGTTCAGCGATGTCGAACAGGCCCCAGATCAGCAGTCGTACTGCCATCGCGAAGCCAGCCAGCTTGGGCGCCGTCGCAAGAATCAGCGTTACCGCAGTGGTTGCGCCCTGATACACGTCCGGCACCCACATGTGGAAGGGAACCACACCCAGCTTGAACGAAATACCCGCTACCAGGAAGACAAGCCCGAAGAGCAGCACCGACTTGTTTGCAGCCTGGTTGTACACCGACTGTGCTACACCCGAAAACTCAAGCGTACCGGTCGCACCGTAGACCATGGACATGCCGTAAAGGAGCAGGCCCGACGCCAGTGCGCCGAGCACGAAATACTTCATGCCGGCCTCGGTAGAGCGTGCCGAGTCACGGTCGAAAGCAACCAGCGCGTACAGCGCCAGTGACATCATTTCGAGACCGATGTACATCGTCAGCATGTGGTTCGACGTCACCATGACCATCATGCCAAGCGTCATCAGGATCGCCAGCAGGTAATACTCCGGTTTGTCGATGTTGCGGTCCGCAAGGTAGCTGCGACCGTACAACAACGCGATGGCCATCGAAAAATAGATCATTACCTTCAGGAAATCACCCATCAGGTCGCTGATGAACATGTTACTGAAGGTATAGCTCACCTGACCATCCATCGTGGCGATGGTGATGAACGCGGCCGCAATCAGCGTGAACTGACTCAGGAAGTAGCCGAGTGAGCGTGCAATGCTGCGCGCAAATGTCGTGGTCAGCATGATCACGAGCGCCATCACGGCGACGAAGATCTCGGCCGCTGCGGGGTAGAAGTCGGGGACAACAAAGTTCATCTTCTGACCAGTCCGGTTAAGTGTCTCGCCTGCTCGCTCAGAGCTTGCTCACGGCAACATGCCGCAGGAGTTCATCCACCGAAGCATGCATCACCTCGGTAAAGGGGAAGGGATAGAGGCCCATCGCCAGCACGAACAGCGCCAGGATGCCAAGGAAGGCAAACTCGCGACCGTTGATGTCCTTGAGTTTGTCGACATGGTCATTTGCGACCGGCCCGAACACGACGCGTTTGTACATCCACAACGTATACGCCGCACCCACGATCAAGGTCGTTGCTGCGAGGAAGGCAACCCAGAAGTTGAACTGGACCGCACCGAGCACAACCATGAATTCACCAACGAAACCGCTGGTGGCCGGCAGACCTGCGTTCGCCATCGCAAACAGCATGAAGAACGCAGCGAATTTCGGCATGCGATGCACCACGCCACCGTAATCAGCGATCTGACGGGAATGCATCCGGTCGTAGAGCACGCCGATGCAAAGGAACATCGCAGCCGACACAAACCCGTGTGAAATCATCTGCACGACCGCGCCTTCCAGCGCGAGCGGGTTGAACATGAAGAAACCAAGGGTCACAAAACCCATGTGCGAGATGGACGAGTAGGCCACCAGCTTCTTCATGTCTGCCTGTGCCAGCGCAACGAAGCTGATGTATACCACAGCGATCAGTGACAGCGTGATCACCAGCGGCGCCTGCTGCAGCGACGCATCGGGCACGATCGGCAGCGAAAAGCGCAGGAAGCCATAGGCACCGAGCTTGAGCGCAATCGCCGCCAGAACCACCGAGCCGCCAGTCGGCGCCTCGACGTGGGCGTCTGGCAACCAGGTATGCACGGGCCACATCGGGACCTTGACACCAAATGCCACGAGGAAGGCAAAGAAGATCAGCGTTTGCGCCTCGATCCCGAGTGGCAACTGGTGCCAGTCAAGAATATTGAAGCTGCCACCTGATTCCATGAACAGGTAGAGCATCGCGATCAGCATCAGCAGCGAACCAGCCAGCGTGTAAAGGAAGAACTTGATGGCAGCATAGACCCGGTTCGGCCCACCCCAGATACCAATCACCAGATAGAGCGGAATCAGCGACGCTTCGAAGAACACATAGAACAGCACGCCGTCGAGGGCGGAGAAGATCCCGTTCATCAGGCCGGACATGATCAGGAAGGCTGCCATGTACTGAGCGACCTTGTGTTCGATGACCTGCCAGCCTGCAACAACCACGATCACAGTGATGAAGGCATTGAGGATCACGAACAGCACCGAGATCCCGTCAACGCCGAGGTGATAGTTAATGTTGAATCGTGGCACCCACGGCATGAGCTCAACAAACTGCATCGCACTCGTCCCGACGTCGAAGCCGGTGTAGAGCGGGAGCGTCACGACGAGGCCGACAATCGCCACCAGCAGTGCGAGCGCACGTGCCAGCGGGGCGTTGCGGTCGGAGCCAGTGGCGAGCACTAGCAGTCCGCCGAAAATTGGCACCCAAACCGCCAGACTGAGGAGGGGAATGTCCGTCATCGTTGCTTTCCGTTCTGTGCGCCGCAAGCGGCGCGTTCGACCTTGTTGTTGTGACCCTGCGAGTTGCGTTCTTGCTCAAGCACGATTGAGCCAGAATGTCAGCAGAACGAACACGCCAATGATCATGGTGAAGGCGTACTGATAGAGATGCCCGGTCTGGAACAGACTGGTGATTCTTGAAACCCAGCCCACCAGCTTCGCAGTGCCATTCACGACAACACCGTCGATCAGGCCCTGATCACCGCCCTTCCACAATGCCTTGCCAAGCAGACGCGCGCCGCCGGCAAAGACAACTTCGTTGAATCGGTCAAAGTAGTACTTGTTCTCAAGCAGCGTGTACACCGGCATGAAGGTGCGTTGAATCGCAGCCGGAATCCCGGGATTGACCATGTAGAAATACCAGGCTACTGCAACGCCACTCATCGCCAGCCAGAACGGAGCGGTCTGCAGTCCGTGCAAGGCCATCGTGATCGGTCCATGGAAGTGTTCGGCGATCTCGCTCAATCCCACGTGGTTCTCGCCGAAGAAGATCACGCCCTTGAACCACTCCCCGAACAGCATCGGTTCGATGGTGAAGAAGCCGATCACCACTGAAGGAATCGCCAGCAGGATCAACGGCAGCGTGACGACAAGCGGCGACTCGTGCGGCTTCTGTCCCGGTGCCAGACCGTGATGGTGGTCGGACGCAGGTTCTTCATCCTCATGATCTCCGTCGTGATCGTGATGTCCGTGCTTCTGACCAAAGCGTTCCTTGCCATGGAAGACAAGGAAGTACATCCGGAAGGAATAGAACGCAGTGACGAACACGCCCAGCATCACGCAGAACAGCGCGTAGCCGGCACCCGGGATGGTCGAAGCGTGCACCGCTTCAATAATCGAATCCTTCGAGTAGAAGCCGGAGAAAAATGGAAACCCAATCAGTGCAAGCGACCCAAGCAACGACGTGAACCAGGTGATCGGCATGTACTTCCACAGGCCGCCCATGTTGCGCATGTCCTGATCGTGATGCATGCCGATGATGACCGAGCCGGCACCAAGGAACAGCAAGGCCTTGAAGAAGGCGTGCGTCATCAGGTGAAACACCGCAGCAGAATAGGCAGATACGCCGAGCGCCACCGTCATGTAGCCAAGCTGGGACAGCGTCGAGTAGGCGACCACCCGTTTGATGTCGTTCTGAATGATGCCAAGGAAGCCCATGAACAGCGCAGTCGTTGCACCGATGATCAGGACGAAGGACAGCGCGGTGTCGGACAGTTCGAACAGCGGCGACATGCGGGCAACCATGAAGATACCGGCGGTCACCATGGTCGCAGCGTGGATCAGCGCCGAGATCGGGGTCGGGCCTTCCATCGAGTCAGGCAGCCAGACGTGCAACGGAACCTGCGCAGACTTTCCCATCGCGCCGATGAAGAGGCAGATGCAGATTGCAGTCAGCAGCGGCCATCCGGTGACGTCCATCGTCATGCCGGCAAGCTCATTCGCCTTGGCGAACACTTCCGCATAATTGAGGCTGCCGGTGTAGGCCACGATGAGGCCGATACCGAGCAGAAAGCCGAAGTCACCCACGCGGTTGACCAGAAAGGCTTTCAGGTTGGCGTAGATCGCCGTCGGACGCTCGTACCAGAAGCCGATCAGCAGGTAGGAAACAAGGCCCACCGCCTCCCAGCCGAAAAACAGCTGGAGGAAGTTGTTCGACATCACCAGCATCAGCATCGAGAAGGTAAACAGCGAGATATAGCTGAAAAAGCGCTGATAACCCGGGTCTTCCGACATGTACCCGATGGTGTAAATGTGCACCATCAGCGAGACGAAGCTCACCACCAGCATCATCATCACGGTGAGTGCATCAATCTGGAAGCCGACCTCGAAGTCGATCCCCCCCGCCTGCATCCAGGTGTAGATCGTACCGTTGAAAGTATTGCCCGCCTGAACGTCCTGATAAATCACCACCGACACCACGAAGGCGATCGCCACACCAAGAATCGTGACGATGTGCGCCCCGGCGCGGCCGATTGCCTTGCCGAAAAGACCGGCCATGATCGCGCCAAACAGCGGCGCGAGCGGCACAAGGAGGTAAAGCTTCTGCATGTCCGTCATCGTGACGCTTCCTTAACCCTTGAGGCTGTCCAGATCATCCACGTGGATCGTGCGAAGGTTGCGGAACAGCACAACCAGGATCGCCAGACCGATTGCCGATTCGGCAGCCGCCACCGTGAGGATGAAGAAAACAAAAACCTGACCTGCGATATCGCCCATGTAGTGCGAGAACGCGATGAAGTTCAGATTGACCGCGAGCAACATCAGCTCGATGGCCATGAGCAGGACAATGAGATTCTTCCGGTTGAGGAAGATCCCGACCACACTGATCGCGAACAGGATCGCGCCCAGGATGAGGTAATGGGAAAGCGAAAGCATCTATGACTCCCTGATCACGCCGACCGCAACCGGCGTGGTTCTTGTTCGCGCCTGTATCACTCTTTCTCGGCTTTCATCTTTACCAGTTCCACGCGACCTTCGCGCTTCACCGAGACCTGTAGTGCCGGATCGAGGTATTTGGTGTCCTTGCGTTTGCGCAGCGTGAGCGAAACCGCAGCGACCATCGCCACCAGCAGCACCAGCGACGCCAGCTCAAACGGATAGACATAGTCGGTGTAGAGCACACGACCAAGCTCCCGCGTGTTGCTGAATCCGGCTTGCGGCTCGGGCGGGACCGGCATCGCATCGAGGCCGAAATACTGTCCGCCCAACACCATCGCCATTTCGATGACCAGCAACACCCCGATCAACGCGCCGACCGGCAGGTAGCTCCAGAAGCCCTGCCTGAGGCGCTCAAGGTTGATGTCGAGCATCATCACCACGAACAGGAACAGCACCATGACTGCCCCGACGTAAACCATCACTAGCGTGATGGCGAGAAACTCGGCGTGCAGCAGCAGCCAGATCCCGCCGGCGTTGAAGAAGGCGAGTACGAGATAGAGCGCGGCATGCACCGGGTTTCTCGCGGTGATCACTTTCAGTGCGGCGAATACGAGTATCGCTGCAAGAAAGTAGAAGACGAAGGTCTTGAATTCCATAGTTCCCTTTCACGGTGCCCGCAGGCACCCTCCCCTTATCTGTACTTCGCTTCCTGCTCGCGATCGGCCGCAATCTGAGTCTCGTAGCGATCACCCACTGCAAGCAGCATCTGCTTGGTGTAGTAGAGATCACCACGCTTCTCACCGTGATACTCGAACACCCGTGTTTCAACGATCGCATCCACCGGGCAGGCCTCTTCGCAGAAGCCGCAGAAAATGCACTTGGTCAGATCGATGTCATACCGGGTGGTGCGGCGCGAACCGTCATCGCGCTGGTCGGAATCGATCGTGATCGCCATCGCAGGACACACCGCTTCGCACAGCTTGCACGCGATACAGCGCTCTTCTCCGTTCGGATAACGACGCAAGGCGTGCAGCCCGCGGAATCGCGCGCTTTGCGGCGTCTTCTCCTCGGGAAACTGAATCGTGATCTTGCGCTGGAAAAAATGCCTGCCGGTCAGGGCAAGGCCCTTGACCAGTTCCTTCAGGAACAGGCTTCCGATGTATTCGTTGGCACCCATGATCTTCAGTACCTCACTTCCAGATCGACAGCGGGGACATCATCCACACCGCCACCACGACAACCCAGACCAGGGTAATCGGTATGAAAACTTTCCAGCCCAGACGCATGATGTGGTCGTAACGGAACCGGGGAAAGGTTGCACGTGCCCACAGGAACAGGAACAGGATGCATGCGGTCTTGAGCGCCAGCCAGGGGAATCCGTCAGGCAGGAAGCCCACCGGCGAGAGCCAGCCGCCAAGAAACAGGATCGACGTCAGGATCGATACCAGGATCATGTTCGCATATTCGGCAAGGAAGAACAGTGCGAACGCCATGCCCGAGTACTCGACCATGTGTCCGGCAACCACTTCCGCTTCGCCTTCGACCACGTCGAATGGTGCACGGTTGGTTTCAGCAATGCCCGAAATCACGTACACCACGAACATCGGGAACAGCGGCAACCAGTTCCAGGACAGGAAGGACAGTCCCATGTCGTGAAAGCGGCCCGAGCCTTGGGAAGTCACGATGTCAGTCAGATTCAGACTGGCCGATATCAGCAGCACACAGATCAGCGCGAAACCCATCGACACTTCATAGGACACCATCTGCGCAGCAGCGCGCATCGAGCCAAGGAAGGGATACTTGGAGTTCGACGCCCAGCCGGCAACGATCACGCCATAGACTTCCATCGAGGTGATCGCAAGCAGGAACAGCAGGCCTGCATTGACGTTCGCAAGCACCAATCCGTCACTGAAAGGGACCACCGACCAGGCTGCCAGTGAAGGCGCGATCGCAAGGATCGGACCAAGAATGAACAGGCCCTTGCTGGCACCGCTCGGGACAATGATTTCCTTGAGCAGCAGCTTTATGCCGTCGGCGATCGGTTGCAGCAGGCCAAACGGACCCACGCGGTTAGGACCGATCCGGACCTGCATATAGCCGATGACCTTGCGCTCGGCAAGCGTCAGGTAAGCCACGCACCCCAGCAGCGGCGCAATGATCGCCACGATCTTGAGCAGCGTCCAGACAGCAGGCCAGGTGGGGCCGAAGAGGTCGGCAACCGGTTGCAGCATCGCTTCCATCAGACTCGCTCCACGCTCAATTCACCGCACATCGGGCCCAACGCCACGGTGGATGCATGTGCTGCAGCAACGCGTACACATCCTTCCGCCACCGTATCGTCAGCCACCGCTGTCAGCTCGACACGCCCGCTACCGCAGACGCGCACACGATCCCCGGAACTCACCTTCAAGTCCGCAAGGGTCGAACTCGACATCCTCGCAACCGGTGCTGCAGCATCTTTGGTCTTCTGCAAAGAAGGCGCACGGCGAACCAGGGGATCTGCGAAATAGATCGGCACGTCCGCCACACGCTCAAGCCCGGTTGCGGCTGCGCTTGCGCCGATGCCGACGCCAGCGATCGAATTACCCAGCGGTGTTTCGTCGCCGAGCACCTCTGCCCGCACGGCTTCTGAGTCGCCCTGATCAAAGCCGTCAAGCTGCAGCAGGTTGCCGATAACGCGCAGGACCTTCCAGCCCGGGCGTGTATCACCCAACTGTTTGGCAACGGCATTGAAGCTCTGTGCGCTACCTTCACAATTGACGAAGGTCCCCGATGTTTCCGTGAAGGGCGCGATCGGCAGCAGGACATCAGCGCTTTCGCGCAGCGACTCGGAACTGAAAGCGGACAGTGCTACAACGAGTTGCGCAGACATGAGTGCAGACATCGCAAGTGCGCCATCGGCAAAATCCAGTGCCGGCTCCGCCCCCATCACAACGTAGGCTTTGCGCGGATCTTCCAGCATCGCGCGGGCATTGAGTCCAGTGTCGCCAGGAACAGCATCCGCAAGATAGCCGCCAACACTGTTGGCCGCTTCTCCGATGAAGCCGAATACACCGTCTGACAGTCGGGCAATCTCCTGCGCAAGCACCTGAAGTTCGGCCGCGCGGGGGTGCTGGACAGCCAGATTGCCGAGCCAGACGGCGACCTTTCGCCCGCTTGCGAGGCTCTGTGCAATTCCGGTCGCCGCTGCCGAGGCAGCCGCAGGCAACTGCGCAACCAAGCCATCGCTGACCGCAACGCCTTTCTCTGCTGCAAGCGCGACAACGATCTCACCCAGGGTCGCGACCATTGCGCTGGGTGCGACCAGCGCCCGGTGGCGGACCGGAACGAGCCACTCCTCAGCATTCGGCCCCACCGCGCTGAGATGCAAGCCGCGCTTTGCCGCCTGACGCACGCGTTGCGCGAGCAGTGGCGCATCCTTGCGCAGGAAGCTGCCAATAACCAGCAAGCGATTCAGGTCCGAAACACCTGCCACAGGCATGCCCAGCCACGGCGCACCGCTGCGCGATGCATCCGCACGGAAATCGGTCTGCCGCAGGCGAAAATCGATATTGTCCGAGCCAAGACCGCGGACCACCTTCTGCAACAGATGGAGTTCTTCCACGGTGGAGTGCGGAGAAGCCAGTGCGCCGATGGATGCAGCACCGTAATCCTTCGCAATGCCCTTGAGGCCGGTTGCGACGAACTCAAGTGCGGTCTGCCAGTCGGTCGCCTTCCATTCTCCACCCTGCTTGATCATGGGCTCGGTCAGGCGCTCCTCGCTGGACAGCCCCTCATAGGAGAAGCGGTCCTTGTCCGACAGCCAGCACTCGTTGAGCGCCTCGTTCTCGAGCGGTAGCACGCGCTTGACGACTTCGTGCTTGGTTTGAACGATAAGGTTGGAACCAAGCGCGTCATGCGGGCTCACCGACTTGCGTCGCGAAAGCTCCCACGTACGGGCAGAGAAACGGAAGGGTTTGGACGTAAGCGCGCCCACCGGGCACAGATCAATGATATTGCCCGAGAGTTCGGAATCCACCGTCTTCTCGACAAAGGTCATGATCTCAGCATGCTCGCCGCGGAACGCCTGGCCAAGTTCCATTTCGCCGGCAATCTCGGTGGTAAAGCGGACGCAGCGCGTGCAGTTGATGCATCGCGTCATGTCGGTCGCCACCAGCGAACCGAGATTCTTGTTGAACACGACCCGCTTTTCTTCCTGATAGCGGGACGCACTGCCACCGTAACCCACAGCCAGATCCTGCAACTGGCATTCACCGCCCTGGTCACAGATCGGACAGTCGAGCGGATGATTGATGAGCAGGAACTCCATCACGCCCTTCTGCGCCTTCACTGCAAGCTCGGACTGAGTCCAGACCTTCATGCCGTTGGTCACAGGGGTGGCACAGGCCGGCAAGGGCTTGGGTGCCTTTTCCACCTGCACCAGGCACATGCGGCAGTTGGCCGCAATGGAAAGCTTCTTGTGATAGCAGAAATGGGGGATGTAGGACCCGCTCATGGACGCTGCATCCATGACGGTGCTGCCATCCGGCACCTGAACCTGCTTACCGTCGATTTCGATCTCTAGCATGAGGGGCTCACGTAGATTTGGCTGCCGGCACGCTGCACTTCCGGCGGAACCAGACATTTCTTGTTTTCGATGTGATACGCGAATTCGTCGCCGAAGTGCTTGATGAAGCTCTGCACTGGCATCGACGCTGCATCACCAAGCGCACAGATGGTGCGCCCCATGATGTTGGTGGTAACCGAGTTGAGCAGGTCAAGATCATCGGGACGGCCGAGGCCGTTCTCGATCCGGTGCACTACCCGGTAAAGCCAGCCCGTACCTTCGCGGCACGGCGTGCATTGACCACAGGACTCCTCAAAGTAGAAGTAGGACAGACGTTCGAGAGCCTTCACCATGCACGTGGTCTCGTCCATCACGATCACCGCCCCCGAACCCAGCATCGAGCCAGCCTTGGAGATGGAGTCGTAATCCATCGTACAGTCCATCATTACCGCACCGGGAAGCACGGGCGATGACGATCCACCCGGAATAACGCCCTTCAACTGCCGGCCTCCACGCATGCCGCCGGCCATCTCGAGGAGTTCAGAAAACGGCGTACCCAGATTGATCTCGTAGTTTCCCGGGCGATTGACATGTCCGGAGATCGAGAACAGCTTTGTCCCGCCGTTGTTCGGCTTGCCGAGGTTCAGGAAGCCCTCGCCGCCCATGTTCAAGATGAACGGGACCGAGGCGAAAGTTTCCGTGTTATTGATCGTGGTCGGTTTGCCGTACAGACCGTAGCTTGCCGGGAACGGCGGCTTGAATCGCGGCTGTCCCTTCTTGCCTTCGATTGACTCCAGCAGCGCGGTTTCTTCGCCACAGATATAGGCGCCGTAGCCGTGGTGGGCGAAAAGTTCAAACGAAAAGTCAGACCCGAGGATGTTCTGACCGAGAAGCCCCGCAGCCCGGGCTTCATCGAGCGCCTCTTCGAAGCGCGTATAGATCTCGAAAATTTCGCCGTGAATGTAGTTGTATCCACGGGCACACCCCATCGCATAGGCCGCGATGATCATGCCTTCGATGACTGTGTGCGGGTTGTAGCGCAGGATGTCGCGATCCTTGAACGTTCCCGGCTCACCCTCATCGGAATTGCACGCAAGATACTTGTCGCCCGGGAAAGAACGGGGCATGAAGCTCCACTTCAATCCGGTCGGAAAGCCTGCACCACCCCGGCCCCGCAACACCGAAGCCTTGAGTTCGGCAATGATGGCCTCGGGCGGCGTTTTGTCCGCAATGATCTTGCGCAACGCAGCATATCCGCCGCGGGCGACATAATCCTGAAGCCGCCAGGTGCGGTCGCCATCGACTCCGGCGAGAATAAGTCCGTGCGCGCTCATTTGTCTTCCAGATCGGCCAGCATTTGGTCGATTTTCTCGGTCGTCATCCAGCTGCACATCTTGTGATTGTTGTGCAGCAGCACAGGGGCATCTCCACAAGCGCCCATACACTCACCCTCCTTGAGAGTGAACTTGCCGTCAGCTGTGGTCTCGTTGAAGTCGATACCCAGCTTGCTTTTCAGGTAATCGGCGGCGTGGACACCACCCGACAACGCGCAGGGCAAATTGGTACAGACCGTGATCTTGTGGCGCCCCACCGGCGCGAGGTCGTACATGTTGTAGAAGCTCGCCACTTCATATGCGGCAATGGCCGGCATTCCGAGATAGCTCGCGACGTACTCGATGACGTCCTTGGGCAACCAGCCCTTTTCGACCTGTGCAATGCGCAGCGCTGCCATGACAGCCGACTGCTTCTGGTCTGACGGATATTTTGCGATCTCGCGATCGATCTGTTGCAGCGTTTCCTGGCTCAGCATGTCGTACTCTTTTTCCGGATAGCCTGCCGTCTGTTCGTTGGGGCGCACACTTTCAGGCTGTGAACGCTCATCTGTCGATTTCGCCGAACACGACGTCCATCGTGCCGATGATTGCAACAACGTCGGCAATCATGTGCCCGCGGGTCAGTTCGTCCATCGCTGCGAGGTGGGCAAAGCCCGGCGCACGCAGCTTCAGGCGATAGGGCTTGTTTGCGCCGTCGGACACGGCATAGACGCCGAACTCGCCCTTTGGATGCTCGATCGCGGCATAAACCTCGCCCTTCGGAACGTGCATACCCTCGGTGAAGAGCTTGAAATGGTGAATCAGCTCTTCCATGTTGGCCTTCATGTTCTCGCGAGCCGGAGGCGCAACCTTGTGATTGTCGGTAATTACCGGACCCGGATTCTTGCGCAGCCAGTCGATGCACTGACGAATGATCCGGTTCGACTGGCGCATTTCTTCCATGCGGCACAGGTAACGGTCGTAACAGTCCCCGTTCTTGCCGACCGGAATATCGAAATCAACCTTGTCGTACACCTCGTAGGGCTGCTTCTTGCGCAGATCCCATGCGATACCCGAACCACGCAGCATCGGGCCGGTAAAGCCCCAGCCCAGCGCCTGCTCGGGTGATACCACGCCAATTCCGACCGTACGTTGCTTCCAGATCCGGTTGTCGGTCAGCAGGGTCTCGTATTCGTCGCAATAGCGCGGAAAACGGTTGGTGAAGTCCTCAAGGAAATCGAGCAGCGAGCCCTGACGATTCGCGTTGAGATCCTTGATTGCCTTAGCGTTCTTGAACTTGTTCGCCTGATACTGCGGCATGCGATCGGGCAGATCGCGATAAACGCCACCCGGCCGGTAATACGCCGCATGCATCCGCGCACCCGACACCGCCTCGTAGGCGTCCATGAGATCTTCACGCTCACGGAAGGTGTAGAGCACCATCGTCATTGCGCCAATATCCAGCGCATGCGTTCCGATGTTCAGCAGGTGATTCAGGACACGGGTAATTTCGTCGAACATCACCCGGATGTACTGAGCACGCAACGGCACCTCGACACCGAGCAACCGCTCGATCGCCATGCAGTACGCATGCTCGTTGCACATCATCGACACGTAGTCGAGACGGTCCATGTAGGGCACGGACTGCACCCAGGTGCGGGTTTCGGCCAGCTTCTCCGTGCCGCGATGCAGCAGACCGATGTGCGGATCAGCGCGCTCGACGACCTCACCATCCAACTCGAGCACCAGGCGCAAGACGCCATGTGCCGACGGGTGCTGCGGGCCAAAGTTGATCGTGTAGTTGCGGATCTCAGCCATGACCGACGTCCCCGTAGCTTTCCTCGCGCACGATGCGCGGTGTGTTTTCACGCGGTTCGATGCTGACCGGCTGATAGACAACCCTGCCCTGCTCCGGGTCGTAGCGCATCTCGACATAACCGGAAACAGGAAAATCCTTGCGGAAGGGATGACCGACAAATCCGTAGTCGGTCAGGATGCGGCGCAAATCCGGGTGACCGGCGTACATGATGCCGTAAAGATCAAAGGCCTCACGCTCGAACCAGTTTGCACTCGGCCACAGCTCGCACAGGGAGTCGAGAACCGGGAAGGCATCATCTTCGGCAAACACACGAAGACGAACGCGCCAGTTGTGACGAATCGACATCAGATGCGAAGCGGATGCGAAACGCTTGCCGCTCCAGCCACCATTTCCATAAGCGGAATAATCAAGCCCGGACACATCGAGCAGTTGCTCAAAATGCAGACTTTCATGGTCACGCAACGTCAGCGCCACGTGAAGATAATCGGCAGCGGACACCTCAATGGTGACCTCTCCGCGATCAAGAACCAGCGACTGCAGTTTTTCGCCAAACACTTCCTGCAGAGACTGGCTCAGACGTTCAAGCTTGGAACTCATGATCTGGAGCCTCGTCAGCGCGCAATCGTATTGGTGCGCTTGATCTTGTTCTGAAGCTGGATGATGCCGTAGAGCAGCGCCTCGGCCGTCGGAGGACAACCCGGAACATAGACATCCACCGGCACGATGCGATCACAACCACGCACAACCGAGTAGGAATAGTGATAGTACCCACCGCCGTTTGCGCACGAACCCATCGAAATCACCCAGCGTGGCTCGGCCATCTGGTCGTACACCTTGCGCAGCGCCGGCGCCATCTTGTTGCACAGCGTACCCGCAACGATCATCAGATCGGACTGCCGCGGACTGGGCCGGAAGACCACGCCGAAACGGTCAAGGTCATAACGCGAACAGCCCGCATGAATCATCTCGACCGCACAACAGGCCAAACCGAAAGTCATGGGCCACAACGACCCCGTGCGCGTCCAGTTGATGACCGCATCAAGCGAAGTAGTTACAAACCCCTCGCGAAAGACGCCCTCTATGCTCATGCCTTACTCCCAGTCGAGTGCGCCGTTTTTCCACTCGACGATGTAGCCGATAACCAGGATAGTCAGAAAGACCATCACCGACCCGAAGACGAACCAGGCAACCTCACCCGCAGCGATGAATTCCTGGAAGACGGTCGCCCACGGAAACAGGAAGGCGATTTCAAGATCGAAAAGAATGAAGAGAATGGCGATGAGATAGTAGCGGACGTCGAACTTCATACGGGCGTCTTCGAACGCCTCGAAGCCGCACTCATACGGAGACAGCTTTTCACTGTCGGGACGATGGGGCGCGATGATGCGACCCAGCAGGATGGGAACGATCCCAAAACCCAGACCAACAAGGATGAACAGCAGAACGGGAAAATAGCTTTCCAACATGACTCAATGACCCCTATTGAGTTTGGCAACTTGTTGCTGCCATTATTGTTTTAGCTGCCCTTCATGGAAACGCCCGCTGTTGCGGGCGTTCTCTATATTCTGGTGCCGACGGTGAGACTCGAACTCACACGACCGAAGCCACTACCCCCTCAAGATAGCGTGTCTACCAATTTCACCACGTCGGCTTACTTCGTACAGCGCGAGAATTATACGACGTTTTCCGCACTGCGCAAAGTGATACTTATACCTACTGCGGGATGGACTTAGCCTTCGAGTCATCGACCGGAGCGGCCGGAACTGCGCCAGCTGCAGGCTCTGCGGGCGCACTCTGAACAACGCCATCCATCACGCTCGAGGGCGCCGCAGGCTTGTTACTTGCGAGGTAACTCAGACTGAGACTGGTAATGAAAAACACCGTCGCCATCGCTGCCGTCGTGCGGCTCAGGAAGTTGGCCGAACCCGAAGACCCGAACAGGCTCCCCGACGACCCACCACCAAAAGCAGCACCCGCATCTGCACCTTTACCGTGCTGCACAAGAACCAGACCGATCACGCCGAGACCGACCAGAACATGCACCGTCAGCACCAGAGGAAAAACGACATCACTCATCACAACGAACCTTGAAAGAAACCTGCATCAGTTTTGTTTAACCATCGCCGCACGGCAAATGGCCATGAAATCTTCAGCCACCAGCGAGGCACCGCCAATTAACCCACCATCGACATCCTTCACTGCAAACAACTCATCGGCGTTTTCTGGCTTGACGCTGCCGCCATAGAGAATGCGGACACCATCAGCGTCAACATCATGCGCGCGCAGCCACGAACGCAGACCGCCATGCACATCGCCAACCTGGGCGGCAGTCGCCGACAAGCCACTCCCGATTGCCCACACCGGTTCATATGCAACAACAATTCGTGCCATTGCATCTGCACCCGTAACATCCAGCACTGCTTCAAGCTGGCGCCCGACGACGCTCATCACCTGCCCGGCTTCGCGCTCGGCGAGCGTCTCACCGACACAAACAATCGGCACCAAGCCTGCTGCCTGCGCTGCAAGCACCTTGCGCCCAACGACTGCGTCGCTCTCAGCAAAAAGCGCACGTCGCTCGGAGTGTCCAACGATCGTGTAGCTGCAACCGAACTCTGCCAACATCGACGCACTGACTTCGCCGGTGTACGCACCCGACGTATATTCGCTGACATTCTGTGCGCCGAGACCAATGCCCTGCAACGCCGATCCGGCCTGAGCAAGGTACGGATACGGCACACATACCGCCATCTCGACACCCGGCAGCGCAGCGAGCGCGGAAAGCAGGCGCGCATTCGCATCGAGACTGCCGTTCAGTTTCCAGTTGCCGGCAACCAGTTTCTTCGACATACCGAAAGCCGTCCGATAAATCGGAGGATTATATGCTGCCGCGAGCAATGCAGCAAAGGGCCATCTCGGAGACGCGGAAGAGTGTGCTCCCAGCAACTGCCCCGAAACTGCAGCCATGCACGTTGAACCTGGCGCAATACATGACTCACACCCCGTAAATCCCCCCCTGCACGAAGATCAGGAAACGGCCGTCGGCAACGTAGCCAGGCCCGCACGCGCATTCAGACTGGACAGGGTGCAAGAACGCGCCAAAATGAAGACAGGATCATCATTCTTTTTCGCGTACAGTCCCTTCGAGGACTCACACCCGCAACAAGGAGACGGCGATGGAAAACCCGATTCACGAATTCAAGGATTTGTTCGAGCAACTGGGACTTCCGAGCGACAAGGGCTCGATCACGTCTTTCATCGACAGGCACCGGCCTCTGTCACATGACATAAAGCTAAGCGACGCGCCGTTCTGGAGCACGTCGCAGGCGGCATTTCTGCGCGAAGAACTGCTTGAGGATGCGGACTGGGCTGAGGTCGTGGACCGACTGGACGTCGCACTCAGAACGGTTTGACCAAGAAAAGGCACTTAAGCAGGGGCAAGCAGGAAGCCACCACCGACAGACACCCGGCGCAGCTGAAGGAAAACGGGGCCTGATGGCCCCGTTTTTCATTGTATTCAGCCAAAGCGACCAGTAATGTAGTCCTCTGTTTCCTTCTTCTTGGGCTTCAGGAACAGCTCATCCGTCACGCCGAACTCCACCATCTCGCCCAGATACATATAGGCCGTGTAATCCGAGATTCGTGCGGCCTGCTGCATGTTGTGGGTCACGATGACGATGGTGAACTCTTCCTTAAGTTCCCCGATCAGCTCTTCGATGCGTGACGTGGAGATCGGGTCAAGGGCCGAAGTCGGCTCGTCGAGCAGGATCACCTGTGGCTTGACCGCAATGCCGCGCGCGATACACAGCCGCTGCTGCTGACCACCCGAAAGGCTCATGCCGCTCTGGTGCAGCTTGGTCTTGACCTCATCCCACAGCGCAGCCTTGCGCAGCGCCCACTCCACCCGGTCGTCCATGTCGGAAACCGACATCTTCTCGTGCAGCTTCACCCCAAATGCGATGTTGTCGTAAATCGACATCGGAAACGGCGTCGGCTTCTGGAATACCATGCCGATCTTGGCGCGAAGTACGCTGACGTCAATACCCGAATCGAGCAGATTCTTGCCGTCGAAAATCAGACCACCCTCTGCGCGCTGTTCCGGATAGAGGTCGTACATGCGGTTGATCGTGCGCAACAATGTCGACTTGCCGCAACCCGAGGGACCGATGAAGGCCGTGACCTTGTGCCGCGCCATCTTGAAGTTGATGTTCTTGAGGGCGTGAAACTTGCCGTAGTAGAAGTTGAAGTCCTTGAACTCGATCTGTGCGTCGGTGATTTCCATAATCGTCTCGAAAGGCCCGCAAGGAGGCTTAGTTGATCTTTTCCACCCGCAGGAACACGCGGGCAACAATGTTCAGCACCAGCACACCAAGCGTAATCAGGAATACGCCGGCCCACGCCAGATCCTGCCAGTTGGAGAACGGGCTCATGGCGAACTTGTAGATCGTAACCGGGAGGTTAGCGACCGGACCGTTCATATCCATCGACCAGAACTGGTTTGACAAAGCTGTAAACAACAGCGGCGCGGTCTCACCGGCGATACGTGCGACGGCAAGCAGCACCCCGGTCATCACGCCTGCGCGTGCCGCTCGCAAGGTCACCTTCGAAATCACGACGCTTTTCGGCGCACCGAGTGCGAAGGCCGCTTCGCGCAGCGTGTCCGGAATCAGCTGCAGCATGTTTTCCGTCGTACGCACAACCACCGGCAGCACGATCAGGGCCAGCGCGATCACACCCGACCAACCGGAGAACTGGCCAGTCTGGGCAACCACGACCGCATACACGAAAAGACCGATCACGATTGACGGTGCAGACAGCAGCAGGTCGTTGATGAAGCGCGTTGCACCGCCAAGTACGGTAAAGCGCCCGTACTCAGCAAGATACACGCCCGCCAGAATTCCGATCGGCGTACCCAGCAGCGTTGCCAGACCAACCATCACCAGGCTGCCCACGATCGCGTTAAGCAGACCGCCAACGTCGTCGCCAGGCGGGGGGGTCATCTCGGTGAACAGTGTGAGCGACAGACCTGAAATACCCAGTTTGAACACTGTGAAGAGAATCCAGACCAGCCACACCAGTCCGAACATCATCGCCGCCAGCGATAGCGTGAGCGCTATCGCATTGACCAGCTTGCGTCGTTTAAGCAGATTCATGATTTGCCTATCAACTCTTTGCGCCCTCGCCCTTGGCGAGACGGAGCAGAAACAGTTTTGAGATCACCAGCACGATCATCGTGATCACGAACAGAATCAGGCCCAACTCCATCAGCGCCGCAGTGTGCAGGCCGGGGTCTGCCTCAGCGAATTCGTTTGCGAGCGCTGAAGTAATACTGTTACCCGGATCAAACAGCGATGGCGAGTTGAGGAAGTTCGTATTACCGATAACGAAGGTCACGGCCATCGTTTCGCCCAGCGCACGCCCCAGACCAAGCATCACGCCACCGATCACGCCGGTCTTGGTGTAAGGCAGCACGACACCCCACATCACCTCCCAGGTGGTACAACCAAGGCCGTAAGCGGACTCCTTGAGCATCGGCGGCGTCACGTCGAACACGTCACGCATGACCGATGCGATATACGGAATGATCATGATCGCAAGGATGATCCCAGCGGACAGCAAGCCGATGCCGATAGGCGGACCGGAAAACAGCGCACCAATGACAGGGATATTTCCGAGCGTTGCGCCAAGAAAGGGCTGCACGTACTCGCCAAAGATGGGCGCAAAAACCAGCAGCCCCCACATGCCATAAACAATACTGGGAATAGCGGCCAGCAATTCGATGGCAGTCCCCAGCGGGCGACGCAGCCACAACGGAGAAAGCTCGGTCAGAAACAGCGCAATCCCGAAACTCACCGGCACTGCGATCAGCAACGCGATTGCAGATGTAACCAGCGTGCCGTATACGGGAATCAGCGCGCCGAACTTCTCCATCGGCGGATCCCAATCCGTCGAAAACACGAAGCCAATGCCAAATTCGCGAATGCTTGGCCAGGATTCATAGATCAACGAAAGGATGATCCCGGCAAGCAGAATCAGGGTCAGGATGGCGAAAGAACGCGCCGCCAGCCCGAACAGACGGTCGCCAAATTTACTCCAGGCTGACGCTTTGAACTCTTTCGTGGACATACGGATACCCGAAAGGGCGGCGGCATCGCCGTCGCCCGCAGAAACAAGACCAAAGGCCATCTCGGCCTCTGGTTGCTCATTGGAGCGGAGCACGTGTGCGCTCCGCTTACTTGCCGGAATACACGGTCTTGCCAGACGTATCCTTGATCATGCCCCAGGACGTCTTGATGAGCTTGATGGTCTCGGCCGGCAGCGGCACGTAATCGAGCTCGGAAGCCAGCGCACCACCATTCGCAAACGCCCATTCGAAGAACTTCAGCGTTTCAGCAGCCTGAGCGGGCTTTTCCTGCGCCTTGTGCATCAGAATGAAGGTCGCACCGGTGATCGGCCACGACGCCTTGCCCGGCTCATCGGTCAGAATTTCATAGAACTCGGCCTTGCTCCAGTCGGCGCTGGCAGCTGCGGCTGCGAAAGCACCTTCCGTAGGACCAACAACCGAACCTTCCTTGTTCTTCAGGAGGGTGTGAGCCAGCTTGTTCTGCTTGGCGTACGAATACTCAACATAGCCGATCGAACCCGGCAGACGTTGCACGAAGGCGGACACACCTTCGTTACCCTTGCCACCCAGACCCACCGGCCACTGAACAGCCGAACCCTCACCAATTTTTTCCTTCCAGTCCGACGAAACCTTGGACAGGTAGTTGGTGAAGATGAAGGTCGTACCCGAACCGTCGGCACGGCGGACTACACCGATATCCTGTTCCGGCAGCGAGAGCTTCGGGTTCAACGCAGCGATCGCCGGGTCGTTCCACTTGGTGATCTTGCCTTGATAGATATCGGCAAGAACCTGGCCGGTCAGGGTCATGTCACCGGGCTTGATACCCTCGATATTGACGACCGGCACAACACCACCGATCACCGTCGGGAACTGCTGCAGACCGCCCTTGGCGAGTTCTTCGGGCTTCAGGGGCTTGTCGGACGCACCGAAATCGACCGTCTTGGCGTTGATCTGGCGAACACCGCCACTGGAACCGATCGACTGGTAGTTAACCTTGTTGCCAGTCGCTTTCTGGTAGGCATCAGCCCACTTCGCATACACAGGCGCGGGGAAGGATGCACCAGCTCCTGTGATATCAGCAGCCTGCACGCCCATCGAGAAAAAGGCTGCGGTACTTGCAACAACAACTAGCTTGGTCGATACGCGGATCATGACTACCTCGTGTTTGGTAACTGAGCCGCTAAAGTAGCAAGCGACTGTTACAAACACATTTCATGTCTTTAAAAATTAAGACGGACGACACATGAAAAGTGCGGCATCCACCATTTAATCAATAACTTGAAGTAATTCTCAAATATTACAGCCCGCGCAGATCTTTGTACGTTCAGGCTACCGCCAGCTCGACCGCCGCCGCAATCTGACGCGCGAGACGTTCAACCATGTCTCCATCCTGGCCCTCCACCATGACCCGCAATAACGGCTCGGTGCCCGATGGGCGCAACAGGACACGGCCGGCATCGCCAAGCTCACGTTCCGCCTCCTCCCGCGCGGTGTCGATTCCCTGGTCGGCCTTCCATTCGAAGCCCGCGGGCAACCGCACATTGATCAGACGCTGCGGGTAGAAAACCAGGTCTGCGCAGCTCTCCGCCAGCGTCTGGCCGCGCTGCTTGAGCGCCGCCAGCACCTGCAGGGCCGACACGATGGCATCACCTGTTGAATGACAGTCGAGGCAGATGATATGTCCGGAATTCTCGCCTCCGAGCTGCCAGCCCTTCTCATGCAGCAACTCAAGGACATAGCGGTCGCCAACCTTGGCCCGCGCGAACGGCACACCAAGACGGCCGACAGCATGCTCGAAGCCCAGATTGCTCATGAGGGTGCCCACCACCCCATCAAGCCGCCCCGCCGCCCTGCGCGCGGCAGCGATCACGTAGATCAGCTTGTCCCCGTCGTAGATCTCACCCTGGCGGTCGACCATGATCAGGCGATCGCCGTCGCCATCAAGGGCGATGCCGATATCCGCCCCCTCGGCAAGAACGGTCTTGCGCAGGTTCTCGGGGCGGGTTGCACCAACGCCGTCATTGATGTTCAGCCCATTCGGATCAACGCCAACCGAAACCACATCGGCGCCAAGCTCGTGAAAAACGCTGGGGGCGATGTTGTACGCTGCGCCGTGAGCGCAGTCGAGCGCAATCCGCAATCCGCGCAGGTCGAGTTCGTTGGGAAAAGTACTCTTGCAAAACTCGATGTAACGGCCGGCAGCGTCGTTGATGCGGCGTGCCCGGCCGAGACGGGCAGAATCAACGCAACCCATGGGTTCATCGAGATGAGCCTCTATCTCGGCCTCCATCGCATCGGGCAGTTTGGTACCGCCCGAAGAGAAGAACTTGATACCGTTATCGTAGAAGGGATTGTGGGAGGCGGAAAGCACCACGCCTGCCTGCAGCCTGAGCGCGCGGGTCAGGTAGGCCACGGCAGGCGTTGGAATCGGCCCGGCGAGCATCACATCCACGCCCGCTGCGGCAAAACCCGCCTCCAGCGCCGCCTCAAGCATGTAGCCGGAAATCCGCGTGTCCTTGCCGATCAGGATGGCAGGACGCTCTCCTGCGGGCAACTGCTCGCGCGCGACCAGGGACACACCGGCTGCATAACCAATACGCATCACGAACTCTGGCGTAATCGGAAACTCGCCTACACAGCCCCGCACACCATCGGTGCCGAAATACTTGCGTCCCATGCTGACCTCACCCATACGACAAAAGCGGGATTATGACACCGCCTGCCACACTGTGAGCGCATCCCGTGTTGGCGCAACATCGTGAACACGCACGATCGCCGCACCACGCTGTACTGCGACCAGCGCTGCCGCCACACTGGCGATCACGCGCTGATCAACCGCACGCCCCGTCAACGCCCCCAGCATCGATTTGCGTGACAGCCCCGCAAGGACCGGCAGGCCGGTCGCACCAAAACCAGCCAACGCTCGCAGCAAGGTGCAATTGTGTGCGACGGTCTTGCCGAAACCGAAGCCCGGATCGAGCACGATACGCTCTCGCGCCACACCTGCTGCGGTCAGGGCGCCGACTCTTTCGTCGAGAAAAGCCGCGACATCCGCCACGACATCCTCGTAGGCTGGATGGGTTTGCATGGTGCGGGGCTCACCTTGCATATGCATGACACAAAGTCCGGCCCGCCCGCCCGCAACCGCTTCGACAGCGCCGGGAGCGCGAAACGCATTCACGTCATTGATCATGTCCGCACCGGCGAGAAGCACCGCCCGCATCACTGCCGGCTTGAGCGTATCCACCGAAATCGGAACGCCCAGACCAACGAGCGCTTCAACCACCGGGATCAACAGGTCAAGTTCCTGCTGCTCACTTACGGGTTCGGCCCCGGGGCGGGTCGACTCCGCCCCTATATCCAGGATGTCGGCACCCTCGCGCAACGCTGACTCCGCACGCTGCACCGCAGCAGCAACGTCATCGCGCAAACCGTCACCCGAGAACGAATCCGCGGTTAAATTGACAATTGCCATGATCCTGGGGACAGAAAGATCCAGATCAAAGCGCCCACAGATCAGATTGGGCATGGACAAGCTCTCCTCCTGCACGCCAGACTGGCGCACGAAAAAACGGGCCGGAAATCCGGCCCGTTCGCTGTAACGGTAACAACTGAATCAGGCGGCCGGCGCGGCGGCCGTGGGCGCAGCCCCAGGGGTATCGTCCGAGGAACGCGACTGCGGAACCTGAGTCGGTTTGGGGGGACGCGGCGGACGTCCTTCCATGATGTCGTTGATCTGTTCGGCGTCGATCGTCTCCAGCTCAAGCAAGGCCGCGGTCATTGCTTCGACCTTGTCGCTGTTCTCTTCCAGCAGGCGACGCGCCAGCGCGTACTGCTGATCGACAATACGACGAATTTCCGCATCAACCTTCTGCATCGTGGCTTCCGACACGTTACGGTGCGTCGTTACCTGACGTCCGAGGAAGATTTCACCCTCTTCCTCACCGTAGACCATCGGCCCGAGCGTATCCGACATGCCCCACTGAGTCACCATGCGCCGCGCGAGATCCGTTGCACGCTGGAAGTCGTTTGACGCACCGGTGGTCATCTGTTTCATGAAGATTTCCTCCGCAATCCGACCACCAAACAACACGGTGATGGTTTGCAGCAGGCGCTCACGATCCTGACTGTAGCGGTCTTCCGTCGGCAACTGCATGGTGACGCCAAGCGCGCGACCACGCGGAATGATCGTGACCTTGTGCACCGGGTCGGTCTTGTCCAGCAACCGCGCGACCACGGCGTGTCCGGATTCGTGGTACGCCGTGTTGCGGCGCTCCTCTTCCGGCATCACCACCGAGCGGCGCTCGGCACCCATCATGATCTTGTCCTTGGCACGCTCGAAGTCTTCCATATCGACCAGACGCTTGTTACCACGTGCGGCGAACAAGGCAGCTTCGTTGACCAGGTTGGCCAGATCCGCACCTGCGAACCCGGGCGTACCACGTGCCAGCACCTGCGGCTCGACGTCGGGTGCAATGGGCACCTTGCGCATGTGAACCTTGAGAATCTGCTCACGACCGCGAATATCAGGCAGGGAAACCACGACCTGACGGTCGAAACGGCCCGGGCGCAGCAGCGCAGGATCGAGCACGTCAGGACGGTTGGTTGCCGCAACAACGATCACACCGGCCTGACCTTCGAAGCCATCCATTTCAACCAGCAACTGGTTCAGGGTCTGCTCGCGCTCGTCGTTACCACCACCCATGCCGGCACCACGCTGGCGGCCGACCGCATCGATTTCGTCGATAAAAATGATGCACGGTGCGTGCTTCTTGGCCTGCTCGAACATGTCCCGCACACGTGCGGCACCGACACCGACAAACATTTCGACGAAGTCCGAACCGGAGATCGAGAAGAAGGGCACCTTGGCCTCACCCGCGATCGCCTTCGCCAGCAAGGTCTTGCCGGTACCCGGCGAACCGACCATCAGCACACCCTTGGGAATACGACCACCGAGCTTCTGGAATTTGGACGGATCGCGCAGGAACTCGACAAGTTCGAAGACTTCTTCCTTGGCCTCGTCGCACCCGGCGACATCGGCAAAGGTGATCGAGTTGGCTGATTCATCGAGCATGCGCGCCTTGCTCTTGCCGAAGGAAAAGGCACCGCCCTTTCCGCCGCCCTGCATCTGGCGCATGAAGAAAATCCACACCCCGATCAAAAGCAGCATCGGGAACCACGATACGAAAATGCTAGACAGGAAGGACTGCTCTTCCTCCGGCTTGGACGCGGTCACCGCCACGCCGTAGCGCATCAGGTCGGAAACCATCCAGATATCCTGAACACCGGGGGTGTACACGGTGATGGAGCGGCCTTCCTGGGTCGTCGCGCGCAGCATGCGACCATCCACGGTTGCCTTTGCAATGCGCCCGGACTTGGCCTCCTCCATGAACTGGGAGTACTCCATCGTGTTAGGCGCAGCCTGCCGCGTATTGAACTGGTTGAACACAGTCATCAGCACAACACCGATAACCATCCAGATCGCGAGATTCTTGAAGAGATTGTTCAACGTCTTACCCCGAAAGCCCGTCATGGGCGTGCACACTAAGGACCCATTCTAGTGGCGAACGTTCCCGCCAGCAAACCAATGAGCGGCATTGATACCAGCTATCGTCGTTGCCTGAGGCTCGGTCACCGGGTTCGGCAACCCCGAGCATCAGGATGAAGCCCTTACACACGTTCTGATCATGCAAAACCGGACCGAACCGGAAATCAGGACCGCAGCTTGCTCGCAAGCAAATAGACTTCCGCGCTACGGTCTCTGGAAGCCTTCGGTTTGCGCACTTGGACGGAAGCAAAGTGACGCTCCATTTCCTTGCGAAACTCCATGAAGCCCTCACCCTGAAACACCTTCACCAGAAAATGGCCGTGGGCGTTGAGGTGGTTGACCGCAAAATCGAGCGCCAATTCGCACAACATGATCGAGCGAGCCTGATCGACGGTCGCCACCCCGGACAGGTTTGGCGCCATGTCGGACAGCACAACATCTACATGGGCACCATCAAGGCGTTTTTCAAGCTCGGCCAGCACGCTGTCTTCGGTAAAGTCCCCCTGCAGGAAGTCCACACCGTGAATATGCTCGATTGGCAGGATGTCGAGCGCAAACACGCGACCGTCCGGTCCGCAACGCTGCACCGCGATCTGGCTCCAGGAACCCGGAGCGACGCCCAGATCCACCACCACGTTGGCGCGCTTGAGGAGGTGATCACGGTCATCGATCTCCATCAGCTTGTACGCAGCGCGTGCGCGGTAGCCTTCAGCGTTTGCGCGCAACACATAGGGGTCGTTGAGGTGTTCGTGCAACCACGCTTTGCTGGTCTTGTTTCGCTTCATCAGAGTAAAATCCGGGGCCTACAGAGGTAATAAATGTCAATGATCGAGCTTACACCTGCACAGCGCCGCGAATATCGCGCGCGTGCGCACCATCTGAGTCCCGTCGTCACCATCGCGGGCAATGGCCTGACGCCTGCCGTCATCGCCGAAATCGACAGCTCGCTGCAGGCGCACGAGCTGATCAAGGTTCGTGTCCAGGGCACGGAACGCGAGCAGCGCGCCGCACTGATGCAGGAACTATGCACCAGCCTCGATGCAGCTCCCGTACAGCACATCGGCAACATTCTGATCGTCTGGCGCCTGCGCCGGGAAGAAGAAAAGAAGGCCGCACAGCCTGCCGCCGCAAAGCGTTCGGGCGGTGCCGCTACAGCAAAATCCGCTGCTGCCTTCGCCGCTGCGGCGCGCCGCGCTGCACTGGCCAAGGCCTCTGCCGAAAAACGTCGCATCGCATCGCGCAAATCTCCGGCACGTGGCCGCAACGCCGGCACACCCGGTTCAGGCCGCGACCGCTGACTCGCTATCGTACCCTGCACATCAGCGCAGGGTACGCCTCAAGCCAAGCACAAGCATGACCCCAAGCAGGCTCTGCAACAGATAGAGCACGCTGGACACCCCGTGCCAGGTCGAAAAGCGATCCCGCATCACGCTGTGCATGACCTCCCGCGGCCATGCACTGGCTTTGAGTTCGGCCATCAATGGCTGTATGCCGTACTGCCCCGCGATCGTACACGCAAGCAGGACAAGCACCAGCCAGAAGAGCCGGTTGCGAAAAGCCTGCCAGCCCAGGCGCATGCCAAGGAATGCCAAAAGATAAGCCGCAGACCCGATACCAATCCAGGCCACAAGAGTAAACAGGCGCCCTGCAACACTCCCCGCCAGACTTCGATCAGACAGCATCGAGAACAGTGTTGGCGCGACCATGTAACCGACCACCCACATTGCACCGATCCACAAGGTAACCAGAAGCACTGCGAGGTGGTCTGCGACACGGTTCATTGATTTTCAGATATAGCTGACTTCAATGATTTCAAGCTCGCGGATGCCGCCCGGCGCCTGAACCTCTGCCACATCGCCGGCGTACTTTCCGATCAAGGCGCGAGCGATCGGCGAACTCACCGAGATCTTGTTCAGCTTGATGTCGGCTTCGTCTTCGCCCACGATCTGATAGCTGATCGTCTTGCCGGAATCCATGTCCTCAAGGATCACGGTGGCACCGAAAACGCAGCGGCCATCGGCGTCGAGCAGCTTGGGATCGATAATCTGAGCGTTCGACAACTTGCTCTCGACCTCCATGATGCGCCCCTCGACAAAACCCTGCCGCTCCTTGGCAGCGTCGTACTCGGCATTCTCGGACAGATCACCGTGCGAACGCGCTTCCGCGATTGCAGCGATGACACTGGGTCTCTCCACCGTTTTCAAACGGTGGAGTTCGGCGCGGAGCGCTTCCGCGCCCGCGATGGTCAATGGCGTCTTGTTCATTTGCTCTGATTCAGTTCCGCATGCAATTCCTGCACTGCATAGACCTCAAGACCGGCCAGATGGCGCAGCCCCATGCAGGCAGCGCGCGCGCCCTCGATGGTGGTAAAAACACTCGCCTTTGCCGCCAGCGCGCTGGTGCGGATGGAGCGTGAGTCGGTGATCGCCTGACGCTTTTCCTCGACCGTATTGATCACGAGCACGACTTCTTCGTTCTTGATCATGTCGACAATATGCGGACGACCTTCGTTCACCTTGTTGACCATGGTCACCGGGATACCCGCAGCTTCGAGTACGCCACCCGTGCCGCGCGTCGCAACGAGCGAGAAGCCGAGCTCATGAAGTTCCCTGGCCACCTCCACCGCAGCACCGCGGTCGGCAGGCTTGACGCTGATGAAGGCCGTACCGGATGTCGGCAGACGCACGCCAGCACCGATCTGACTCTTGATAAAGGCCTCGGCAAAGCTGCGGCCAACACCCATCACCTCGCCAGTCGATTTCATCTCGGGACCGAGAATCGTATCCACACCCGGGAACTTGACGAAGGGGAACACCGCCTCCTTCACCGAGAAATACGGCGGCACGATCTCGCCCGTCACCCCCTGGCTCGCGAGGCTCTGACCGGCCATGCAACGTGCTGCGATCTTGGCCAGCGGCAGCGAGCATGCCTTGGATACGAAAGGAACGGTGCGCGACGCACGCGGATTCACTTCGAGCACATAAACAACCGCATTGTCGCCCTCGCCCTGAATCGCGAACTGCACGTTCATCAA
>JALNWS010000022.1 GCA_023230755.1 Azoarcus sp.
CAGGCTCAGCGTATCGAGTCCGCCGTCAAGCAAGTGCTTGCGCAGGGCTTCCGTACCGGCGATATTTTCGAACCGGGCACGAAGAAGGTTGGTACCAGGGAGATGGGCGACGCGGTTCTCGCGGCGCTTTAAGGTTTTTGATTCGAGGTGATGTGATGAAGCGAGTAGGTCTTGTTGGCTGGCGTGGCATGGTCGGCTCCGTGCTCATGCAGCGTATGGTGGATGAGGGCGATTTCGCCCATATCGAACCCGTGTATTTTTCCACCTCTGCTGCAGGGGGGAAGGCACCCGTTTTCGGTGGCAAGGAAGCCGCACTGCCGCTGCAGGACGCGATGAGCGTCGATGCGCTCAAGACCTGCGACATCATCATCACCTGCCAGGGCGGGGACTACACCAAGGAAGTGTTTCCGAAGCTGCGTGCCGCCGGCTGGAGCGGTCACTGGATCGATGCTGCCAGTGCCCTGCGCATGGCCGATGATGCCGTGATCGTGCTCGATCCGGTGAACATGCACGTGATCAAGGACGCGCTTGCCAAGGGCGGTCGCAACTGGATTGGCGGCAACTGCACGGTGTCGCTGATGCTGATGGGGCTCGGCGGGCTGTTCCGCAACGATCTGGTCGAGTGGGTGTCCGCGATGACCTATCAGGCCGCCTCGGGTGCGGGTGCTCAGAACATGCGTGAGCTGATCGCGCAGATGGGCAGCATCCATGCATCGGTGGCGGATCTCCTCGCCGATCCGGGCTCGGCAATTCTTGATATCGATCGCAAGGTTGCGGAGACCATTCGTTCCGATGCTTTCCCGAAAAAGAACTTCCGTAACACGCCGCTGGCTGGAAGCCTGATTCCGTGGATCGACGTACCGGTCGAGCACGGGCAGTCGAAGGAAGAATGGAAGGGCGGAGCCGAGTGCAACAAGATCCTCGGCAACCCGGCGTTCCGTACTGAGGGGAGCATCCCGATCGACGGCCTGTGCGTGCGTATCGGTGCCATGCGCTGTCACTCACAGGCGCTGACCATCAAGCTGAAGAAAGATGTGCCGCTTGACGAAATCAGCGAAATCATCGCGTCCGCCAACGAGTGGGTGAAGGTGGTGCCGAACGAGCGTGAACTTTCCGAACGCGATCTCACACCGACTGCGGTCACGGGGACGCTGTCCGTCCCGGTCGGACGTCTGCACAAGATGGCAATGGGGCCGGATTATCTTGGTGCGTTTACGGTCGGTGATCAGTTGCTCTGGGGTGCTGCTGAACCGCTGCGACGCATGCTTGCCATTCTGCTGGAAGACTGAAGATGGTCGGTCGCGGCCTGGGGCGCCTGCAGAATGTCGAGCCGGGCCGCCAGTCAGAGGGGAAAACAGCTTTCCCCTTTAGACATAATCAGTTGATGCAGGTCCTTAATAAAAATGCTAGATTGCTAGCCCAAGTCCATGATGTATTGCCCTTTGCCGACTTGGTGGGGGGGGTGCGTGGTTTGAGGATAACTATGAAAACGTCGATTAAGGCATCCCTGATCGCAGCTGCGATCGCCTCGTTTCCACTCGGCGGCTTTGCAGCCGGGCTTGGTCAGATCAATGTTTTCAGTGGCTTGGGTCAGCCCTTGCGGGCCGAAATCCAGATCAGCGCGACGCCGCAGGAGTTGAGCTCCATCACTGCCAAAGTCGCTTCTCCTGAGGCATTCAGACAGGCGGGTATCCCTTATCCGGGCTTTCTGACCGGGATCCGGGTGTCTGTTGAACACAGTGGGCAGCGCCAGGTTGTCAGGCTCAGCAGCGACCGTCCGATCAACGAGCCCTTTGTCGGGCTGTTGATTGATCTTGACTGGGCGTCCGGTCGACTTTCGCGTGAATACACTTTTCTTCTCGATCCGGTCGACATGCCTGCGCCAAAGCCTGTCGCTGCGCGAATCGCTGCGCCGGCGCCGGCCGCGGCGTCGCGCCCAGCGCCAGTTGCCGCACCGGTTGCGCCCCGGCCTGTTGCCGTTGATCGTTATACCGTGCGGCGAGGGGACACCCTGCGCCGTATCGCGGAGGCAAATCGCCCCGATAGCGCCAATCTTGACCAGATGTTGCTGGCCCTGTTCCGTGCCAATCCCGCGGCATTCGACGGCGACAACATCAACCGCCTGCGTGCTGGCGCGATCATGACGATTCCGACAGCAGATGCCGTGCTGGCGACCAGTCCAGCCGATGCCCGCCGCGAGGTCGTTGCCCAGGCGGCAGACTTCGAAGCCTATCGTCAGCGCCTGGCGGGTACCGCGGTCGAGCGTGAGACGGCTCCGGCTCCGGCCGAGCAGGCGAGCGCAGGTCGCATCGTGCCCAAGGTTGAAGATGCGCGTGAGCCCGCAGCTGCTGGTGACAAGCTCCAGATTTCGAAGACGCAGGATAGTGAAGCGGGAATGGACAAAGCGGCAGTTGCCCGCCTTCATGCGCTAGAAGAGGAGCTCATCGCTCGCGAAAAAGGGCTCGAAGAGGCCAATGCACGCCTTGCCCAGCTTGAGCAGAGCATCCGCGATCTGCAGAAATTGCTGGAGCTGAAGAGCGGTACGCTGGCTCAGTTGCAGCCCGAGCCAGCAGTCGCTGGCACAGCTGCGAGCGCAGCTCCTGAAGCTGCGGCCGAACCTGTAGCCACTGCAGTGACGCCACCGCCGGTGGATGCTACCCCCGCCGTTCCGGCGACGGAAAGCGAAGCGTCAGAGCCGCCTGCAGAACCCGTTTCTCCTCCGCCGGCTGAAGCTGCGCCAGCGCCCGTGCCCGTCCCGGCGTCCGTGCCGGCGGCGCCTGCCGCGCCCGAATCCGAACCCGATTTCATGCAATCGCTGCTTGCCGACCCTGCGATTCTTGCGGCCGGTGGTGGCGTGCTTGCTCTCCTGCTTGGTTTTGCAGCTTACCGTTCCCGCCAGCGCAAACAGGCAATCGAGGCGCTTGACAGTTCAGCGCTGATGAGCGAGTTCCCCCCCGACAGCAGCGCCGTGTTTGGTGCGACGGGTGGGCAGAGTGTCGATACGGGTAACAGCAGCATCCTGCAAACCGACTTCAGCCAGTCCGGTTTGTCGGCGATTGATGCCGATGAAGGTGTTGATCCGGTTGCCGAGGCAGACGTTTATATGGCTTATGGACGGGATGCCCAGGCGGAGGAAATTCTCGAAGATGCGCTCAAGGCGGATCCGAGCCGAATCGCCATCTATCTCAAGTTGCTTGAGGTGTTCGCGCAGCGTCAGAGCCCGAAGCAGTTCGAAACCACCGCGAGTGAGCTTTATTCCCGCACCGGTGGCCAGGGCCCCGATTGGGAGAAGGCCGCGCAGATGGGGCGCAAACTCGATCCCGAAAATCCGCTCTACAGCGCGGGGCCAGCAGAAGGCGAACGTACTGTTCCGCCGTCCACCGAGTTGCCTGCCGCGTCCATTCCGGTTGCAGCTGCTGCCGCTGCGACCGCAGCTGTCGCGACGGCCGCAGCTGCGGTGACGACGGCCGAGACTAAAGTCGAGGAAGAGAGCGACGAACTGGGGCAGGCGCTGTCCAGCCTTGACTTCACGACCTCGGCAGTAGCTGAGCCGAGCGCATCTCAACTCAAGGCCACGTGGACCGTGCCCGGCGACTTTGGTCAGATTGCGAGTGGCGAGGCAGAGATGCCCGGACAATCGCCGGATGCGGTGTCTGAGCCGGAAGAGCCGCTGTCGATTGACGTCGATGCCATCGATTTCGATCTTGGCGGTGATGGAGAAGAGCCCGCTGTCCCTGCGGATGCCACATCCCTGCCGGAGATTGATGCCGTTCTCCCGGAGAGCGCCCCGGAGGCCGGTGTCGCGCCGGATTCGGAGATGGATCTTGAACTCGATGGCGACGAGTTTACCCTTGAGGTTGGTGGTGGCGAGCCAGTGGAGCCCGCTCCTGTACCTGCTTCAAATACGGCAACTGTCGTAGGTGACGACGTAGCGCTGGCCAACGTTGAAGAGCCTGCGCTTGAATTCGATTTGCCGGATCTGGGCAAGCCTGCCGATGACAAACAGGCCGCCTTCGACATGAGTGCAACCGTCGTTTCGTCCGATGGCGGCGATACGGATGACGACGATACTGTGATGGATCTGGAGAAGACCAGCTTCGATGCCGATTTGCTCGACTTCGATTTCGATCTTGAGACGCCGGCTGGCGGCGGTTCCGCGTCGGCGGAGCCTGCCGGCATGGACCTGACCAGTATCGATCTTGATCTTGAGCCGCAAGGAGATGCTCCGGCCGGAACTGAACAGGCCTCCACGCCGGCAACCGCTCCCGTGGCAGCGTCCGAGCCCGAAACGCTGGTGCCGCCGTCGGCATCGGCGCCCGAGGGTGGGGCAGATTCCGAAGTCGAGACCAAGCTTGAACTCGCGCGAGCATACGACGAGATGGGTGACAAGGAAGGTGCGCTTGAGTTGCTTAACGAGGTGCTCGCTGAAGGTGGGCCTGCACAGCAGGCTGCGGCGCGGACGCTGATCGAAAAGCTGGGGTGATTTCCGTTCATCTCGCCGCCGTGGGGCGCAGGCCTCACGGCGGCGTTTTCTTTTGAACATGCACGCGGGGCTGATTCTGCTGCTGTGGGTCGCTGGAGTTGCGTCAGTGCAACTCGCAAGCGGAGGTCTGCTGGCGGCGCTCGTTACCGGTAGCCTGTTGCTGGTGATCGTCTTTGCCCGTGTCAGGGGCTTCCGGCTGATTCGCCGCGTACGGGTGTTGCTGCTTGCCATTTTCTTTCTGTTTGCATGGTTTACGCCGGGCGAGGCGCTGGTGAGCGCCTATCCGGTGTTCAGCCCGACTCGTGAAGGGCTCGTGCTCGCACTGGTTCATGCCGGGCGTTTGCTGGTGGTTGTATGCTGCGTGGCCTTGCTCCTAGAACGTCTGTCGCCGGACCGTCTTGTGAGCGGCTTGTATGCCTTGTGCCGGCCATGGGCCGTGCTTGGGCTGTCGGCGCAGCGGGTCGCGCTGCGGCTTCTACTGGTCCTGCGCTATGTGGATGACGCCCGAGGTGGTCGTCATGAGTGGAAGCAGTGGCTGTTGGCGACTGACGAACCGGTAGCACCTGTACACCTCGTACGTGAGCGTCTGGGGGCGACAGACCTTGTTGTCCTTGTTCTGGTGGGTGGATTGTTGGGATGGTGGATGTGGTAAGGATTGCGCTCTGTATCGAGTACGCGGGCGATGCGTTCGAAGGCTGGCAGAGCCAGCGTCATGGTCGGACCGTGCAGGATGTGCTGGAAGCCGCAATCGAACGGATTGCGGGGGAGTTCGTGCGCCTTCAGGTGGCCGGTAGAACCGATACCGGCGTGCATGCAACGGCCCAGATCGCCCATTTCGACACCACGGCGCGACGGCCGGTAACGGCCTGGGTGCGCGGAGTCAATACCCACTTGCCGAGGACGGTCGTGGTGAAGTGGGCGGTTGAGGTGGACGACCGCTTTCATGCACGTTTTCTCGCCTACGAACGTGCCTACCGCTACATCCTTTATAACGCGCCGTCGCGGCCGGCGGTGATGGCCGGGAAAGTGGGGTGGTTTCATCCGCCCCTGGACGAATCACGCATGATCGAGGCCGCCAGGCAACTTGTGGGCAAGCACGATTTCTCGGCGTTCCGGGCGTCCTGCTGTCAGTCGAAGACGCCGGTCCGGGTGATGTACGACGCGCGCGTCTCGCGTGCGGGCGACTATCTGGCGCTCGACTTCCGCGCCAACGGTTTTCTCCACCACATGGTCCGGAATCTGGTCGGTGCGCTGGTCTATATCGGCAAGGGACACTATCCGCCGGAGTGGCTTGGAGAGGTGCTCGAGCGGGGTGATCGCTCGCTGGCAGCGCCCACCTTCGAGGCTGCCGGGCTCTATCTGTGCGGGGTGGCATACCCTCCGGACTGGCCGCTGCCAGGGGATGGGCGTATCATCTCCCAGCCCCAGCTTCCCCTCCTCTGAATGCTACGTACCCGAATCAAGATCTGTGGCCTGACCCGGCCGCAGGATGTCCGCGCGGCGGTTGAGGCCGGCGCCGACGCGATCGGCTTCGTGTTCTATCCACCCAGTGCGCGCCACGTCAGCTTCGAGCAGGCAGCCGAACTTGCAGGGCTGCTTCCGCCCTTTGTCACGGCTGTTGGTCTGTTCGTCAATCCCGATCCCGGTTTTGTCGACGAGGCCCTGCGTCGCGTGCCACTGCAACTGTTACAGTTCCACGGCGACGAATCGGAGTCTGACTGTGCCCGCTATGGTCGACCCTGGATCCGGGCGGCACGAGTGCGGGCGGGGGTCGATCTGTTAGAATTCGCAGCTTGCCACCCCGGCGCGCGCGGCATTTTGCTTGACGCATTCGTTGAGGGTTATGGCGGAGGGGGCAAGACTTTCGATTGGTCCCTGATCCCAGCGGGACTCGACCGGCCTCTCATCCTTTCCGGCGGACTCGATCCGGAAAATGTGTGTGAGGCTGTTCGTCGTGTGCGCCCGTGGGCGGTGGATGTATCCAGTGGCGTTGAAGTGGCCAAGGGAATCAAGGACGCAGCCATGATGGCCGCGTTCATTGCCGGAGTTCGAGATGCAGATGGCTGACATGCAGTACCAGTTTCCGGATGAGAAGGGCCACTTCGGTCCGTACGGTGGCGTCTTTGTTGCAGAGACGCTCATGCCCGCGCTCGAAGAGCTGCGGCTGGCGTACGCCGAATGTATGGCCGACCCGTCTTTCATCGCCGAGTTTGAATACGATCTGAAGCACTACGTCGGACGCCCGAGCCCGATTTACCATGCAAAGCGGTGGTCGGAGCTGCTCGGTGGCGCGCAGATCTATCTGAAGCGTGAAGATCTCAATCACACCGGTGCACACAAGGTCAACAACTGCATCGGCCAGGCGATGGTGGCCCGGCGCATGGGCAAGCCTCGCGTGATCGCTGAAACCGGCGCCGGTCAGCATGGCGTGGCGACCGCGACCGTTGCCGCGCGTTACGGCATGGAGTGCGTGGTCTACATGGGTTCGGAAGACGTCAAGCGGCAGGCGGCCAACGTCTATCGCATGAAGCTCCTCGGTGCGACCGTGGTCCCGGTCGAGTCCGGCTCCAGGACGCTCAAGGATGCGCTCAACGAAGCCATGCGCGACTGGGTGACCAATATCGCCAACACCTTCTACATCATCGGCACGGTGGCGGGGCCGCACCCCTATCCGATGATGGTGCGGGATTTTCAGACCGTCATCGGCAAGGAGTGTCTGGTCCAGATGCCCGAAGTTGCCGGACGCCAGCCTGATTACGTGATTGCCTGCGTGGGTGGTGGCTCGAACGCGATGGGTATCTTCCACCCTTACATCGGTGTCGATGGCGTGCGCCTGATCGGCGTCGAGGCTGCGGGTGACGGCATCGAGACCGGTCGTCACGCTGCACCGCTGACCGCCAACGTCAAGCCTGGCGTGCTTCACGGAAACCGCACCTATCTGATGCAGGACGAGGATGGGCAGATCACCGAGACGCATTCGATTTCGGCCGGCCTCGACTACCCCGGAGTGGGCCCCGAACATGCATGGCTGAAAGACACTTCACGTGCCGAATATGTTGCGGTGACCGACAGCGAAGCGCTGCAGGCTTTCCACGATCTGTGCCGCTTCGAAGGCATCATCCCGGCGCTCGAGTCCTCGCATGCCCTTGCGCATGCAGCAAAGCTCGCGCCGACGCTGTCCAAGGACAAGGTTCTGCTCGTGAATCTTTCCGGACGCGGCGACAAGGACATGCACACGGTTGCCGAGCGTTCGGGAATCCAGTTCTAACCCGCTGCGGGCCGCGCTGCGACCCGCATTGCCGGACTTCATCATGTCGAAAATCCAGACCACCTTTCAGCGTTTGCAGGCCGCAGGCCGTAAGGCGCTGATTCCTTTCATTACCGCGGGCGACCCGGACGGCGAACTGACGGTTCCGCTGATGCATGCGATGGTTGCCGGCGGTGCCGACATCATCGAGCTTGGGGTTCCGTTCTCCGATCCAATGGCCGACGGACCGACCATTCAGCGTGCGTCCGAGCGCGCGCTGGCGGCGGGCATGACCTTGCGCAAGGTGCTCGCCATCGTGCGCGCCTTCCGCGTCGATGACCAGACGACACCAGTCGTGCTGATGGGGTATGCCAATCCGATCGAGGCCATGGGCGAGGAAACGTTCATCGCGGTGGCCTGCGAAGCCGGGGTCGACGGTGTGCTGGTGGTGGACTATCCGCCCGAAGAATGCACCCGCTTTGCCGCGCTGTCGAAGGCGGCCGGGCTCGATCCGATTTTCCTGCTGGCCCCGACGTCGTCCGAACAGCGCTTCCGCGATGTGGCCGAAGCTGGCAGTGGTTACATCTATTACGTATCGCTCAAGGGGGTGACGGGGTCTGGGAATCTCGACTTCGACGAAGTCGCGCGGCGCATTCCCCAGATCCGCGCCGCAGTGGGCTTGCCGGTCGGTGTCGGCTTCGGCATCCGCGACGCGGCCAGCGCAAAACGCATTGGCGAAGTTGCTGACGCGGTGGTGATTGGCAGCCGAATCATCGAAGAGATCGAACGCAGCCCCCGCGATGCGGTGGTGTCCAACGTATCCGCCTTCATCCGTGGCATTCGTGCTGCGCTGGACGAACTTGCAGGAGCCAAATAATGAGCTGGTTGCAGAAACTGCTGCCGCCCAAGATCAAACGCAATGATCCGGGCGCGCGCAACAAGTCGATTCCCGAAGGTCTGTGGAGCAAGTGCCCGGCCTGTGAAGCCGTGCTTTATCGTTCCGACCTCGAAAGCAACATGAACGTCTGCCCCAAGTGTGGGCATCATCAGCGTGTGCGTGCGCGTACCCGCCTTGATCAGTTGCTTGACACGGAAGGCCGGCACGAGATCGGTGCCGAAGTGATCCCGGTCGATCCGCTCAAGTTCAAGGACTCCCGCAAGTACACCGAACGGCTTTCTACCGCTGCAGCCGATACCGGCGAGGCCGATGCAATGGTCGTGATGCAGGGGGCGATCCTTACGGTGCCGGTGGTCGTAGCCTGCTTCGAGTTCGAGTTTCTCGGCGGCTCGATGGGGTCGGTGGTCGGAGAACGCTTCGTACGCGGTGCAAAGGCTGCGCTTGAGCAGCGCATTCCGTTCATCTGCATTACCGCAACCGGTGGCGCACGCATGCAGGAAGGCCTGCTCTCGCTCATGCAGATGGCAAAGACGACCGCCATCATCACCCAGTTGGCTCAACGCAAACTGCCCTTCATCTCCCTGCTGACCGATCCGACCATGGGCGGCGTGTCGGCGAGCTTTGCCTTCATGGGGGATGTCGTGATTGCTGAACCCGGTGCACTGATTGGTTTTGCCGGTCCGCGCGTCATCGAACAGACGGTGCGCGAGACCTTGCCGGAGGGCTTCCAGCGCTCCGAGTTCCTGCTTGAGAAGGGTGCGATCGACATGATTGTCGATCGTCGTGAATTGCGTCAGCGCATTGCCGAAATTCTTGCGCTGCTCAGCCGGCAGCCTGCCGTCCATGCCTGATCTCCAGTCGGTGAGCGGCACAATGCCCGATACGGTCGACAAGTGGCTCGCGCTGCTTGAGTCGCGCCACACCAAGACCATACAGCTCGGTCTCGATCGGGTGGGGGCGGTGCATGCCGCGCTCGGACCGGGGCCAGAAGACCTGGTGGTGATTACTGTCGGTGGCACCAACGGCAAGGGATCAACGTGCGCGATGCTCGAGTCCATCCTGCTCGCCGAGGGCTATCGAGTCGGCTGCTACACGTCGCCGCATCTGCTGCGCTACAACGAACGCGTGCGTGTTGACGGTAAGGATGTGGAGGATGCAGTCCTGGTCGGTGCCTTCGATGCCGTCGAGCGCGCGCGGGGCGATACGCCGCTGACCTATTTTGAGCACGGTACGCTGGCCGCATGGGAAGTGTTTCGCACGCAGGGGCTCGACGTGGTCATCCTTGAGGTGGGGCTCGGTGGTCGCCTGGACGCGGTGAATGTGTTCGATTCCGATTGCGCCATCGTGACCGGTGTGGCTATGGACCACATGGATTATCTAGGTGACACCCGGGAAGCGATTGGCTTCGAGAAGGCTGGTATCTTCCGTGCGGGACGGCCGGCGGTGTTCGGCGATCCGCAGCCGCCGCAGTCGCTGCTCGATCATGCCGCAGCGATCGGCACGAAGCTGTGGATCAGTGGGCGCGATTTCGGCTTTGGCGGTGATCGGCAACAGTGGGGCTACTGGCGCTATGCGGCACCGGAGGCCAGTGGTGCGCTGACCAAACGCGGCGGGTTGGCCTACCCGTCATTGCGCGGCGCCAATCAGTTGCTCAACGCAGCGGCAGTCATGACGGCACTCGACACTCTGCGCGACCGTATTCCGGTTTCGATGCAGGCGGTGAGGGAAGGCCTGATGCTGGTCGAGGTGCCTGGCCGTTTTCAGGTGCTTGCCGGTCGACCGTCGATTGTGCTGGATGTGGCCCATAATCCGCAGGCAGCCGGTGTGCTGTCGGAAAACCTCGGAAGCATGAGTTTTCATCCCGAAACGGCCGCGGTGCTGGGCATGTTCGGGGACAAGGATGTCGAAGGCGTGGTTGCGCGAATGCGCGACCGCGTTGACCACTGGTTTCTGGCCGATCTGCCGGGGCCGCGTGGATTGTCAGCAGACGAGCTTGCGCTGCGCGTGCGCGCTGCGGAGGTGAAGGGCGATATCCAGTGTTTTACGACGCCGGCCGAGGCATTTTCTGCAGCGCGGAAAAGTGTGGAGGAGGGTGATAGAATCGTGGTCTTTGGTTCCTTCCTGACAGTGGCCGATGTGCTGGCAACGATTCGCGCTGAGCGGCACTGAAGAGGTTTCCCGGTGAGTGACGCAGACAACCTCGAGATCAAGAAGCGCGCTCGCAGGCGCTTGGTGGGCGCTGCCGCGCTGGCGCTGCTGGCTGCGATCGTGTTGCCGATGGCCATGGACCAGGAGCCTCAACTACCCTCGCAAGACATCCAGATCTCGATTCCCGACCGCGATGCGACGGCGACCCAGGCGCGACCGATTGCCCCCAGCCCGGCTGTGGTGGCAAGCGAGCCTGACGTAACGCCGGCGCCCATCGAACAAGCCCCAAGCATTGCCCCGCCGCCCACGGCATCTCCCGCGCCTGTCGCAGAAGCGCCGGCCGCGCCGCCGAAGCCGGCTCCGTCGCCTTCTCGCGAGGAAGATGAAGCTGCGCGGGTCAAAGCCCTGCTGAGCGGCGCCGCGCTTCCCGCGCAGGTGGCCGCGCCCGAATCCTTCGTCATTCAGGTTGGCGCCTTCAGTGACGAGGCCAAGGCATCGGCGCTGGCTGCCGAACTGAAGAAAAAGGGTTTCGCCGCCTACACTGAGAAGGCTGGCAAGGTTACGCGGGTTCGTGTCGGCCCGCTGCCGGCGCGCAGCGACGCCGAAAAGCTTGCAGCGAAACTGCGTGCACAGGGACATAACGCGGTGCTCGCGGCGCGCTGATTGTTGGCAATGACGGTTTTCGACTACTTTTTTCTGGCCGTGCTCGGCCTGTCGGCAGCCGTTGGATTGTGGCGCGGTCTGGTGAGCGAGGTCATGGCGCTGGTGGCGTGGCTGGCCGCAGTGTTGGCGGCATGGCGCTATTCAGGAGAGGCCGCGGGCCTTCTGAGCGGAGTCATCAGCGACCCGGCGTGGCGGCAGATTGCGGGTTTTGCCGCAATCGTCGTTATCGTGCTGTTGCTGGCGGCGTTTCTGCGCTTCCTGTTGCGAGAGTTGCTCAAAGCCGCAGGCTTGGGGGCGACCGACCGTTTTTTTGGCGCACTGTTCGGCCTGGCCCGTGGCCTGGCGATCACGTTCGCAGTAGTGTTGATTGGTGGTCTGGTGGGGGTGTCGCGTGAGCCATGGTGGGCAAACGCGATGTTTTCGCCGCCGCTTGAGACGGCAGTGATTGCTGCCAAACCGTGGCTGCCGGATGCGGTGGCCGATAGAGTTCGTTTCAGATAGGCAGGGTTTCCATGTGCGGAATTCTTGGGGTCGTCGCGACTTCCCCGGTTAATCAGTTGCTCTATGACGGTCTCCAGGTGCTTCAGCACCGGGGCCAGGACGCGGCGGGTATCGCCACGGCCGAGGGCGGTCGTTTTCACATGCACAAGGGTTCCGGCCTGGTGCGGGACGTGTTCCGTACTCGAAACATGCGCAACCTCGAGGGCAACTGGGGTATCGGCCATGTGCGCTATCCCACCGCGGGTTCGGCGTACAACGCAGCCGAAGCGCAGCCCTTTTATGTCAATTCGCCGTTCGGCCTGCTGCTTGCTCACAACGGTAATCTGACGAATTCGGAAGAACTCAAGCGCGAGATGTTCCTCGCCGACCTGCGTCACATCAACACCAACTCCGATTCGGAAGTGTTGCTCAACGTGCTGGCCCACGAGCTGCAGGCAGCGGCCAACGGCCTCAAGCTCGACGAGGACGCGGTCTTCCGCGCGGTGGCAGGTGTGCACCGCCGTTGCCGTGGTGCCTATGCTGCCGTGGTCATGATTGCCGGCTACGGTCTGCTGGCGTTCCGCGACCCGTTCGGCATCCGTCCGCTGGTGATCGGACGCAATGACGTCGAAGCGGGAACGGAGTGGATGGTGGCTTCCGAGTCGGTCGCGCTCGACGTGCTCGGCTTCAAGTTGCTGCGCGACGTGGCGCCCGGCGAGGCCGTGCTGGTCGATATCGATGGCAACTTCCGTAGCCGCCAGTGTTCCGGGAAGACGGTGTCAGCACCGTGCATGTTCGAATTCGTCTACCTGGCACGTCCCGACTCCATCATCGACGGCGTGTCGGTGTACGAGTCGCGCGTGAAGATGGGCGAGTTTCTGGCCGAGAAGATGAAGCGCACGCTGCCCAACGTCCACATCGACGTGGTGATCCCGATTCCGGATTCGAGCCGACCGTCGGCCATGGAAATGGCGTTCAGGCTGAAGCTTCCCTATCGCGAAGGTTTCGTGAAGAACCGTTACATCGGCCGTACCTTCATCATGCCGGGGCAGGCGACGCGGCGGAAATCGGTGCGCCAGAAGCTCAATACCATCCATCAGGAGTTCAAGGGCAAGAGTGTGCTGCTGGTGGATGACTCGATCGTGCGGGGCACGACCAGCAAGGAAATCGTCAACATGGCGCGCGAGGCCGGTGCGAGCAAGGTCTATCTGGCCTCTGCCGCGCCTCCGGTGCGCTATGCCAACGTCTATGGCATCGACATGCCAACGCGCGGCGAGCTGATCGCGAGTGACCGCGACGAAGCCGAGATCTGTCGCCAGATTGGCGCCGACGGGCTGATCTATCAGGATCTCGAGGATCTCAAGGCCTCGGTTCGCGCCCTGAACCCTTCGATCAATCTCTTCGAAACCTCCTGTTTTGACGGTATTTATGTCACCGGCGATATCACGCCGGAGTATCTCAGCGGGGTGGAGAACCAGCGTTGCGAGGTCAAGCCGGGCGCCCGTGAGGATAACGACAGCGACAGCGATCAGATGGACCTCAACCTGATTTCGCATCCGGACCAATAACATCAATGGCGGATAACAAAGACTACGATCTGGATACGCTTGCGGTTCGTGCCGGTATCGACCGCAGCCAGTTCAACGAGCACAGCGAGGCGATGTACCTGACCTCGAGCTTCGTGTTCGACAGCGCTGCGCAGGCGGCCGCGCGGTTCTCGGGTGCGGAAGAGGGCAACGTCTATGCGCGTTTCTCCAATCCGACCGTAACCGCGATGCAGACGCGTCTGGCTGCGCTCGAGGGGGGCGAGGCCTGCATCGCGACCGCATCGGGAATGTCGGCGATCCTGTCGCTGGCGATGTCGGTGCTGCAGGCGGGTGATCATGTGGTGGCATCGCTGGGGTTGTTCGGCTCCACCCAGCAGCTGTTCGGCAACATCCTGAGCAAGTTCGGCGTCGAGACCACCTTCGTGCCGGCGACCGAGCTGGCCGCCTATCGCGATGCCATTCGTCCCCGCACCAAACTCTTCTTCATTGAAACGCCATCCAATCCGCTGACCGAGGTCGTCGATATTGCGGCGGTTGCCGAGGTCGCGCACGAAGCGGGGGCGATTCTCGCAGTCGACAACTGCTTCTGCACCCCGGTGCTGCAGCGTCCGCTCGAACTCGGCGCGGACGTAGTGGTGCATTCGGCGACCAAGTATCTGGACGGGCAGGGAAGGGTTCTCGGTGGGGCTGTGGTGGGTCCGAAGCGCATTACCGACGAGGTGTTCAAATTCCTGCGCACCGCAGGGCCAAGCTTGTCGCCTTTCAATGCCTGGGTCATTCTCAAGGGGCTCGAAACACTGCGCATCCGCATGGATGCGCAGTCGGCAAGTGCGCTTGAACTGGCGCGCTGGCTTGAAGCTCAGCCGGGTGTCGCTCGTGTCTTTTACCCCGGGCTGCCGTCGCATCCGCAGCACGAACTGGCGATGCGGCAACAGAAAAGTGGTGGCGCCATTCTGAGCGTTGAGGTCAAGGGCGGTCGCGAGGCGGCGTGGAAAGTGGTCGATTCCACCAGGATGATTTCGATCACGGCCAATCTGGGTGATACCAAGACGACGATTACGCATCCGGCAACCACGACCCATGGACGGATTTCTGCCGAAGCTCGCGCGGCAGCGGGTATTGGCGATGGACTGTTACGCATCGCCGTTGGGCTTGAATCGATCAACGATCTCAAGGCCGATCTTGGTCGAGGGCTGACAGACTGAGTTTCTGGCTGCGCGACAGTCATACCCCGGGAAGCGCTGGTTGGAAGACCGGCGCTTTTTTTCGGTCGTGCCCAGCTGTTTCCGGGGGGCGCAGTGGCGGCCGATGCATGGCGTCCGGCCGCGTGACATGGCAATTGCGGTGCGCCTGACGGGCGATTTGCGTAGACTAACGGTGGCAGGGCGTATCCGGTCTGCGACTTCTGCTCCTGACAACATGGGCGACATGAATGACAGATCACACCACGGGCAGCGTACATACCGAGATTGAACAGATCATCGCGGCACTCGAACACGGCAAATACAAGCGTGTTCGCAAGATGCTGCATCAGATGCATCATGCGAAGATCGCGGGCCTGCTTGAGGTGCTCGACCCTGAGCAGCGCCTTGCTGTGTGGCAGCAGGTTGATTCGGGGCACGAGGCCCGCATTCTCGCCCATCTGAACCCCGTGCTCGGGCGTCATCTGGTCAGCGAATCGGGCGACCATGAGAGCCCTCCCGAAGAGGACCCGGAGAGCGAAGAGTCGTCTGCAACGACGCAGATCCGGGACGTACGGACGGCGCTCGCGCAGGGCAAGCTCAAGCGTGTAGGCAAGATCCTGCGTGACATGCACCCAGCCAAGGCTGCCGGTTTGCTGGAGTCACTGCCGCCAAAGGAGCGCAGTGCGGCCTGGGGCATGGTCGAGGCCGATCGCGCGGGCAAGGTCCTGACCTATCTGCACGGAGAGAGCTGCGCTGCGCTGGCGCTTGAAATGGATCACGAGGATCTGGTGATCGCGGCCGAAAGGCTCGATCTCGATGATCTTGTCGACCTTATTCAGGCTCTGCCGGACGAAAACGGACAGCAGCTGATGCGGGCCACCTATGGTCGACGGCGCGAGAAGCTGGAGTCGATGCTGTCCTATCCGGAGGACTCGGCGGGTGGTCTGATGAATGCCGACCAGATCGTGGTGCGGCCTGATGTGCGTCTGGCAACGGTGCTGGGCTATCTGCGCCTGATCAAATCCCTGCCGGTGCAGACCGACATGCTGATGGTGGTTGACCGCAAGGGGATCTATCAGGGGGTGCTCAGGCTCAGTGCGCTGGTGACCGCCAAGCCCGAGCGCAAGGTGGCCGAGGTCATGGAGACCGAGTTGCCCGTCATCCCGGTCACCACCTCTTCTGACGAGGTCGCTCGTCTGTTCCAGGATCACGATCTGCTGTCCGCGCCGGTCGTGGATGAAAACAGCCTGTTGCTTGGCCGCATTACGGTCGATGACGTGGTCGATCTGATTCGCGAGAGTTCGGACCGCGCGATGATGCACATGGCCGGTCTCGATGAAGAGGCCGACATGTTCGCGCCGGTGCTCACGAGCTCCCGGCGGCGGGCGGTGTGGCTGGGCATCAATCTCGTGACAGCCTTTCTTGCCGCGTGGGTGATCGGGCTGTTTCAGACCACGCTCGAGAGAGTGGTGGCGCTGGCTGTGCTGATGCCGATCGTTGCCAGTATGGGCGGTATAGCCGGCAGCCAGACGCTGACCCTGGTGATTCGCGGCATGGCTCTCGGTCAGGTCGAGGGCAGCAATGCCCGTGCGCTGCTCGCCAAGGAAATCGGCATTGCGCTTCTGAACGGAATGCTCTGGGCCGTCGTCGTTGCCTTGCTGGCCGTCGCCTGGTTTGGCGACTGGCAGATCGGAGGGGTCATCGGTGCTGCGATCCTGATCAATCTGCTGTTTGCAGCGCTGGCCGGTCTTGTCGTGCCGATGTTCCTCGACCGCGTGGGGATCGACCCCGCCCTGGCGGGTGGGGTGATCCTGACGACGGTGACGGATGTGATCGGGTTCTTTGCCTTTCTTGGTCTTGCCTCTATCGTGCTGTAAGACTGGCGCAGGGGCGGGACTGTGTTCAGGCGGCTGCGGTGGCAGCCCTGACCGGGGCCTCCTTGATCGGCAGGTTTATGAGCGCGGCGAAGCTGGCAAGTGCCATGTCGGCGTACCACATCCATGAATAGTCACCGAGCATGGTCAGGCTCAGCCCGCCCAGCCATGCCCCAAGAAAACCGCCAATCTGGTGCGAAAGCAGGGTCATCCCGAACAGGGTTGCCAGGTAGCGTACGCCGAACAGTTTGCTGACGATGGTGGCGGTCGGCGGGACCGTGGCCAGCCAGGTGAAGCCGAGACCGGCTGCAAAGGCATAGAAGGTCCAGTCGGTCTTTGGCAGCAGCAGGTAGAGCGCAATCAGCAGCACGCGCGAGCCGTACATTGCTGCGAGAACGTACTTGCTGCGGTAACGCGACACACAGGATCCGGCATAGAGGCTGCCGAAAACATTGGCAAGTCCGATGATGGCCAGCGACCAGCTTGCCACCGACGGCGGCAGGCCACAGAGATCGACCTCTCCGGGCAGGTGGGTGACCAGGAAGGCAATATGGAAGCCGCAGGTAAAGAAGCCTGCATGGAGGAGTATGTAACTGCGGTCCTTGAATGCATTGCGAATCGCACGCAAGGCGCCGGTATCTTCTTCGTGGTGGTGATGGACGGGCGTCCGTTGAGTGCCGGTGAGCTTGTTGACGAGTGGCAATGCCAGCAGGGTCATCGCGGCCATTGCCCACATCGCACCCATCCATCCGGTGAGCTGGATCAGTTTCTGCAGCAGCGGGGCAAAAACGAACTGGCCGAAAGACCCCCCGGCATTGATCACGCCCGAGGCTGCTCCGCGGCTTTCCAGCGGGAGGCGCTGTGCGGCGGCGCCGATCAGTACGGAGAAGCTGGCCGCGCCCGACCCCATTGCGAACAGCAGACCAAGCGAGACGGTGAGTCCGAAACCCGAATCCATGAACGGGGTAATGGCACTGCCCAACGCCAACGCGATCAGGCCGGCGATGAGCACGATGCGAGGACCATAACGATCTGCCGCCGCACCGGCGACCGGTTGGATCACACCCCAGGCAAATTGTCCGATGGCAAGTGCAAAGCTGATGCTGGCAACGCCAAGCCCTGTGGATGTGTTCATCGGGCTGATGAACAGCCCCTGGGACTGCCGGATGCCCATCGTGATTGCGAGAATGCCGGCAGCGGCGAGGGTGACGGCGAGGACATCGGGCCGTCTCAAGGTTCGGAACATGGTGGGCCTGGTCAGTGCAATGTGAGGTTGGCGGGGCGCCAGAATAGCCTGACGGCTCGACCTCAGGAAAAATTGATTTGTATGCCGGGACGGGCTTGGCGCTGGATTGCAGCGACTCGCTCAGGCCCGAGTCGATTCGCCTGCGTTGAAGCGGGTGCCGTCGAACGAGAGCCAGGTGGCATGGCCGTGCCAGTCGGACAGAACCCAGCGTACGCATTCGTGGCCGTCGACCTGGTGCAGGTGACGTGCCGGACGGTGAGTGTGGCCGTGAATCAGGACCGGCAGGCCGTTACCTCGAAGCAGCGCGTCCACTGCAGCGGTGTTGACGTCCATGATGGTCAATGCCTTCTCCTGCTTTGCCGTCTCGCTCTGTTTGCGCAGGCTTTCGATGAAGGCTTTGCGGGCGGCGAGGGGCTGGGACAGGAATCCCGCCTGCCAGGCTGGGTCGCGGACCTGCTGTCGATAGGCCTGATAGGCGTGGTCATCGGTGCACAAGGCATCGCCGTGGCTGAGCAGGATGCGTTGTTCGCCGAGCACAAGGAGTGAAGGGTCGTGGAGCAGTCGCATGCCGGTTGTGCGGGCGAAGTCGTCCCCCGCCAACAGGTCGCGGTTTCCCGTCATGTAGAAGAGTTCGACGCCGGTGGCGGATAGCGCTTTTAGCGCGGCGCACATGTCACGGTTGAACGGTGCATCGATGTCGTCGTCGCCTGCCCAGTATTCGAACAGGTCGCCGAGAATGAAAAGGCTGCCCGCCTCACGTGTCGGGCCCTGAAGGAACGCGAGAAAGGCCGCGACCGTGTCCGCATGCTCTGCGGAAAGATGCAGATCGGAAATGAACAATGCCGGAAGCGCCGCATGACGGACCTCCGGCACTGCAGTACTCTGTCCGGTGCTGGCGACAGACAGGGCTGGGCCCGAATCAGACAACTTCGGCGCGCTCGATGATCACATCTTCCTTCGGTACGTCCTGGTGAAAGCCGCTGGAGCCGGTCTTCACCGAACGGATCTTGTCGACCACGTCCATGCCATCGGTGACCTGACCGAACACGCAGTAGCCCCAGCCCTGGAGATCGGGCGAACGGTAGTTGAGGAAGTCGTTGTCAGCGAGGTTGATGAAGAACTGGGCGGATGCGGAGTGCGGTGCCTGAGTGCGGGCCATGGCAACGGTGCCACGGTTGTTCTTGAGACCGTTGTCGGCTTCATTCTTGATCGTGTCGCGAGTGGCCTTCTGCTTCATGCCGGGCTCGAAACCGCCGCCCTGGATCATGAAACCGTCGATGACGCGGTGAAACACGGTGTTGTCGTAGTGGCCGGCTTCAACGTAGGCGAGGAAGTTCTCGACCGTGACGGGTGCCTTTTCGGCATCGAGTTCGAGGGTGATCACGCCGTGATTGGTGTGCAGTTTCACTGCCATGCTGTTCTCCTGTGGGCTTATTTGCTGGGGGCGGGCACCGCGTCGAGGACGCGCGCCGACTCGATGGTGACCGGTTCGACCGGTACGTTCTGGTGCATGCCGGCGTTAGCCGTTTTGACCTTGGCGATCTTCTCGACCACGTCCATGCCACGGACGACCTTGCCGAATACCGCATAGCCCCATCCGTCGCGCGACGGATAGTCGAGGAATGTGTTGGGCACCAGGTTGATGAAGAACTGTGCCGAGGCCGAATGCGGATCGGCGGTGCGTGCCATGGCCAATGTGCCGGGCAGGTTCTTGAGTCCGTTCTTCGCCTCGTTTTCGATCGGGGCACGGGTCGGCTTCTGCGTCATCTTTGCGTCGAAACCGCCGCCCTGGATCATGAAGCCATCGATGACACGATGAAACACGGTATGGTCGTAATGCCCGTCCTGGACGTACTGCACGAAGTTTGCCGATGACTTCGGCGCCTTCTCCGCATTGAGTTCGACCACGATATCACCGAGGCTGGTCTTGAGTTCGACCATGGGGTTGGCTGCGAAAGCCTGAATGCTGCAACTGATGAAAGCGATCAGTGCGAGAGCCTGCTTCTTCATGCGGTCTCCGGGAGGTGGGTGGTGGCAGGTTTGCCGGATGAGGTACAAATAGGCCCGTTGGCGCCAGGGCGCATGGAAGGGGCCGTAAAAGTTCGCGATTATGCGCCGTGCTATACTTTTGGCGGGTGATCCGGGCTGGCAACAAGCCTTGGATTCTACCAACAAGCGGCAAGCACTCATAGTTTCCTGTGCCGTCATGCTGACGGCAGAAACACATCGAAGCGGGTCCGGTCGGAACCCGCTTTTTTGCTGCCGCGATCGACGAATCACACTGCTTCGCGGCTGCGCCGCGAGCGCTTTTCGGTTACCCGCATGCTCACCATCTACAACTCGCTCACCCGCAAGAAGGAACGCTTTCAACCCATCGATGCCGGCAAGGTCCGCATGTATGTTTGCGGCATGACGGTGTACGACTACTGTCACCTCGGCCACGCTCGAGTCATGGTGGTCTTCGACATGGTGACGCGCTGGTTGCGTGCGAGTGGCCTTGAAGTGACCTATGTCCGCAACATCACGGATATCGACGACAAGATCATTCGTCGGGCGCAGGAGAACGGTGAGAGCATCCGCGCCCTGACTGATCGCTTCATTGCAGCGATGCATGAAGATGCAGACGCACTCGGCGTGCTGCGCCCGGATCACGAGCCGCGCGCGATGGATTACGTTTCCGGCATGCAGAATCTGATCGGCCGCCTTGAGGCCAAGGGGCTGGCTTATGTTGCGGCTAACCGTGACGTCTGTTTTGCCGTGCGCAAATTCGATGGCTACGGCAAGTTGTCGGGAAAGTCGATCGACGAGTTGCGTGCCGGCGAGCGGGTCGACGTCGTGGGTGACAAGAACGATCCACTCGATTTCGTGCTGTGGAAGCATGCCAAGGCCGAGGAACCGGCCGAGGCGAAGTGGGAATCGCCGTGGGGGAGCGGCCGTCCGGGCTGGCACATCGAGTGCTCCGCGATGAGTGAAGATCTGCTTGGAGAGCATTTCGACATTCACGGCGGCGGTCAGGACCTGCAGTTTCCCCACCACGAAAACGAGATTGCGCAGTCGGAGGGTGCGCACGGTCACGCCTTCGTGAACTACTGGATGCACAACGGTTTCGTGAGGGTAGACGACGAGAAAATGTCTAAGTCCCTGGGTAACTTCTTCACCATTCGCGAGGTGCTGGAGCAATACGACCCCGAGGTCGTGCGCTTTTTCATTCTGCGTGCCCATTACCGCAGTCCGCTGAACTACTCGGACGCCCATCTCGACGACGCGCGTCAGGCGTTGACTCGGCTGTATACGGCCCTCAAGGCAGTACCGGTGGTCGACGTCAAGCCCGACTGGAGCAGTCCGTGGGGGCAACGTTTCCGGGCGGCGATGGATGACGATTTCAATACGGTCGAAGCGCTAGCCGTGCTGTTCGAGCTCGCCAACGAGGTCAATCGCGGAGCTGCGCCCGAGTTTGGATTGCAGTTGCGCGCGCTCGGCGGCGTGCTTGGCTTGCTGGGGCGCGATGCGACGGTCTTCCTGCAAAGTGGCGTGCAGGTGGAAGGCGGGCTGGAGGTGTCGGAGATCGAACGCATGATCGAAGCCCGGACGAACGCGAAGAAGGGGCGAAACTTTGCCGAGGCCGACCGCCTGCGCGCGACGTTGCTTGAGGCTGGGGTTGTTCTTGAGGACAGTGCCCAGGGGACGACCTGGCGTCGCGCCTGAGTCTGGCGCAAAAAAATGCGGCTGCACCTTCCCGGGTGCAGCCGTTTTTTTGTTTTAGCTCAGTTCCCGAAGCTGCCTCTGCCGATCACGGTGAGATCGACAAAGTTCAGTCCGCTCCTGTTGCGCGGGGAAAACGCCAGATGCAGGCCGCCGGCGTCCCAGTCACCAAGGCTCTCGAGCGCGCTGATCAGGCGCTCACGGTTGAGTTCGCGTCCTGCGCGGCGAAGGCCTTCGCTGAAACTGCGTGCGGCAAGATAGCCCTCAAGGGCAGCGTAGGAGTAGCTTTGCCCGGCTTTGTCGGCAGCCTGCCGGTATTCGCGCACCATCGGGTAGTCGATGCGAAATGGCGAAGGCATGACCTGGGCAATCACCATGCCGCGCGCCTTCTCCCCAAGCTCCCGAATCAGCTGGCGACTGCTGATCACCGAAAGGCCGAAAAGCATCGGCCGGTAATCAGTCTTGAGAAGTGCCCGCATGAAGGCCGGAGAGCTGTTGCCTGCGGTGACCAGAATGACGGCAGCAGTGTTGCCGGCGACGACCTTGCTGACGGTTTCGGCGGCGTTGCTGCCATCAGAGGCGATTGGCGCAACGATTGGCGCAGGCAGGCCGTGGCGGGTGAGGGCGGCGGTGGCGGCGTCGAGCCCGGCCTGACCGAAGGGATCGGAATGGTGCACGACGGCGATTGATTTCACCCCGATGTTGGCGAGGTGATCGACCATCTTTTCGATCTCCTGCGAGTAGGAGGCGCGCAGGTGAAAGACGAGCGGGTTGCTTGGCGTACGTACCGCGTCGGCTCCGGTGTAGGGGGCGAAAAAGGGAACCTTGGCGGCGGTGGCAACCGGAATCGCCTTCAGGCTGGGGCCGGTGCCAAAGCAAGCGAACAGTGCCAGGACGTGATCCTTTTCGATCAGTTTGTGCACGTTTTCCGCTGCACGATCTGGGTTGTAGGCGTCGTCTTCGGTGATGAGTTCTATCTTGCGGCCATTCACGCCACCGTGGGCATTGAGCTGGTTGAAGTGAAGCATCGCACCCGACAGGTATTCCTTGCTGAGTTCGGCCAGCGGGCCGGTCAGTGCGCCGGATTGGCCGAGCGTAATGCTCTCGTTGCTGACGCCCTGCTGAGCGTGGGCGGCGGTAACCGGAAGCAGTGGCACAAGAGCGACAAACGCCGCAGCCAGCAGTGGACGTATTACTTTCATAGTGTCTCCATCAAGGTCTCTGAGCGGACCTATTCATCATATCCCGCAGCGTCCGGTTTGTGGACGTAAAACGCCGGCGCTCGTGCGAAGCCCCGGAGGCTGTCGCGCTTGCGCCGGCGAGGATGTGTGCCGATGCGGACGTTCAGGTGCCGAAGAACTCCCGCACCTTGTCCATCCAGCCTTTGGCTTTCGGATTATGCCGGTCGACGTTGCCGCTGGAAATGGATTCGAACTCCTGCAGCAGTTCGCGCTGGCGCTCGGTGAGCTTGACCGGCGTCTCGACCAGGACATGACACATCAGGTCGCCATGCGTGTGCGAGCGTACGTTCTTGATGCCCTTTCCGCGCAGGCGGAAGACCTTGCCGCTCTGTGTTTCGGCAGGAATCTTCAGACGAGCCATGCCTTCCAGCGTCGGAATTTCGATCTCGCCACCCAGTGCAGCGGTGGTGATGCTGATCGGCATTTCGCAGTGCAGGTCGTCGTGGTCGCGCTCGAACACCGAGTGCTTGCGGATGTGGATCTCGACATAGAGGTCGCCAGCCGGACCACCATTGACACCCGGTTCGCCATGGCCGCCGTGCCGAAGACGCATGCCCTCGTCGATGCCTGCCGGAATTTTTACTTCGAGCGTCTTCTGCTTCTTCACCCGGCCTGCGCCACCACACTCACGGCAGGGGTCGGGAATGATGCGGCCGCTGCCGTGACACTTCGGGCAGGTCTGCTGGATCGAGAAGAAGCCTTGCTGGATTCGCACCTGGCCGGCGCCGCCGCAGGTGGGGCAGGTCTTGGGCTGGGTGCCGGGCTTGGCGCCGCTGCCGTGACAGGAGTCGCACTCTTCCACGGTTGGAATACGGATCGTCTTTTCGGCACCGCGAGCCGCTTCCTCGAGCGAAATCTCGAGGTTGTAGCGCAGGTCGGCGCCACGATAGACGTTGGAGCGTCCGCCGCGCCCGCCAGCGCCGCCGAAGATGTCACCGAAAATGTCGGAGAAGGCGTCGCCAAAGCCTTCGAAGCCCTGGCCGCCGCCGCCCATCGACTGATCGACGCCGGCGTGACCGTAGCGGTCATAGGCAGCTTTCTTCTGCGGTTCGGAAAGGATCTCGTAGGCCTCCTTGGCCTCCTTGAACTTTTCTTCTGTGTCCTTGCTGTCCGGATTGCGGTCCGGATGGTGTTTCATGGCCAGTTTACGGTAGGCCTTCTTGATCTCATCGTCGCTGGCGTCGCGGTTGACGCCAAGCACTTCGTAATAATCCCGTTTGGACATGGTGATTCGCTCAGGCTTGTGGGTGTCTCGGCAGAACGGAGTGGCTGCGCGTTCCGGTCGCATCGGGGTGACTGGTGCCGCGCGCGGTGGGGGTGTTCATCACTGCCGCTCGAGAAGTCCCTATTTCGTGCAAAGGCCGAGCCTGCCGGAGCAGGTGCTCCGGCGGGGGCTCGGCCGTTAAGTCTGCCGTCGGGCGAGACGATTACTTCTTGTCTTTTACTTCGGTGAATTCAGCATCGACGACATCGGCATCATCCGCCTTGCTGCTGCCACCTGCCGAACCCGCAGGCTGTTCCCCCGCTTCGGCGCCACCCTGCTGGCCATACATGGCTTCGCCGAGCTTCTGGCTGGCCATGGCAAGGGCCTGGGTCTTGGCTTCGATGCTGTCCTTGTCGCCGCTCTGGATGGCCTCTTCGGCTTCCTTGATGGCTGCTTCGATCTTGGCCTTTTCCTCTTCGCCGACCTTGTCGCCGTGCTCGCCGAGTGCCTTCTTGGTCGTGTGGATCAGGGTGTCGCACTGGTTACGTGCGTCGACCATTTCGCGTGCCTTCTTGTCTTCCTCGGCGTGCGAGGCAGCGTCCTGAACCATGCGCTCGACTTCAGCATCGGACAGACCCGAGTTGGCCTGGATCTTGATCTTGTTTTCCTTGCCGGTCGCCTTGTCCTTGGCAGACACATTCAGGATACCGTTGGCGTCGATGTCGAAAGTGACCTCGATCTGCGGCATGCCGCGCGGTGCCGGCGGGATGTCCGACAGGTTGAACTGCCCCAGGCTCTTGTTGCCGGAAGCCATTTCGCGTTCGCCCTGCAGCACGTGAATGGTCACTGCGCTCTGGTTGTCGTCGGCGGTGGAGAACACCTGGCTTGCCTTGGTCGGGATCGTGGTGTTCTTCTGGATGAGCTTGGTCATCACGCCACCCATGGTCTCGATACCGAGCGACAGCGGGGTTACGTCGAGCAGCAGCACGTCCTTGACTTCGCCCTGCAGCACGCCGCCCTGGATGGAGGCGCCAACTGCAACAGCTTCGTCCGGGTTCACGTCCTTGCGCGGTTCCTTGCCGAAGAATTCCTTGACCTTTTCCTGCACCTTGGGCATGCGGGTCTGACCGCCGACCAGGATGACGTCGTCGATGTCGGACACCTTGAGGCCGGCGTCCTTGATCGCAACGCGGCAGGGCTCGATTGAGCGTGCGATGAGCTCTTCGACCAGCGATTCGAACTTGGCGCGGGTGATCTTGACTGCAAGGTGCTTCGGGCCGGAGGCGTCTGCCGTGATGTAGGGCAGGTTGACTTCGGTCTGGCTGCCCGAGGACAGTTCGATCTTGGCCTTTTCAGCGGCTTCTTTCAGGCGCTGAAGGGCGAGTACGTCGTTCTTGAGATCGACGCCCTGTTCCTTTTTGAACTCGGTGACGATGTAGTCGATGATGCGCTGGTCGAAGTCTTCGCCGCCAAGGAAGGTGTCGCCGTTGGTTGCCAGCACTTCGAACTGGTGCTCGCCGTCGATGTCGGCGATTTCGATGATCGAAATGTCGAAGGTGCCGCCGCCGAGGTCATATACGGCAATCTTGGAGTCGCCCGGCTTCTTGTCCATGCCGAAGGCGAGTGCAGCCGCGGTCGGCTCGTTGATGATGCGCTTCACTTCCAGGCCGGCGATCTTGCCGGCGTCCTTGGTGGCCTGACGCTGGCTGTCGTTGAAGTAGGCCGGCACGGTGATGACGGCTTCGGTGACTTCTTCGCCGAGGTAATCTTCGGCGGTCTTCTTCATCTTGCGCAGCACTTCGGCAGAAACCTGCGGCGGAGCGATCTTCTTGCCGCGCACCTCAACCCAGGCGTCGCCGTTGTCAGCCTTGGCGATCGTGTAGGGCATCATGTTGATGTCCTTCTGCACTTCCTTTTCTTCGAAGCGGCGGCCGATCAGGCGCTTGATGGCGAACAGGGTGTTCTTGGCGTTGGTGACGGCCTGGCGCTTGGCCGGCGCGCCGCACAGGATTTCGCCGTCTTCCGCGTAAGCGACGATCGACGGGGTGGTGCGACCGCCTTCGGAGTTTTCGATGACCTTGGGTTTGCCGCCTTCCATGACGGAGACGCAGCTGTTGGTGGTGCCGAGGTCGATGCCGATGATCTTGCCCATGATTGTTTCCTTTATTTCTGAATTTGTATGAGAGCCGTGCCTGGCGACTCAGCCTTGATTCGAATATGGGGCGCGCAGGCCGGGTTTCAAGCCTCTGGAGCGCCGAATTAAGCTGTTTTTGCCTTGGAAACCATCACCATCGCGGGACGGATCACACGGCCATTCAGCAGGTAGCCCTTCTGCAGAACATTGATCACCGTGTTGGGCTCCGCATCCGACTCCAGCGCGCTGATGGCCTGGTGCTTGTTGGGGTCGAATTTCTGGCCTGCGGGATCTTCTTCGGTGAGGTTGGCACCGTCGAACGCGGAGGCAAGTTGCTTGAGTGTCAGTTCGACGCCCTCGCGCAGCTTTTCGAGGGTCTGGTTTTCAGTCCCGAGGGCGGCTTCGAGACTGTCCTTGACTGGCAGCATCGCGGTGGCGAACTTCTCGGCAGCGAATTTGGAGGCTTTGGCGATGTCCTCTTGGGCGCGGCGCCGAACGTTCTCGGTTTCGGCCTTGGCGCGCAGCCAGGCATCGTGGTGTTCGGAGGCTTTGAGCTCGGCTTCACGCAGGCTCTGTTCGAGGCTGGGCTGGACGTCAGGCGCTGCGTGCTTGCCGGTCGTGTTTTCCGTCGTGGTTTCTGCTGCGGCAGACTGTTCGAGTTCCGCTGCGTTTTCCGGCGTAGGATTCTGTTCCTGCATGGGTGTTCGCTCCCTGTGTGCTTCAATCGCCCAACAGCTTGGGGCGTGTGCAGGGATTTCAAGAGCCAGGACGAAGAAAATTTTTGCGGCAGCATGATGCGCTGCTGCAATCCTGTTTGTGTCGTCCGGGTAGTGAACCCCTTGCGCATGCTAAAATTGCACGCTTTTGGTTCAAGCGGGTTTTACCGCCTCAGAGCATGACACAGTTCGCCAAGGAAACACTCCCGATCAGCCTCGAGGAGGAGATGCGCCACTCCTACCTCGATTACGCCATGAGCGTGATCGTGGGGCGCGCGTTGCCCGATGCGCGCGACGGCCTCAAGCCGGTGCACAGGCGTGTGCTGTTTGCGATGCACGAGCTTTCCAATGACTGGAATCGCGCATACAAGAAATCAGCGCGTATCGTCGGTGACGTGATCGGTAAATACCATCCGCACGGCGACACCGCGGTGTACGACACCATCGTGCGCATGGCGCAGGACTTTTCGCTGCGCTACATGCTGGTCGACGGCCAGGGCAACTTCGGCTCGGTCGATGGCGACAATGCCGCTGCGATGCGATACACCGAAATCCGCATGGCGCGGATCGGTCACGAACTGCTGGCTGACATCGACAAGGAAACAGTCGATTTCGGGCCGAACTACGACGGCTCTGAAAAGGAGCCGCTGGTCATGCCGGCGCGCATCCCCAACCTGCTGATCAACGGCTCCAGCGGGATCGCGGTTGGTATGGCGACCAACATCCCGCCGCACAACCTCGGCGAGATCATCGATGCCTGCCTGAAGCTGCTCGAAGAGCCCGAGACGGATATCGAAGCGCTGATCGAAATCGTCAAGGCACCGGACTTTCCTACCGCTGCACTGATCTATGGCCTGTCCGGCGTGCACGAGGGTTACCGCACCGGCCGTGGCCGTGTGGTCATGCGTGCGCGCACCCACTTCGAGCCGATCGGCAAGAGCGACCGTCAGGCCATCATCGTCGACGAGCTGCCCTACCAGGTGAACAAGCGCACCCTGCAGGAGCGCATGGCCGAGCTGGTCAACGAGAAGAAGATCGAGGGCATCAGCGAGATCCGCGACGAGTCCGATAAATCAGGCATGCGCCTGGTGGTCGAGCTCAAGCGTGGCGAAATGCCCGAGGTGGTGCTGAACAAGCTGTTCAAGCACACCCAGCTGCAGGACAGCTTCGGCATGAACATGGTGGCGCTGGTCGACGGGCGTCCGCGCCTGCTCAACCTCAAGCAGATGCTGGTGTGCTTCCTCGAGCACCGGCGCGAAGTCATCACCCGTCGCACCATTTTCGAGCTGCGCAAGGCGCGTGATCGCGGGCACATCCTCGAAGGTCTGGCGGTTGCGCTGTCCAACGTCGACGAGATCATCGCCCTGATCAAGGCTGCACCGACGCCGGCCGATGCCAAGCGCGGACTGATGGAGCGCACCTGGCGCTCGCCGCTGGTGGAAGAGATGCTGTCGCGTGCATTGGCCGACAGCTACCGGCCCGAAGGGCTCGACCCGGAGTTCGGCCTTTCGGCTCAGGGTTACCGCCTCTCCGAGGCGCAGGCTCAGGCCATCCTCGAGCTGCGCCTGCAGCGCCTGACCGGCCTCGAGCAGGACAAGATCGTCAACGAATACCGCGAAGTGATGGATATCATCACCGACCTGCTCGACATCCTTGCCCGCCCGGAACGCATCACCGAGATCATCGTGGCCGAGCTCACCGGCATTCGTAACCAGTTCGACGACCCGCGTCGCTCAGAGCTGGTGATGAATACGTCAGAGATCAACATCGAAGACCTGATCACCCCTGAAGACATGGTGGTGACCCTGTCGCACACCGGCTACTTCAAGCGTCAGCCGCTGGCGGATTATCGCGCCCAGCGTCGTGGTGGCCGCGGCAAGCAGGCGACCTCGATGAAGGATGAAGACTTCATCGATCACCTGTTCGTGGCCAATACCCACGACACCGTCCTGTGCTTCTCCAGCCGTGGCCGTGCCTACTGGCTGAAGGTGTATGAAGTGCCCGAAGGCACGCGCAATTCGCGCGGCAAGCCGATCGTGAACCTGTTCCCGCTGATGGAAGGGGAAAAGATCAACGCCGTGCTGCCGGTGCAGGCCTTCGATGACGACCATTTCGTGTTCATGGCGACTTCGGCCGGGACCGTGAAGAAGACTGCGCTGACCGCGTTCGCCAACCCGCGCAAGGCCGGCATCATCGCTGTGCATCTGGACGACGGCGATCACCTCATCGGAGTCGAGATCACCGATGGCGCCTGCGATGTGATGCTGTTCTCCGACGCTGGCAAGGCCGTGCGTTTTGCCGAGAGTGATGTGCGTCCGATGGGCCGTGAGGCGCGCGGTGTGCGCGGCATGACGCTGGAAGACGGTCAGCGCGTGATCGCGATGCTGGTGGCCAAGGACGAATCGCAGTCGGTGCTGACCGCAACCGAAAACGGCTACGGCAAGCGCACGCCGGTGGCCGAATACACCCGCCACGGCCGCGGCACCAAGGGCATGATCGCGATCCAGACTTCCGATCGCAACGGCAAGCTGGTCGGCGCTGTGCTGGTCGAACCCACCGGCGAAGTCATGCTCATTTCTACCGGTGCGGTGCTGATCCGCACCCGGGTTCAGGACATCCGCGAGCTCGGCCGCGCAACCCAGGGCGTGACCCTGATCAATCTGGACGAAGGCACATACCTCGCCGGTATCGAAAAGGTTGCGGAGTCGGACGATGATGAAATTGTCGGTTCCGGCGATGAGTCCGAGGGCGGTGAAGAGGGCAGTGTCGAGTCGGGTGAAGGCCCGGTCGCGGACGCTGACGGTGAAACGCCTGCTGCAGGCGAAGGTGAGGAAGGAAGCGAAGCATGAGTCGGGTGTGGAATTTCAGCGCCGGTCCGGCAGTACTGCCTGAGCCGGTATTGCGTCAGGCCGCCGAGGAGATGCTCGACTGGCATGGTGCCGGCATGGGCGTGATGGAAATGAGCCACCGCGGCAAGGAGTTCATGTCCATTGCCGAGGCGGCCGAGGCCGATCTGCGCGAACTGCTCGCGGTGCCTTCGAACTACCGCATCCTGTTCATGCAGGGTGGCGCGATTGCCGAGAACGCGATCATTCCGATGAACCTGCTGGGCGACAAGCGGGTGGCGGATTATGTCGTCACCGGTTCGTGGTCGCAGAAGTCGCAGAAGGAAGCGCGGCGCTACTGCGAGGTCAATATCGCAGCGAGCTCCGAGGCCAGTGGCTTTACATCCGTGCCGGCGATGGCTGAGTGGAAGCTGTCGGCTGATCCCGCCTATGTGTTTGCCTGCACCAACGAGACCATCGGTGGGGTGGAGTACCCGTTCGAGCCGGATCTGGCGACGATCGGGCGCGGTGAGGTGCCGGTCGTGGCCGACGTCTCGTCGCACATCCTGTCGCGCAAGGTCGATATCTCGAAATATGGCCTGCTTTTCGGTGGCGCGCAGAAGAACATCGGTCCCGCCGGCCTGACCATCGTCATCGTGCGCGACGACTTGCTCGGACGCTCTGTCGCGGACTGCCCGACGGCATTCGATTACAAGACGGTTGCCGACAACGGCTCGATGTACAACACGCCGCCGACCTACGGCATCTACATCGCCGGGCTGGTGTTCCAGTGGCTCAAGCGCGAGGGCGGGGTGGCGGCGATCGAGGCACAGAACATTGCCAAGGCCGAATTGCTTTACGGCTACCTCGATGGCAGCGACTTTTACGAGAACCGTATCGACCCTGCATGCCGCTCGCGAATGAACGTACCGTTCTTCCTCAAGGATGAACGGCTCAATGAGGCCTTTCTGGCGGAATCGAAGGCGGCGGGTCTGGTCCAGCTGAAAGGGCACAAGTCGGTCGGAGGCATGCGCGCCTCGATCTACAACGCAATGCCGCTTGCCGGAGTGCGGGCGCTGGTGGATTTCATGCGCGACTTTGCCGCGCGCAGGGCCTGAGCCCGATCGGGCGTTTTGAGAGCTGAGCATGAGCGACGAACTGCTGAACCTGAGAAAACGGATTGACAGCCTCGACGAGGAGATCCTCGCCCGTCTGTCCGAGCGTGCCACCTGCGCCCAGCGTGTGGGCGAGATCAAGCATGGCAACATCTACCGCCCGGAACGTGAAGCCCAGGTGCTTCGCCGCCTGGCCGAGATCAACCCCGGGCCCTTGCCCGGCGGCGCGGTGCAGCGGATTTTTCGCGAGATCATGTCGGCCTGTCTGGCGCTCGAGCAACCCCTGAAGGTGGCCTATCTCGGCCCCGCAGGAACGTTCTCCGAGAGCGCCAGCCGCAAGCATTTTGGCTCGGCGCCGAGCTTCCTGCCGATGGCCGCGATCGACGATGTGTTCCGCGCGGTCGAGCAGGGCAATGCCGACTATGGCGTGGTGCCGGTGGAGAACTCCACCGAAGGCGCCGTCGGTGGCACGCTCGACCTGCTGCTGGCCAACCCGCTCGAGGTCTGCGGCGAGGTGAAACTGCGCATTCATCAGCACCTGCTGTCGCGTGCCGAAGGCATCGGTGGCGCCAAACGTCTGTATTCGCATGCACAGTCGCTCGCCCAGTGTCACGAGTGGCTGAATCGAAATCTTGCCAACCTGCCGCGCATTCCGGTGGCGAGTAATGCCGAGGCCGCACGCCTGGCTGCCGAAGACCCGGAGTCCTGTGCGATTGCGGGGGAAGCGGCCGCTGAACTTTACGGCCTGAATACGCTCGCATCGAATATCGAGGACGACCCCAACAATTCGACCCGTTTTCTGGTGATCGCACGCCATGGGGCCGGGCCGTCGGGCAAGGACAAGACCTCGGTGGTGTGTTCGGCGCCGAACCGGCCTGGTGCGATGTATGCGCTGCTCGAGCCGCTCGCCCGCCACGGTGTGGACATGACCAAGCTTCAGTCCCGTCCCGCACGGGGGGGGTTGTGGGAATACGTGTTCTTTGTCGATCTGCAGGGGCATCAAACCGACACCGAAGTGGCGGTCGCGCTCAAGGAACTCGGCGAGCGTGCCGCCTTCGTCAAGGTGCTGGGTTCCTACCCGGTTGCCGCGATCTGAACTCGCTGGAGACAAGCATGAGTGTTGCTGGAAACGCGCCTGAATATGTCCGGGCAATCATGCCTTATGTGCCCGGCAAGCCGGTTTCCGAGCTGGCACGGGAGATGGGGTTTGCCGAGGCGAGCATCGTCAAGCTCGCGTCCAACGAGAATCCGCTCGGCATGAGCGCCCGCGCCCGCGAGGCAATCACCGGGGTGCTGTCCGAAATCGCGCGTTACCCGGACGGCAATGCGTTTGCGTTGAAAGCGGCGATCTGCACCAGGTTTGGCGTGCGTGCCGAACAACTGGTGATTGGAAACGGCTCCAATGACATTCTCGAGCTCGCGGCACGCGCGTTTCTGGCACCGGGCCGCGCAGCGGTGTTTTCGCAGCATGCATTTGCGGTGTATCCGCTGGCGACCAACGCGGTGGGTGCAAAGTGTATCGAGGTGCCTGCGCGCGACTTCGGGCACGACCTCGATGCGATGGCAGCGGCGATCACGCCCGAGACCCGTATCGTGTTCATTGCGAACCCGAACAATCCGACCGGCAGCTTCCTGCCCGGTGAGCAGATCGAGGCCTTTGTCGCACAGGTGCCGCGGGATGTGCTGGTCGTGCTGGACGAGGCCTATACCGAATACCTCGCACCGGATCAGTCATACGATGCGACAGCCTGGCTGGCGCGTTTCCCGAACTTGCTGGTATCGCGCAC
>JALNWS010000023.1 GCA_023230755.1 Azoarcus sp.
CCACCGCATAGGCTGCAAACCTGTCGTTCCAGGCCGACTCCGCGGCGGCGCCAGCGGGACGGGCGTCCCAGGCTGCGTAGACATCAGCAGGCACTTCGAACGGGGCGTGGTGCCAACCGATCAATGTGCGCGCGGCTTCGATTTCGGCAGCACCCAGCGGGGCGCCGTGAACGTCGTGACTACCCTGCTTGTTGGGTGAGCCGGCACCGATCACGGTCTTGCAGCAGATCAGGGTCGGCTGCGCCGTGTTCGACTGGGCTGCCTTGATCGCGGCGTTGATCTCGATGGGATCGTGGCCCTGCACATCCCGAATCACCTGCCAGCCGTAGGCTTCGAAGCGCTTCGGGGTGTCGTCGGTGAACCAGCCGTCCACATGACCGTCGATGGAGATGTTGTTGTCGTCGTAGAAAGCGATCAGCTTGCCCAGGCCCCAGGTGCCGGCCAGCGAACAGGCTTCGTGGCTGATGCCTTCCATCAGACAGCCATCGCCGAGGAAGGCGTAGGTGTGGTGATCGACGATGTCGTGACCGGGGCGGTTGAACTCGGCCGCGAGGACCTTCTCTGCCAGCGCCATGCCCACGGCGTTGGTGATGCCCTGGCCCAGCGGGCCGGTCGTGGTCTCAACGCCCGGGGTGTAGCCGTACTCCGGGTGGCCCGGTGTCTTGCTGTGAAGCTGGCGGAAACGCTTGAGTTCCTCGATCGGCAGGTCGTAGCCGGTGAGGTGGAGCAGGGCGTAGATCAGCATCGAACCGTGGCCGTTGCTGAGCACGAAGCGGTCACGGTCTGCCCACTGCGGATTGGCCGGGTTGTGCTTGAGGTGATGGCGCCAGAGGACTTCAGCGATTTCAGCCATACCCATCGGAGCACCCGGATGGCCGGAGTTGGCCTTCTGCACTGCATCCATTGCCAGCGCGCGAATCGCGCCTGTGATGGGGTTGAAAACCGGGGGCTTGACGTTTCTGGACAGCGACATGGTTTCCTCAAAGCCGGGAGGGGCGGCTGGAAAAAACGCGAATTATCGCCGAAAAGGGGGTGGGTTTGGTAGTGGCGAGCCCTTTTGCAACAGTGGCCCGCCTGCTCGTACCGAGTACATCTGCATGAATTGTTGATCCGCAACGCGCCTCGGCGAAGGGCTCAGACCCACTGCCGGCGCCGCTCCATGAGTTTCCAGATGAGCGGGGTCAGAATCAGTTGCATGGCGAGGTCGAGCTTGCCACCAGGGATCACGATGGTGTTGGCCCGGCTCATGAAGGCATCGTGGATCATCCGCAGCAGGTAGGGAAAGTCCACGCCGCGCGGGTCCTTGAAGCGGATGACCACCATCGATTCGTCCTGGGTGGGCACGTCTCGGGCAATGAACGGGTTGGAGGTGTCTACTACCGGCACGCGCTGGAAGTTGATGTGGCTGCGTGAAAACTGCGGCACGATGTAGTGCACGTAATCGTGCATGCGCCGCAGGATGGTGTCCTGTACCGCCTCCGGGGAGTAGCCTCGCACCCGCGTGTCGCGGTGGATTTTCTGGATCCATTCGAGGTTGATCGTGGGCACGACGCCGATCAGCAGATCGACGTGACGGGAAACGTCTACCGGTTCGGAAACCACTGCGCCGTGCAGGCCTTCATAGAACAGGCAGTCGGTGCCGACGGGGAGATCTTCCCAGTCGGTGAAGCTGCCCATGGGGAGGTTCCAGCGCATCGACTGGGCTTCGTTGTGGATGTAGTAGCGGCGGCGGCCGGTGGCGGATTCGCCGTAGGCCCGGAACAGGTTCTCGAGGTCTTCCAGCAGATTGGCCTCGGGGCCGAAGTGACTGATACCGCGCTCTCCTGCCCGCTCTGCCTCTTGAATCAGGGCTTTCATCTCTGCACGCGTGTAGCGATGAAAGCTGTCGCCCTCGACAATGGCTGCATTGACGTTTTCGCGATGAAAGATCGCTTCGAAAGTGTGTTTGACCGTCGTCGTGCCTGCGCCCGAGGAGCCGGTCACCGCAATGATGGGATGTTTGAGGGACATGATCTGATCCGGAAGCGATGGACGGAAGAAAGGCGGGCGCTCGGTGGCCGGTTCAGGTGTCAGCGTACAAGCGGGAACATGCTACGACCAGAACATGGACCTCGGCCGCGCTAAGTTCGGGATAGCGATCCCTGACGACGCGATAGGCGAGGTGGTCGAGGGTGCTGTTTGCCCAACGACTTTCTCGCGCAAAAAACGGTGCGATCAGTACGCTGGCTTCGTCGAATATCTCCCGAACGCGGTGATATCGGCGCTGCTCATCGGCTTCTTCAGGCACGGACACGGCGGCGGTGGATGAGTTCATGACGTTCTTCTGCATGGCTGTTTGACCAAATAATACCGCGACATGGTGCAATGCAGTATGTCGCGACGATCCCTTTTTGGATTCAGGAGTGCGACTGCAGCCACGCCCGCCATTCGTCGAAGAGGGCGGGCGTGGCTGCAGCAATCACGCCGCGTTTGACCGCGGGGCCTGCCGTCAGCGTGCCACCGTCGAGCGCCATTGCCTGTCCGCCCGACTCCGCGAGAATCAGCTGGCCGGCGGCATAGTCCCACAGCATCTGCCCGCCGTGCAGATACACATCGAGTCGTCCGGCCGCCACGAAACACCATTCCAGCGCGCTGGAGCCGAAATTCCGCTGGGAATAGTACGGCGGGCGCACCGCCAGTTCGTCTGCAAGATGATGGCTGATGCGCTTGAAGTCGACGCCCGCGACGGCTTCGTTGAGGTGCCGTGAGTCCCTCCGCAAGGGCAGTTCGGTGCCGTTCAGAAAAGCGCCGGCCCCTTTTGCCGCATAGAAGCTTTCGTCCGTGATCGGGTTGTAGACCACGCCAAAGCGGGGTTCGTAGTCGACGAGGTAGGCGATGGAGACCGCAAAGAAGGGAATGCCGTTGGCGAAGTTGGTCGTGCCGTCGATCGGGTCGATGCACCACATGCCACGGCGGCCCTGGCTCCACAGGCGACCCTGCTCCTCCGCGCTCATTTCCTCGCCGAGTACCGGTCCGGGCACCAATTTGGGCAAGGCTTCGCTGAAGCGGTGTTGTGATGCGAGGTCTGCCTCGGTGAAGAAACTGCCGTCGGCCTTGCTGTTGCGTGAGGACTTCAGGTAACCGGGCAGGATCTCGTCACGCGCGATCTCCCGGACCAGGGATTCGAGGGCTCGGGCTTGGGCCAGGCGTTGTGCTGCAGTGGGCATCTCAGGCACTCCGTCGGGGGGTGTGGGCTACGAAAGCCGCGGCGCCGCCAGCACCTGGCACGCGCTGCGTGCAGTGAAGATGTTGGTGGTGAGGTGCCGCGGGGGAAGGTGCATGCCTATAATCTTACGATGATTTCACGCTTTCATTTTGATGGTGTCCTCCCGCCCGATGGTGAGGTCCCCCTGCCGGATGCCGTTTCTCACCATGCCTTGCGGGTATTGCGCCTGGGTGATGGCGAGCCCTTGGTGTTGTTCGACGGTTCCGGTGTCGAGGTCGAGGCTCGTCTTGTCGTGCGGGGAAAGCAGGGTTTTGCCTTGCTCGGTGAGCGGAACGAGCGCAGCCGGGAGTCGCCGCTGGCGCTGATTCTGGTTCAGGCGCTGGCCAGCGGGGACAAGATGGACTGGATCGTGCAGAAAGCGGTCGAGCTGGGCGTAGCCCGCGTGATTCCGCTCCAGGCGGAACGCTCGGTGTTGCGACTGTCCGGTGAGCGGGCGCAAAAGCGCCAGTCACATTGGCAACAGGTGGCGATTTCGGCCTGTGAGCAGTGCGGCCGCAATGTCGTTCCCGAGGTGGAGCCGATACAGCCGCTGACGGCCTACCTGGGGGCGAGTGCAGGTGCGCACAAACTCGTGCTCGCGCCCGGCGGCGAGCGGCCGCTGGCTGAATTGCCACGTCCCGAGGCGGCGCTGCATCTGATGATCGGGCCGGAGGGCGGGTGGACTGATGCGGAACTGGAAACGTGCCGTGGAGCGGGTGCCATTGCACTTGGCCTCGGACCGCGGATACTACGCACAGAAACTGCGGGGCTGGCTGCCATTGCTGCCATGCAGGCACGCTGGGGTGATTTGTGAAGCCCGAATCCCGCGTGTCCCCCACGCGCTGATGCGATCAAGAGAGGATGCCTGATGTTTGAATCCGCTGAATTGGGTCACAGCACCGACAAAGCGACCTATGACGAGGCTGTGCCGGATCTTCGTGCTGCCCTGCTCGATGCGCAGTTCGAGTTGCTCGATCTGAAACAGTTCGCAGTGGTGGTGCTGATCAATGGCATTGACGGTGCGGGCAAGGGGGAGACGGTCAATCTCCTCAATGAATGGATGGATCCGCGCCATATCGAGGCCTTTGCGTTTGATGCACCGACCGAAGAAGCATCGGTCAGACCCTTCATGTGGCAGTTCTGGCGTGCCTTGCCGCCGAAGGGCAAGATCGGCGTGCTGTTCAACAACTGGTACACCGACCCGATTCGCGAACGGGTGGAGCGCAGCAGCAAGAAGGCCGACTTTGACAAGCAGATCGACGAAATCCGCCGCTTCGAGGAGATGCTCGACCACGAAGGTGTGCTGTTGATCAAGCTTTGGTTCCATCTGTCGAAAGACGGTCAGAAGAAGCGACTGAAGGAACTGGAAAAGGACCCGAAAACGCGTTGGCGAGTCACCGATCGGGATTGGCATTACTTTGAACGCTACGATCGCTACCGCGATGTCGCCGGGCGCGCGATTCGTCTGACAAGCACCGGTGATTGCCCCTGGACCATTGTTGATGGCAGCGACTCGCGTTTTCGCGCGTTGTTTGTCGGCCGTGTGCTGCTCGACGGTCTGCGCAAGCGCCTCGACACCGCACAGCGGCACTGGATGCCGCGCAAGACTGCGGCGCCCCTGCCGCCAGCGATCGATTCGCTCAATCTGCTCAACAGCCTGGAACTCAAGCAGGATATGGGCAAAAAGGAATACGAGGATCTGCTGGAGCGTTACCAGGGGCGTCTGGCGTTACTGACCCGTGATCCCGCTTTTCGCAAACACGGACTCGTGCTGGTCTTCGAAGGGGGCGATGCTGCGGGCAAGGGGGGCGCGATCCGGCGCATCACGGCCGCGCTCGACGTGCGTCAATACCGGATCATCCCGATTGCCGCACCGACCGAGGAAGAGCGTGCTCAGCCCTATCTGTGGCGCTTCTGGCGTCAGTTGCCCGGGCGGGGCAAGATCGTGTTCTTCGATCGCTCCTGGTATGGGCGAGTGCTGGTCGAACGCGTCGAAGGGCTCTGCTCAGAGGCCGACTGGATGCGAGCGTACGGTGAGATCAACGATTTCGAGGATCAGCTGGTGCAGGCGGGTACGGTCGTGGTGAAGTTCTGGCTCGCGATCAGCAAGGATGAACAGCTTGTGCGCTTCAAGGCGCGTGAATCCGAGCCACACAAGCGTTTCAAGATCACCGATGAGGACTGGCGCAATCGTGAGCGCTGGGACGATTATGCTCGCGCAGTGTGCGACATGGCAGACCGTACCAGCACTGAAATCGCCCCATGGACGATGGTCGAAGCCGACAACAAGCTGTTTGCGCGCATCAAGATCCTGCGCACGGTGTGCGAAGCGCTTGAGCACGCAATGGCAAAATGAGTGTCCGCTGGAGCCAGCGTTGCCAGGCGGCCATGAAGAGGTCTGTTACAAAACAGGATTTCATGCTTTTTGCAATGCAGCATAAAACTGCTGTTGTGTCCGTTAGAATTGAAACATGACAACAACGTGAGGCGGCGCGCGCCAGCGGCCGTCTGCCTAAACCAAGCGGTGAATTCTTGAGTGATGATTCTTCCCCCGAAACCACGGGCAATGCCGGTGCAGACAAGCCGGCAGTGACGGGGTTCGATTCGACGGCCCAGTTTGTGGCTTGGGTGCGCGGTGCCGCCCCCTATATCCACGCCTTTCGTGGCAAGACTTTTGTGGTTGGCTTTGGTGGCGAGGTGGCAGGTGGCGAGCTTGCGCAAAAGCTCGCCTATGACTGCAACCTGCTTGCCGCGCTGGGTATCCGCCTGGTGCTGGTGCACGGCGCGAGACCGCAGATCGATGCGGAGATCGAGCGCAGGGGGCTCGAGTCCAGGTTTCACAAGGGGCTCAGGGTCACTGATCTGGCGGCGCTTGAGTGTGTCAAGGCCGCCATGGCAGTGACCCGCTTTGAAGTCGAGGCCCTGCTTTCGCAGGGCTTGCCCAATACGCCAATGGCTGGCAGCTACATGCGCGTGACCGGGGGCAACTTCATTACGGCGCGGCCGGTCGGGGTTGTCGACGGCGTGGATTATCAGTTCACCGGCGCCGTGCGGAAGATCATTGCCGACGAGATCAACGCCGATCTGGACCAGCAGAATGTTGTCCTGATCACACCCTTGGGCGTGTCTCCTGCCGGCGAGATCTTCAATCTGTGCATGGAAGAGGTGGCGGAGGCGGTCGCGATCGCGGTGAAGGCAGAGAAGCTGATCTACCTGTGCGATGCGCCGGGGCTGCTTGATGGCGACGGCGAACTGATCGAGTCCGTCACGGCCGACGAGGCGCAGCGTCATTTCGACGCCGGCGAGGGGCTGACCGAGGATCTGCATCTGTACCTGCCATGCGCAATCCGCGCGGTGCGCAAGGGCGTCGCGCGCAGTCACCTGATCGATCGCGATGAGGATGGCGGTCTGCTGCTCGAATTCTTTACCCGCGCAGGTGTGGGTACTGTGGTGTCGCGCGACGCGCTCTTCCGGTTGCGCGAGGCGAGTATCGATGATGTCGCCGCCCTGGTGTCGCTGATTTCTCCGATGGAAGCCGATGGCACGCTGGTAAGGCGGGGCCGGGAGTTGCTCGAGCAGGAGGTCGAACGTTTCTCTGTGGTCGACCATGACGGCGTACTGGTCGGGTGTGCGGCGCTGTACCCGTTTACCGAAGACAATGCGGCCGAGCTGGCCTGTCTCGCCGTTGTGCCCGAGTACCGCCGCGCGGGGCTCGGTGATCAATTGTTGAGACGTATCGAGCGCCGGGCGCGGATGCAGCGCCTGGAACGGCTCTTCGTGCTCACCACCCGAACCGCACACTGGTTCCGCGAACGCGGTTTCAGCGAGATTGGTCCGGAGGCACTACCCCAGCGCAAACGTGATCTGTATAACCTTCAGCGCCGCTCCAAGGTGTTCGTAAAGGCGCTATGAACCGCACTGCCGCCATGCTCTCGCGTACTGCGTTGCCTCCGGGATCTGGCAGCAAATGCTGAATATTGCGTCCATCTGGCGCCGCCTGGCGCCGTCCCGGAACGCGGACGAGACCGCCGAGCTGGCCTTGCTGCGCAGTGTGGTCAAGGGGATTCATGGTGTCGAGGCCTTGTTCAGTCCCGAAGGCAGATTGCTCTGGATCAGCCCTTCGGTGGAACGGATCACGGCGCGTCCGCCTGAGCGTTATATCGGTGGCGACGATGCGCTGGCATCATTGGTGCATTCTTCCGATCTGGCCTATTGCCGCCGTGTCATGGGGGAAGTGCTGGCGACAGGCGAAGGGCGGGATTTCGAGGTCCGGCTACAACGGGAAGATGGCAGGATCAACTGGGCCGCCTGTCACTGGCGCGCTGTGCGTGATGAACAGGCGCGCATCAAGGGCGTCCGGCTGTCGGCGGAGGACATCCAGGAGCGTAAGGAAACCGAGTACACGCTGCTCGAAACGGTGGCCGAGCTGCGACGGGCGCAAGCATTGCGCGAGCACTATCTCTCCCGCAGCAACGATGAGCGTCATCGACTTTCTGCCCTGCTCAACGTGATCCGCCTCGGAATCCTGTTCATCGACCGGGACCACCGGGTGCTGTATTTCAACAGCGCGATGCTCAAGCTGTGGGCTTACACGCCGGGGGAGAATCTGATCGGAGTGCGGGATGTTGTGCTGCAAAGTACGATCGCGCCCTTGCTGGTGGATCCGTCCGCGTATTTCGAGCACATTGCGGCGGTCGTACGTTCGCCGCAAATCAGCGACCCGTATGAGTTCAAGTTCAAGGATGGGCGGATCGTCACTGATATTTCGGCGGTCGTCGAGGGTGGGCAGGACGGGCGTGGTATCGGACGCGTGTGGATTTACGAGGACGTCACCGAGCGGCGCCAGGTGGCGGAACAGCTTGTAGCGCTTGCCGAGCGCGACCCGCTGACCAACCTGTTCAATCGACGACGTTTCCACGAAGAGCTCGATCGCCTGCTGGCGGATGCGGAGCGCCGCCACACGGGTGTCGGTCTGCTGTCCTTCGATCTTGACGGATTCAAGCCGATCAACGACCAGTACGGACATCCGGCCGGCGACGAGGTCCTTGTCGGGCTGGCTGACGGTTTGCGCCGTATCGTCAGACGCAACGAGATGTTCTTCCGGCTCGGCGGAGACGAATTTGCCGTGCTGATGCCGGATGCCAGCACCGAAGCGCTGGCCGAGCTTGCCAGTCGACTGCTGGAGGGGGTTGCGGCCTTGCGTTTCAACTTCTCGGGGCATGAGGCAGGCGTTACCGCCAGCATTGGTGCGGCCTGCTATCCGGAACACGGAAAGGACGTCGAGACCCTGATGGCTGCGGCCGATCGGGCCATGTACCGGTCCAAGGATGCAGGGCGCAACTGCTGGAGTCTCGCCGGGAAGTAGGCCCGGACCGCAGCGGCTTCTTTTGCGTGCGATGCTCAGCGCAATTGCCCGTGTTCGACAGGCTGATAGAATGGGTGCCTGAGCGTTCGACTAACCCCAATTGCAAAGAGGAATGAATAATGGCCCGTATGGTCAATTGCGTGAAGCTGGGTCGGGAGGCTGAAGGTCTTGACCTGCCGCCAGTTCCGGGCGAACTGGGCAAGCGAATTTACGCCAGCGTTTCCAAGGAGGCGTGGCAGCAGTGGGTCAAGTATCAGACCATGCTGATCAACGAGAACCGCCTCAATCTGATGGACGCACGAGCGCGTAAGTATCTCGCCGAGCAGATGGAGAAGCATTTCTTCGAAGGCGGCGCAGACCAGATTGGTGGATACGTACCGCCGGCAGCCTGAGCTCCGGGGCGTCCGGCCTGCTCGTGGCCGGCCCGAGTGAAAATGAAAAAGGGATGGTCGCAGACCATCCCTTTTTTTTGAACGGCGGCCAAGAGTCAGGTCTTGGGGTTACCCGCCTCGGCTGCCACGGATTTGGCGTAGCGTACATCGCGCCCCTGAACGAGGAATACGACGTACTCGGCGACGTTCTTTGCATGGTCGCCGATGCGTTCGATGGCCTTGGCGATGAAGAGCACCTCGAGGCTGCTCGAGATCGTGCGCGGGTCTTCCATCATGAAGGTGATCAGCTGACGCATGGTGCCCTTGAAGTTGGCATCAACGTCTTCGTCCTGCTTGGTGATCACAGCCCAGTTTGCAATGTCGGCACGGGCAAAGCTGTCCAGCGAACTGCGCAGCATGTCGAGCACCAGCCCGGCTGCGTGACTCAGGTCTACGCGCATCGAGAACGTATGATCACCGGAGTGCAGACGTTTTCCCGCCTTCGCAATCTTCTTTGCCTCGTCTCCGATGCGCTCAAGATCGGCGATCACCTTGACCACGGTCATCACCAGGCGCAGATCAACTGCGGCCGGTTGGCGTTTCGCAATGATCTGATTGCACTCTTCGTCGATCTCGATTTCAAGCAGATTGACCCGGTGATCGCCCTCGATAACACGTTCGAGCAACGCTGAATTCCCGGTTTTCAGGCCCTCGAGCGCGTTTGCAACCTGGGTTTCAACCAGGCCGCCCATCTGCAGCACGCCTGTACGGATCTTTTCCAGTTCGGTATCGAACTGCTTGTGGGTGTGTTCGGTCATTTTAGGCATGGCTTAATCCAGGAAGGAAACAGACTATCAGGTCAAAATGAAAGTATTGTTTCAGTCACGAAACTGACGTTCGACGCCGTCGGCGCTTGCCAGCAACAACACGTCGGCGCCACGGCGGGCGAACAGCCCGTTTGTGACGACGCCAACAATCTGGTTGAGGGCGGTTTCCATCGCCACCGGATCGCTGATCGACAGCCCGTGTACGTCGAGAATCAGATTGCCGTTGTCGGTGACAAAGCCTTCGCGCAGGCGTGGTGAGCCGCCAAGCCGTGTGATTTCACGCGCGACCTGAGCCGCAGCCATCGGAATGACCTCGACCGGCAGCGGAAACTTGCCGAGCGTCGCGACTTTCTTGCTTGCATCGCAGATGCAGACAAAACGACGCGCGACCGCGGCGACGATCTTCTCCCGCGTCAGCGCACCACCACCACCCTTGATCATGTTGAACCGGCCGTCGATCTCGTCCGCGCCGTCGACATAGACAGGGATTTCTTCGATTGCGTCGAGGCTGAAGAGTTTGATGCCTTGATCTGCGAGACGCTTCGAGCTCGCTTCCGAACTGGAGACGGCGCCCCGAATGCGGTCGCGCATGCCAGCGAGTCCGTCGATAAAGTGGTTGACCGTCGAGCCGGTGCCGACACCGACGATGCTGCCGTCTTCGACTTCCTTGAGTGCTGCCAGGGCAGCGGCTTTCTTGAGTTCGTCCTGAGTCATGGAAAATCCGTATGGTGGGTTCGTGTGTTTCAGACAAGGCCGTCGAAGGGCTGGACCAGAACCCGGTCGCCGGGCAGCACACCTGCGCAGTTCTCGGGCAGCACGATGAAGCAGTCTGCTTCGGACATTGAGCGCAGGATGCCTGAGCCTTGGGCGCCAGCCTGTGTGACGTTGATCTGGCCGTTTGACCGGGAAAGTCGTCCGCGAATGTACTCGCAGCGTCCGGGCTGCTTGCGGATGGTATCGGTGCAGCTTGCTTCGAACAGGCCGGCTGGCGGCAGCGGATTGACACCCATCAGTTTGAGCAGGGCGTCCTGCACGAACTGGTAGAAGGTGACCAGCACTGCCACCGGATTGCCCGGCAGGCCGAACAGCATCGCGTCACCAATGCGCCCGAAGGCCATCGGACGCCCTGGTTTGATGGCAAGCTTCCAGAACGAAACTTCACCCATTCGCGTCATCATTTCGCGAATGAAGTCCGCCTCGCCAACCGAGACGCCGCCGCTGGTGATGATGACGTCGGCGGCCTGTGAGGCTTCGCTGAAGGCCGCTTCGAGCGCGGCTGGATTGTCCGCGATCACGCCCATGTCGATCAGGTCGCAGCCGAGGCGGCTGAGGGCGCCGAACAGGGTGTAGCGATTGCTGTCGTACACCTCGCCAGGGGCCAGCGGCCGCCCGATGGATGCGATTTCGTCTCCGGTGGAAAAGAAGGCGACCCGCAGCCGGCGACAGACGGTGATCTCGGCGATGCCCAGCGATGCAATCAGGCCGAGCTCGGCCGGCCCGCAGCGCCTTCCTGCACTCAGGGCTGCACTGCCCAGTGCGAGGTCTTCGCCGGCATGCCGCAAGTTCTGTCCGCGCGCCTGACCTGCCGGAACGAATACGCTGGCGTCCTCGCGGCGGGTGACCTCCTGCATCACGATGGTGTCAGCGCCCTCGGGAATTGTTGCCCCAGTCATGATCCGGATTGCCTGTCCGGGACCGACGATGCCGGAGAAAGGGCGTCCGGCGTAAGCCGTGCCAACGACGGTGAGGGCTGTCTCACCGGCAGTTGCAAGGTCTGTCGCCCGTACAGCGTAACCGTCCATGGCCGAATTGTCGTGCGCCGGGACGTTGCATGGCGCAATGACATCACGGGCGAGGACGCGGCCGAGTGCCGAGCGTACGGCAACACGTTCCCAGCCAACAACCGGGCTGACTGCATCGAGGATGCTTGCTCTTGCTTCGTCGGCGCGCAGGAAGTTGCGAGGCGTTGTTTCGGGGGGGCTTGGCTGAGTCATTTGCTGGATCCGGAGGTGCAGTGACGAATGATGTCGCGGACGTCCATTTTTACCACAATGCAGACTCAATCGGCGCATTACCCAATGTTCGGGCGGCAGCCTGCTGTGCTGTTCTGCCGTAAAATCTGCGGCATGACCCAGAATCTCCACGAGGCCGCCTTCGCGGCCATGATGCTCGACGATCCCGAGGCCAAATGCGCGGCCACATTGCAGCTGCGTTCGGACTGGTCTGCTGGCAAACTGGACGTCGAATCATGCGCGGATGATCCGTGTGCGGTAATGGTGCCGGGGCGTCCGCAACGTCCGCAGCTTGTTGCTCCAAATCAGCTCACGAGCCGCCGGGTGGGAACCCCGGACGGGCACGCGGCGATGTTGCATGCCATTGCGCACATTGAATTCAACGCCATTAATCTTGCGCTCGATTGTGTGCATCGCTTTCGCAGCATGCCGCGCAGTTTTCACGATGACTGGGTGAGGGTGGCGGCTGAGGAGGCGTATCACTTCGGCCTGATGCAGGTGCGCTTGCAGGCGCTTGGGCGCTGCTACGGGGATTTTCCCGCGCACAATGGTCTGTGGGAGATGGCCTGTCGCACCGCAGACGATGTGCTGTCGCGAATGGCGCTGGTGCCCCGGGTGCTTGAAGCGCGCGGACTCGATGCGACGCCTCCGATTGCGGACAAGCTGCGTAGTATCGGAGACCGCGAGAGCGTCGCGGTGCTCGATATCATCCTGCGTGACGAAGTGGGGCATGTGGCGATTGGAGATCGCTGGTTTCGAGCTTGCTGCGACGATCGGGGTCTGGATGCCGAGGCATGCTATCTCGAGTTGATTGCCCGCTTCAATGCGCCCTGGCCGCAACCGCCTTTGCATCGCGAGGCGAGATTGGCCGCCGGATTCAGCAGCGCCGAACTGGACCGCCTCGCTGCCGGCCGCTCCTGAGTGCGTTGCAGTCACGGAGAGCCGCCGCCGTCCGGGCAGAGGCGGGCTGGAACGGGAAAGACATGTGAACAAAAAGAGGGGTGGCATTGCCACCCCTCTTTTTGGTGCGAGCCGCTTAGCGCAGGCCGGCTGCGTAGTCGGCCACAGCCTTGATTTCCTTGTCGGTCATCTTGAGTGCAATCGTGCGCATCATTGCGTTGGGATCGTTGGCACGTACGCCGTCACGGAAACCCTTCAGCTGGGCTTCGGTGTAGTCAGCGAACTGACCCGCGAGCGCAGGGTACTGGGCGGGCAGGCCGGCACCGGCAGGGCCGTGACAGGCTGCACAGGCGGGGACACCCTTGGCGGCGATGCCGCCACGCCAGATTTGCTGGCCGGCGTTGAGTGTGTCGAGGTTTTTGGCGGATTCGGGCTTGAGTGTCTGCGAAGAGAAATACTCCGCCAGAGCTTTCATGTCGGCCAGTTCGAGACCGGCAACCATGGCGCCCATCACTGCGTTTTCACGCGCAGGCGGCTTGCCATCCCAGCTCTTGAAACCTTGCAATTGCTTGAACAGGTACTCGGAGTGCTGGCCAGCGAGCTTCGGGTTTGCAGGAAGCTGGCTGTTGCCGTCCGCCATATGGCAGGCTACACAGATCGTTTCGGCGGTCTGTTTTGCCTTGGCCAGGTCGGGAGCCTGATCCTGAGCTTGGAGGCTGCCTGCGACCAGCAGCAGCGAGAGCAGCAGGGAACGCTTGATCATGATGTCCTCGGAAAGCCGTGAGTGAATGCCCTAAAACGCGGTATTCTATATCACGAAACCCTCGTTGCGTGACGCGAAGAGGGTTTTTACCCAGCCTACCGGCCATTGAGCCCTTTTTTGATGCCCATCTTCCGCAACGCACAATTCGAAATTTCGATCGCCAAGCCCTCGGGGCTTCCCCCGCCGAACGGATCGGAGATCGCTTTTGCGGGCCGCTCCAATGCCGGGAAGTCGAGTGCAATCAATACACTCGCGGGGCATGTTCGTCTGGCGTATGTTTCCAAAACGCCCGGGCGCACACAACTGCTCAATTTCTTCCGCCTCAATTGCGGCGCCTGTCTGGTCGATCTGCCAGGCTACGGTTATGCCGCCGTGCCGGAGAAGATCCGCCGCGAATGGGGTGGTCTGATCGAGACCTACCTGAAGGAACGCGAGAATCTGATCGGCCTCGTGCTGATGATGGATGCGCGCCGCCCGATGACCGACCTCGACCGGCAGATGATCGGCTGGTTTGCGCCGACGGGAAAGCCGATTCATGTGCTGCTGACCAAGAGTGACAAGCTCTCGCGCGGCCCTGCCAATGCGACCCTGCTCGCGGCGCGCAAGGAACTCTCCGCCTATGGCCCGCAAGTGACCGCGCAGCTTTTCTCCAGTCTGAAGAAGACCGGCGTCGAGGAGTGCGAGCGCATCGTCGCTGGCTGGCTCGGTCTGAATGAGCCGGCTCCGGATGCTGCTGCGCCCGCAGGCGACGCGGCGGATATAAAAACAAAAACCCCCGGCTAAGGGGGAGGCCGGGGGTGAAAAGCCTCGATAGGATCGAGGCCCCGCTCAGGGAGGTGAAGCGGGAGATGGTTCAACACCATCTGCGGTATGAGATGGCCCCCTGAGCATGAAGTTCCCCGCCGAAAACGTTACCGTATGTGTTTAGTCCGATCGACTGGATCGATCGTTTTTTCATGACTTCTGACGGACCCGATATGCAAGCCAATCCGAATTTTCCATCCACCCGCATGCGGCGCATGCGGCGTGACGACTTCTCGCGTCGGCTGATGCGAGAGAATGTGCTGACGACGAACGACCTGATCTATCCAGTGTTTGTCCTCGAGGGCAAGGCTGTGGTCGAGCCCGTATCTTCCATGCCCGGCGTTTCGCGGGTATCGCTGGACGGGTTGTTACGACTGGCTGAAGAGGCGCAGAACCTGGGCGTGCCAGCATTGGCGCTGTTTCCCGTGGTTGGCGCTGACAAGAAGAGCGAGGGCGCCGATGAGGCCTGGAACCCCGATGGCCTTGTGCCGCGGGTGGTGCAGGCGCTCAAGGCGAACTTTCCCGATCTCGGTGTGATTACCGACGTGGCGCTCGACCCTTACACCAGCCACGGTCAGGACGGGCTGATCGACCCGGCCGATCCGCGCGGTTATGTGCTGAATGACGAGACGCTCGAGGCGCTCGCAAAACAGGCTCTGTGCCATGCGCAGGCCGGCGCGGACATCGTGGCGCCATCCGACATGATGGATGGCCGGGTAGCGCGGATCCGCGCCATGCTCGACGGTGATGGGCGCATTCACACCCGTATTCTTGCGTATTCGGCGAAGTACGCCTCGAGCTTCTATGGTCCTTTCCGTGACGCGGTCGGATCGGCCGGCAATCTCGGCAAGGGTAACAAGTACACGTATCAGATGGACCCCGCGAACAGCGATGAAGCCATCCGCGAGGTTGCGCTCGATATCGCTGAGGGCGCCGACATGTACATGGTCAAGCCGGGCATGCCGTATCTCGACATCGTGCGTCGGGTGAAGACCGAATTGCAGGTGCCGACTTACGTGTATCAGGTCAGCGGCGAGTACGCCATGCTCAAGGCGGCGGCAGGCAACGGCTGGCTGGATGAGAAGGCGTGTGCAATGGAGGCGCTGGTGGCCTTCAAGCGTGCGGGAGCCGACGGCATCCTGACCTACTTCGCGCTCGACGCCGCACGCTGGTTGCGCGCTGGCGGCTGATTGCCGGCTGTCTGCGGGTTCAGCCGAGCAGGTTGCCCGCAGCGCGCCTCAGCTTGAGGATGGAGCGGATCTTCACGTCGACATAGGCGGGGTGGCGGCTTCCTCCGCCCACGAGGACCGTACGCATGCCCAATTGCCGTGCGGTACGCAGATTGGCCGCAGTGTCCTCGACCATGATGCAGCGACGGGGGTCGAGGCGGTAGCGCTGGATGATCTGCCTGTACGCGGCCACGCCCGGTTTGGGCTGCATGTGCAGGGATTCGATGGCGACCACATCGTCGAACAGCTTGCGGATGCCCATGATGTCGAGCACGTTCTCGGCATATCGACGTGGGGCGTTCGAAAACACGATTTTCCGCCCCGGCAGTTTCTTCAGCATCCCCTTCAGTGCGCGCTCGAACACCATCATTTCATGCAGGCGATCGAAGTTGTGGGTCTCGCTCAGGAAGTGGTGAGGATCGGTTGCATGATGGCGCATCAGGCCGAGCAGCGTTGCGCCGTACTGATGCCAATAGCGCATTCGCAGCGCATTCGCCTCGTCCGTGCTTAACGCAAGGTGACGTTCGAGATAGGCCGTCATGCTGCGGTTGATGTGCGGAAAGATATGCGGGCTGGCGTTATGCAGCGTGTTGTCGAGGTCGAACAGCCAGACGGGGGGGGAGGTCATCGGAGCATCGTCCTTGGTGATCAGCCAGACGAGCCGTCAGCCTGCCGCGGACGGAACTGGATCACTGCGCGGCCATCCTCGGTGGTTTTGGCCGGGGCTTTCCATGCGTGCCCCTGAATGACCTCAAAAGTGGCCGGAAGGCGGCCTTCGGTGCGCAGTCTCTCATAGTGCGCCCGGGCGGCGGCCCAGCCGGTACGGCCGCAGAGACCTCTTGGGCGCGAGAGGGCGGCGTTATTGCCGCCGCTGATGCGCAGATCACTGAGCAGGGTGTCGAGATCACTGTAGGTCAGGGTCAGCATTTCCATGTCCATCACCGGATCCGAAAATCCGGCCTTGACCAGTACGTCGCCGATGTCATGCATGTCGATGAAACGGTGCACTCTTTCACCGGCCCGGTCGGGCAGGGCCTCGCGCAGTTCGCGCAGGGTATCCGGGCCAAGGCTGGAGAACATCAGCAGGCCCCCCACTTCGAGCACCCGGTGCAGTTCCTGCAGCGCAGGAAGGGGGTCGTGCAGCCCGGGCAGCATCAGGTTGGACCAGGCCAGCGAGACGCTCGCACGCGGCAGGGGAAGGGCGTCCGCGTCTGCTGCAATCAATGCAGCCCCGCGGGAAGGTGAGCCCGTCAGGCGCTCGAGAAAACGGCGCGCGCGCCCGCTCTGCGGCGTGATGCGTTGCTGGCACTGCTCGAGCATGGGAAGCGAGAAGTCCAGCCCGATCAACTCGGCTTCCGGGAAGCGAGCAGCGAGTCTAAGCAGATCGCTGCCGGTGCCGCAGCCAAGATCGATGATGCGTTTCGGCGCGATCCTGATGTAGTCGAGGCGCTCGTCCATGCGCCTGGCGATCTCGCGCGCGAGGATGTCGGCGCTGTCATAACGTGCGGCGGCCGCGTCGAAGCGTTTCTTGAGCAGCCGTCGGTCAAGCTGGAAGTCGGCGTTCTGCGCCACGGTCTGCTTCAGATTGACCGCAGGCCGAGACGGGCGAACAGTTGCTCGTCGTGATCGCCGTCGGGGTTGTCGGTGGTCAGCAGGCGCTCGCCGTAGAAGATCGAGTTCGCGCCAGCCATGAAGCACAGGGCCTGAAGTTCGTCGCTCATTTGCTGGCGGCCAGCGGACAGGCGCACGTAGCTGGTCGGCATGGTGATGCGCGCGGCGGCCACGGTGCGGGCAAATTCGAAGGGGTCGAGCTTGCTGCCATCCGCGAGCGGGGTGCCCGGAATCTGCACGAGATTGTTGATGGGGACCGACTCCGGTGGCGGGTTCATGTTCGCAAGCTGGGCAATCAGGCCGGCGCGTCCGGTTTGCGTCTCACCCAGACCGATGATGCCGCCGGAACAGACATTGATGCCTGCGCCTCGCACCTTGTCGAGCGTGTCGAGACGGTCCTGAAGCGTATGGGTGGTGATGACTTCACTGTAGAACTCGGGCGCGGTATCCACGTTGTGGTTGTAGTAGTCGAGCCCGGCCTCTGCGAGTTGTGCCGCCTGGCCGTCGCCGAGCATGCCGAGGGTGACGCAGGTTTCGAGGCCGAGTTTTTTCACTTCTCGCACCATTTCCAGGACCGGGACAAGATCCTTGTCCTTGGGGCCGCGCCAGGCTGCGCCCATGCAGAAGCGCGAGGAGCCCTTGGCTTTGGCTGCGCGTGCATGTTCGAGCACTTCCTCAACCGGCATCAGGCGTTCGCGTTCGAGGCCCGTATCGTAACGCGCGGACTGCGAGCAGTATCCGCAGTCCTCCGAGCAACCGCCGGTCTTGATCGACAGCAGGGTGGAGCGCTGAACTTCTCCAGCCGTGAAGTGCTCGCGGTGTACCTGTTGGGCACGGAACATGAGATCCATGAACGGCATGTCGAACAGGGCTTGGACGTCGGCAACGCTCCAGCGCGCGTCTGCGAGGGCAGCAGGGGCGGGCTTGCGGGCGAACTGGATGGTCGATGTGCTTGTCATGAGTCTTGGTCCACGCTGTAATCCGGTAGCCCGCCATTTTCGTTCACGGTACGAAAAGTTGTCAAATACCCATCGCAATCTGCAGCACATTCTGAACCATTTGCTCGATGTGGTGATGCCTCAGGATTGCTATCTGTGTGGTGCGGTCTCAGGTGGTCAGCCAGTGTGTGCTGCATGCCGGGCCGCGCTGCCGCTTCACCGCGCTGCGTCGTGCCCCGTCTGTGCTCTGCCGACCACCGCAGGCGAGGTCTGCGGACATTGTCTGCGTGCGCCTCCCGCTTTCGATGGCACGAAAGTGGCCTTCGATTACGTGTTTCCAATCGACGTACTGGTACAGGCGCTGAAGTACCGGCACAAGCTGGCGCTTGCCGGGTTCTTTGCGGACATGCTCAGGATTCCAAAAGGGTTTGACCTGATCGTGCCAATGCCGCTTCATCCCTTGCGCCTTTCCGAGCGCGGCTTCAATCAGGCGGTTGAGATTGCGCGTCCGCTCGCTGCGGCGGCAGGCTTGCCGATGGCGCTTGCGGGCTTGGCACGGGTGCGAAACACGCCGGCTCAGGCGAGTCTTGGCCGTGCGGAACGGGCCGCAAACATGCGGGGAGCCTTCAACTGCACCCTGCAACTCGAGGGGATGGCCGTGATGGTGGTCGATGACGTGATGACCACTGGCGCATCGCTCAATGAAGTGGCTCGATGCCTCAAGGCGAGAGGGGCTGCGCGGGTTGAAAATCTGGTGGTCGCCCGCACACCGGCACCGCACTGAGCTAGAGTGCGCGCTTTGCAACTTCCTTCCGAGCAATGTTCGACATCGTCCTGTTCGAGCCCGAGATTCCCCCGAATACGGGCAATATCATCCGCCTTGCTGCGAATACGGGGGCCCGTCTGCATCTGGTCGAGCCGCTTGGCTTCGATCTGAGCGACAAGCAGCTCGCGCGCGCGGGGCTGGATTACCACGATCTGGCGCATGTGACGGTGCACCCGGACTGGGCCGCGTGCATGGCACTGCTTGCCGGACGCCGCCTGTTTGCGCTGAGCACGCGTGGGACGGTGCGTCACGACCGCATCGAGTATCGTGACGGAGACGTGCTGGTGTTCGGACCGGAGAGCCGGGGCTTGCCCGGGGAGGTGCTGCATTCGGTACCAGCGGAACAGCGCCTGAGGATCCCGATGCGTCCGGCAAACCGGAGCATCAACCTGTCGAATGCGGTGGCGGTCGTCGTCTACGAGGGCTGGCGTCAGCTGGGGTTTGTAGGCGCGGTCTGAATTGTGCTGCGCGCCCGGCTTGCGGCCTGTCTGCCCAAACCGGGACTACTCGTGCTTCGGGTCGCGTGCAAGGAGTTGCTCGACCACTTCGCGCGCAACATGGCCCTCGTGCAGGAGAGCGTTCACTGCCGAGCAGATCGGCATGTCGACGCCGACGCGTTCGGCCATGGCAGTGACTTCGCGAGCGGTGGAGACGCCTTCTGCGACATGCCCCAGGTCGCGCAGGATGTCGCCGAGTGTTTTGCCTTCGGCCAAGGCGAGACCGACCCTGCGGTTGCGTGACAGGTCACCGGTGCAAGTCAGGATGAGGTCACCCATGCCGGCCAGCCCCATCAGGGTTTCGGGTTTGCCGCCGAGCGCTTCGGCAAGGCGGGCAATCTCGGCAAGGCCGCGGGTAATGAGTGCAGCGCGTGCATTCAGCCCAAAGCCCATGCCGTCGGATACACCGGAAGCGATGGCCATCACGTTCTTGATGGCGCCACCGATCTCGCAGCCAACAACATCGGTGTTGGCATAAAGGCGCAGCAGGGGCTGATGAAGGCTGTTGACCCAGTGGCTGGCGAACTCAGGGTCGGCCGAAGCGATGGTCACTGCTGCGGGCAGTCCGCGTGCCACCTCGGCAGCAAAGCTGGGGCCGGTCAGGACGCCGCAGGGCGCATCAGGCCCCAGCTCTTCAAACACGATCTCGTGCGGAAGCCTGGCCGTGCCGGCTTCCAGCCCCTTGCATGCCCAGATAAGCGGCGTGTCCGGTTTGAGGCGGTGCAGCGCACGGGTGGTGCTGCGCAGGCCCGCCAGGGGAGTGACGACCAGGTGCAGGTCCGCGCTGCAGGCGGCTGCGTCGAAATCGCTCGTCAGCGTCAGTTCGGGATGAAGCGGGAGGCCGGGCAGATAGCGCCGGTTTTCGCCCTCAGTGCGCATGGCTTCGACATGCGCGGCGTCACGGCCCCACAGGCTGACCTGGTGGGTGTCCGCGAAGGCTTGTGCGAGCGCCGTTCCCCAGGCGCCTGCGCCGAATACCGAAATCTGCATCTGATTCACAGCCCCCAGACTTCGTTTACATGGAGGTAGCCGCTCGCGCCATCAGCGTGGCGCACCTTGATCCACCCGGCCACAGGGCCTTCCGCAAGTTCGAGGACTGCATCCCTGACCGTGACGAAAACGGCGGGGGCTGTGTCATCGGCGAGCTGACGAACGGAGGTTTGTGCAACTTTTACGATGATCGTGCGCTTGTCGGCAAGCGCACGGCGGTCTATCCATGACAGACCGCCGGCCGGATCGCGCACCTTGACCCACTTGTCGAGCGACACGACCATTTCAACCGGTGTGCCGGCGAGAATGATCGCGAGTTTCCTGCCCTTTTCCGATGGCGTGTCGTAAAGAATCGACGGTGCTGCAACCGAGCGGAATTCGATGGCGAAGCTGGCGGTGCTCGCCAACGTCAGGGCAAGGGCGAGCGCGAGTTTGAGGGAGCGGGAGCGGGAGCGCATCTGCGGCGGCTTACTGAACCGGAACTTCGCCAGCCGGAGCCTGTTGCTGCTGGCGTGACTGGTACAGTGCCTCGAAGTTGACCGGCGCCAGCAGCACGGGCTGGAAGCCGGCACGGGTGACCGCGTCGGAGACCGCTTCGCGAGCGTACGGGAAGAGGATGTTCGGGCAGCCGATCATCATGACGGGCTCGAGGTCACCTTCGGGGATGTTGCGGATCTGGAACACACCGGCCTGAGCGACCTCGACCAGGAATACCGAGCGGTCTTCGCCGAGCTTGGCAGCAACGGTCACCGTCAGCACGACTTCGTACAGTCCTTCATCAACGGCATTGCCATCGGTGCGCAGTTGAACACTGATCTGCGGAGTGTCGCGCTCCAGGTAGATCTGCGGTGCGTTGGGCACCTCGACAGAGAGGTCCTTGACGTAGACTTTTTCGATGGAGAAGACGGGTTGCGCGTTTTCGGTCATGTAAGTTGCCTGATTCGGTTGGAATTTAATGGGTCAGGTTGTGCTGCCATCGAGCATGGGTACCAGCGATCCCGCCTGATCTAGCGCGTAAAGATCGTCGCAGCCGCCGACATGGTAGTCGCCAATGAAGATTTGCGGAACCGTGCGTCGCCCGGTGATCTCCATCATCTCGGCACGTTTGGCTGGATCGCCATCCACGTTGAACTTGATCATGTCGGTCACGCCGCGTGCGAGCAGCAACTGTTCGGCGCGGGCGCAGAAGGGGCAATAGCTGCTGGTATAGATGCGGACTTCGGGGTGCATGCTTACTTCCTCTTCTTGCTTACGGGCTGGCCGGCCTTTTCCCATTCGATGAGACCGCCGCGCAGGTTGTAGAGCTTTTCGAAGCCGGCCTTCTTCAACGTCGCGAGGGCTGACCCGGAGCGTGCGCCGGTGGCGCAGCACAGAATGATCGGACGGCTCTTGAACTTGTCGAGTTCGGCGGCGCGACGGGCGAATTCTGCCTGGGGGAGGTGACGCGCATTCGGGATGTGCCCCTTGGCGTATTCACCCTGATCGCGAACGTCTACGACGATGGCGTCTTCGCGGTTGATCAGCATCGTTGCTTCGGTCGGGCTGACCAGGGTCTTGTTGCCCTGGTTGCGAACGAAATCGAACAGTAGCCAGCCGCCAGAGACGGCTGCAAGTGCGGCCCAAGCCAGGTTTTGTTGCAGGAATTCCACGAAATCGTTGCTCCGGAGTTGTTACTTGCTGGGTTGCGTGGGGGCGACGCCACAGAAGACTTCGCGCATGAGCACGATCAACTGCAGTGTGCGCTGGTCGCCCACGCGGTAATAGACGCGATTGGCGTCCTTGCGGGTTTGCAGCACACCCTTGTCGCGCAGGATGGCGAGGTGCTGCGAAATGTTGCTCTGGGAAGTGCCCACCGCTTCGACGATATCCTGCACGCACACCTCTTCGCTACCCAGGATGCACAGAATCTTGAGCCGCAAGGGATGTGCGATCGCTTTCAGCGCTCGGGCAGCCATTTCGATGTGTTCATGCTTGTCGATCAGCTCGAAGATGTCTTGATTAATCACGTGAGGGCCGGATGGGCAAAATCAATAGTATAAAATAGCGCGTTGTTGTCTAGCGCGCCATCTCTGTGTCGCGCCGGCAGTGTATCTGTATTGCAGTTTTCAACCCTTACCGGACACCGACTTTCTATGTACAAAATCGTTCTGCTTCGACATGGTGAATCAACCTGGAACAAGGAAAACCGCTTTACCGGGTGGACCGATGTCGATCTCACCGAACAGGGGGTGAGCGAAGCACGCGTTGCGGGCCAGCTGCTGAAAGATGAAGGATACGCTTTCGATCTCGCATTTACTTCCGTGCTCAAACGCGCCAACAAGACGCTCAACATCGTGCTTGAGGAGCTTGGCTCGCTGTGGCTGCCGGTCGAGCATTCATGGCGCTTGAACGAGCGTCACTACGGCGCACTGCAAGGGTTGAACAAGGCCGAGACCGCAGCCCAGTATGGCGACGAGCAGGTGCTGGTATGGCGGCGGTCCTACGACACGCCGCCGGCACCGCTGGAAGAGGGTGATCCTCGTCTGAACTACGATGACCCGCGTTACGCGTCCCTGCCGCGTGCGCGCTTTCCGCGCACCGAATGCCTGAAAGATACCGTGGCCCGAGTAGTTCCGTACTGGGAAACCGTGATCGTGCCGCAGATCCTGGCCGGACGCCGGATCCTGATCGCAGCGCACGGCAACAGCCTGCGTGCACTGATCAAGTATCTCGACGAAATCTCCGACGCGGACATCGTCGGCCTCAATATCCCGACGGCGCAGCCGCTGGTGTATGAGCTCGATGTCAATCTGAAGCCGGTCAAGAGCTACTACCTTGCCGACGAGGACACCATCCGTGCTGCCCAGGCTGCGGTCGCCGGGCAGGGCAAGGCAAAGGGCTGAACGCTTCACGTGACAAATGCTTGTGGTCGTGCAGCCGTCCTGCGGGGCGTTCTGATGCTGATGCTGGCAGGCATGCTCCTGCCCGGGAGCGTGCTTGCACAGGCGACGGTCGAGATCAAGGAGAAGCGTTCCGATCTGGATGACCTCAAACAGCGGATCCGCGATTTGCAGAAAGACATGGCCCAGACCGAGGCCACCCGCTCAGGTGCGGCCTCGGCCCTGGCTGACGCGGAACGCGCGGTGTCGAAGGCTGAGCGTGATGTCCGTCGCCTTGCCGCGGAACGCACTTCCGCCGAGAAGAAGCTTGCGTTGCTTGAGGCTGAACAGCGCGAGGTCGAAGAACGCATCGGTGCGCGTCAGGGTGAGCTTGCGGAGTGGCTGCGGCGTCACTACATGTTCGGCGCTGCCGACGGGGTCGCGCCGCTGCTGTCGGCGCGCGATCCCAATCAGTTGGCGCGCGATGCGCACTATCTTGAGTATCTCGGCCGTGCGCGCCTTGAACTGATCGATGGCTTGCGCCGCGACCTGAAAAACAAGGCCGAGCGTGCGGTCGAGATCACATCCCGTCGCGACCGCCTGACGCAGCTTGAAGTCGAGCAACGTGAGCAACAGGCATCTCTCAAAGCCGTGCATGAGAAACGACGCGATGCGCTTGCCGAGATTGCAAGTCAGCTCACGTCGCAGCGCAAGGAGGTCAGTGCGCTCAAGGCTGACGAGCAGCGTCTGTCGCGACTGATTGAAACCCTGGCGCAGCGGGCGCGCGAGGTCGCTGCACGACAGGCGGCCGCACGCGCGGCCGAGGCCCGCCGTGCGGCAGCGGCGGCAGCGGCAGCCGCCGCGCAGCAACAGGCTGCGTCGTCATCAGATCGACCATCATCGCGCTCAAGCTCGCCGTCTCCGCGCCATTCCGAACCGATCGTCGGCGAGGTCCGCAAGTCAGCGGGACCAACGCCGACCGGCGTCAGTTTCGGGCAGTTGCGGGGGAAACTGCGTTTTCCGGTTCGTGGAGAACTCATCGGGCGCTTTGGTGCTCAAAGGGCTGAGGGTGGAACGACCTGGAAGGGGGTGTTCATCCGTGCGGCCAGCGGCGTCGAAGTGCGCGCAGTGGCGGACGGCGAGGTGGTGTTTTCGGATTGGTTGCGTGGTTATGGAAACCTGCTGATTCTTGACCACGGAGGAGATTATCTTTCCGTTTATGGCAACAACGACGTATTGCTCAAAGTTGTGGGTGACAACGTTGCCGGTGGTGATGCGATCGCCAGTGTGGGGGTGAGCGGAGGTGGCCCGGAATCGGGTTTATACTTCGAAGTCCGTCATCAGGGACGGGCACTTGATCCCCTGCAGTGGGTGAGACTTAACTAGATTCCGATTCAGGCGCGGCCGAAGGGCCGCGCTGGCATATTCCCCGATGGAGTGCTCATGCCCAGCAGCAAGTTGAAACAATTCGGGCTCATCATGACCGGTGTCGTCGCCGGCGTGATGATCAGCCTGAACTTCTCCGCCAATGCCGACAAGACGGTGCCGGCGCCGCTTCCTGTCGAAGAACTGCGTGCGTTCGCCGATGTCTTCAATGCCATCAAGCAAGGCTATGTCGAGCCGGTCGATGACAAGAAGCTGATCACACATGCGATCAGCGGAATGTTGAGTGGGCTCGATCCGCATTCGGCCTACCTTGACGCGGAGGCGTTCAAGGATCTGCAGGTCGGCACCCAGGGCGAGTTTGGTGGGCTGGGTATCGAAGTCGGGATGGAAGACGGCTTCGTCAAGGTGGTGTCTCCGATCGAGGACACGCCTGCCTACCGCGCAGGGGTCAAGGCCGGTGACCTTATCGTCAAGCTTGACGATACGCCGGTGAAGGGCATGAGCCTTAACGATGCGGTCAAGCGCATGCGGGGCAAGCCAAAGAGCGACATCACCCTGACCATCATGCGCAAGGGCGAGGCGCGGCCGGTCATCATCACGCTTACACGTGAAGTGATCAAGGTTCAGAGCGTGAAGTCGAAGGTGGTCGAACCGGGCTATGGTTACCTGCGCGTTGCCCAGTTCCAGGAGAACACCGCAAGCTCGGTCGTGACGCACCTGCAGAAGCTGGCCAAGGACGGCGAACTCAAGGGCTTGGTACTCGATCTGCGCAATGACCCGGGTGGTCTGCTGCACGGCGCGGTCGGCGTGGCTGCGGCCTTCCTCCCGGTCAACACCCTGGTGGTGTCGACCGATGGACGTACCGAGGACGCAAAGCGGGAGTTCCGCGCAACGAGCGACGACTACCTTCGCGGCTCGCGGGATGATTTCCTGCGTGCGCTGCCGAAGTGGGCGCGCGACGTGCCGATGGTGGTGCTGGTCAATGGAGGCTCGGCCTCGGCGTCGGAGATCGTTGCGGGGGCGCTGCAGGATCACAAACGTGCCGTGATCATGGGGACCCAGAGTTTTGGCAAGGGTTCGGTGCAGACCATCCTGCCGCTGAACAACACGACGGCGATCAAGCTCACCACGGCGCGTTATTACACGCCCAGTGGCCGCTCTATCCAGGCCAAGGGAATCGAGCCGGATATCGTTGTAGAAGAGTCGGCAAACGGCTCTGTCAAGCGCGTTCGCGAAGCGGATCTCGACGGACACCTTGGCAATGATCGCGATCCTGAGGCCGAGCGCAAGGCGGCTGAAGCCCAGAGTGCGCAGGGTGCTGCCGAGGACGAGGCCGCTCAGGCGGCGCGTTTCGAGCAGGCCGGCAAGGACGACTATCAGCTTGGCCAGGCGATCAACCTTCTCAAGGGCCTCCAGATCGTCCAGAATAAAAAATAATCCATGAGACAGGGAGGGTTGTGATGCGACGTGAAACCGCCTACAAGCTTGCCGGCAGGCGTCACGATCATCCCGTTGCCGGTTCGGGGATGGATAAGCACCGTGAATTGCGGTTCAAGAAAATGCCGCCAGGCCAGGTCCAGCAGGCGCTTCGGGCGCTGAGCATGTTGAAGGGGCTGGAAGTTGAGGTGGGCGTGGGAGAATATGCGCTGGTTGTGCGCTATTCCGTCCTCGACTACAGCCTTGAGTCGCTCGAGGAGGCTTTGCGTGAAGCTGGATTTACGCTGGACAACACGCTGTACTCGAAGCTTGTGCGGGCGCTGGTCTATTTCTGTGAAGAAACCCAGCGCCACAACCTGGTATCACCGGAACGTCTGCTGAAAAAATCCAACGAGGTCTACATTCAGGCCTGGGATCAGCATCCACATGGTGATCACGATGAAACGCCCCCCGACTTGCGCGAATACAAGTAGTGGCGCTTTCTGCTCTATCCTGCGGGCTGCCATGTGCGGCCCTTTTTTATTGTGTGCTCATCCATGAATGACGATCAGCTACTGCGCTACAGCCGGCACATCCTGCTGCCAGAAATCGGTGTCGAAGGTCAGGAGGCCATTCTGGGGGCACGCGTCCTCGTGATCGGGGCGGGTGGTCTGGGGTCGCCGGCGGCGATGTATCTTGCTGCCGCGGGTGTCGGCACCCTCGTGCTGGCCGATGGCGATACCGTGGATCTGACCAACCTGCAGCGCCAGATCCTGCATAGCGCAGAAGGCGTGGGGCGGCTCAAGGTCGAGTCCGGACGCGATACGCTGCACCGGCTCAATCCCTTCGCCCAGGTAGAGATCCTGCCGGTCCGGCTCGAGGGCGATGCGCTCGACGCGCAAGTTGCCTTGGCCGATGTCGTGCTCGACTGTTGCGACAACTTCGCAACCCGTCATGCGGTGAATCGGGCCTGCGTCAAGCATCGCAAGCCTCTGGTGTCGGGCGCGGCAATCCGCTTCGATGGTCAGGTTTCGGTGTTCGATCTGCGTAATGACGGGAGTGCCTGCTATCACTGCCTGTTCCCGGAAGGGGAATCGCTCGAAGAGGTTCGTTGCGCCGTCATGGGGGTGTTCGCCCCCCTCGTCGGTATCATCGGTTCGACGCAAGCGGCCGAGGCGCTCAAGCTGATCGCAGGGTGCGGGACCTCGCTCGATGGACGCCTGCTGCTGCTCGACGGGCTCGGAATGGAGTGGCGCAGCGTGGCGCTGGGCCGCGATCCCGGCTGTACCGTGTGCGGAACGCGGCGGGTCTAGGTCGAGCGCCGGGGGCGGGCGATCAGGCGCAGGTCGCTGCCGATCTGGCGCAGATCCCGGATGTCCAGGCTTACTGCCTCATCCAGTCGGGTCAGTGCGGCCAGATTGAACAGGCCTTGTGCCGCGTCGCCAATCAACATCGGCGCCAGATAGAGGAGGAGCTCATCCACGCAGCCTTCGCGCAGTAGCGAGCCGTTGAGTTTCAGTCCGGCTTCCGCGTGCACTTCGTTAAGACCGAGCGTGCCGAGTTCGCTCATCAGTGCGGGCAGGTCGACCTTGCCACCCTCGTTTGGGAGAACCAGCAGACGGTGGCCGGCGCCCGTCAGCTGCGCATGCTTTTCCGGGTCTTCGCTGGCGGTCGCAATCACGATTGGATCACCCTGCAGGATGCGTGCAGAGGGCAGGATGTCGAGCCGGGCATCAATGACGACGCGCAGCGGCTGGCGCTCGCACGGAACGGCACGCACTGTCAGTTGCGGATCGTCCGCCTTGACTGTGCCTATACCGGTCAGGATCGCGCACGCACGGGCACGCCAGCGGTGACCATCGGCACGGGCCGCCGCTCCGGTGATCCACTGACTGACGCCGTTGTTGAGTGCGGTCTTGCCGTCGAGGCTGCTGGCCGCCTTGAGGCGCAACCATGGGCGGCCGCGGCTCATGCGCGAGATGAAGCCAATGTTGAGCTCTCGCGCCTCGGTTTCGAGCAGTCCGTGTGCGGTCTGTATGCCGCTTGCCCGCAGGCGTTCCAGACCGCGACCGCCCACCAGGGGGTTCGGGTCTTCCATTGCCGCGACGACACGGGATACGCCGGCGGCGATAAGCGCGTCCGCGCACGGAGGTGTGCGTCCGAAGTGGGAGCAGGGTTCAAGGGTGACATAGGCCGTTGCGCCACGGGCGCGATCGCCGGCGTGTTGCAGTGCGATTACTTCGGCGTGAGGCTCGCCGGCCCGACGGTGCCAGCCTTCGCCCACGGTCATGCCGTCACGCACGATCACGCAGCCTACCCGCGGGTTGGGGGTAGTGCTTTCAAGGCCGTTGGCTGCAATGGCAAGGGCCCGTGCCATTGCGGCATGATCAGTTGCCGAAAAGGTCATTCTCGGGGTCCGCAGGCGTTACGCTGCCCCGCGTGCGTTTGGCGCGTGGCTGCACTTCGCGAATGACTTCGGAAAACTCATCCACGTCGGCAAAGTTGCGGTACACGGATGCGAAGCGGATGTAGGCCACCTTGTCGAGCTTCTTGAGCTCTTTCATTACCAGTTCGCCAATCTTTTCGCTGGCCACTTCGTTCTCGCCCAGCGACAGCAAGCGTGCCTCGATACGGTCGACCGCGGCCTCGAGCGCTTCGGTGGTGACCGGGCGCTTGCGCAGCGAGAGTTTCATGCTGCCGGAGAGCTTCGCGTGATCGAAATCGGTGCGGCTGCCGTTGCGTTTGACGATATGCGGCATCTTGAGGTCGATGCGCTCATAGGTCGTAAAGCGCTTGTCGCAGTGCATGCAGCGTCTACGGCGGCGCACGACGTCGCCGTCGTCGTTCTCGCGCGTGTCGGTGACCTGAGTGTTAGGGTCGCTGCAGAAGGGGCATTTCATTGCGTGGGCGCAGGCAGTTCGCTACGGCGACCCGCTCTGAAAGATGCAGCGGGCCGCTCGCGCGTCAAATGCTTACTTGCCGTAGACCGGGAACTTCGCACACAGCGCCGACACCTTGCTGCGTACGCTGTCGATCACCGCCGTATCTTCCGGCGCGGCGAGCACGTCGGCGATCAGGTGGGCAATCTGTTCTGCTTCGATCTCGGTAAAGCCACGGGTCGTCATGGCTGGCGAGCCGATACGGATGCCGGAGGTCACGAAGGGCTTCTCCGGGTCATTCGGGATCGAGTTCTTGTTGACCGTGATGTGTGCGCTGCCGAGCACGGCTTCGGCCGCTTTTCCGGTGATCTTCATCGAGCGCAGGTCGACCAGGAAAACATGGCTTTCGGTGCGGCCAGACACGATGCGCAGCCCGCGTTCCTCGCCGAGTACGCGCGCCATTACACGGGCGTTAGCGATCACCTGTTCCTGATAATTGCGGAACTCGGGCGACGCTGCTTCCTTGAAGGCGACCGCCTTGCCGGCGATGACGTGCATCAGCGGGCCACCCTGCAGGCCGGGGAAAATGGCGGAGTTGATCGCCTTTTCGTGCTCGGCCTTCATCAGGATGATGCCGCCGCGCGGGCCGCGCAGTGTCTTGTGGGTGGTCGAAGTAACCACATCCGCGTGGGGAACCGGGTTCGGGTAGTAGCCGGCGGCGACGAGGCCGGCGTAGTGCGCCATGTCGACCCAGAAGATCGCGCCGATTTCCTTCGCAACCTTGGCGAAGCGTTCGAAATCGATGCGCAGCGAGTAGGCCGACGCGCCGGCGATGAGGATGCGCGGCTTGTGTTCGCGGGCCAGCGCTTCCATCTTGTCGTAGTCGATTTCTTCCTTCTCGTTCAAGCCGTAGGCCACGACGTTGAACCACTTGCCCGACATGTTCAGCGGCATGCCGTGGGTGAGGTGGCCGCCTTCGGCCAGGCTCATGCCCATGATGGTGTCGCCGGGCTTGGCGAAGGCCAGCAGCACGGCCTGGTTTGCCTGCGAGCCAGAGTTGGGCTGAACGTTGGCCGCATCGGCACCGAAGAGCTTCTTCAGGCGTTCGATGGCGAGTCGCTCTGCCACGTCTACATATTCGCAACCGCCGTAGTAACGCTTGCCCGGATAGCCTTCAGCATACTTGTTGGTCAGCTGTGAGCCTTGGGCTTCCATGACTGCGTGCGAGACGTAATTCTCGGACGCAATCAATTCGATGTGGTCTTCCTGGCGGCGGTTTTCCGCCTGCACGGCGGCCCACAGCTCGGGATCGACCTTGGCGAGGGTATCTTGGGAAGAAAACATGGAGCGGACTCGGCAGGGTTGTGATAAAGGCGGATATTAACACGCGCAGCGGGGACGTATGTCGAGCCGCGTGCGGCGCAACATGTTCGCCCGCCAAAGATCCGGATTCAGGCGTTTGAGAGTTCGTCGAGCGCGCGGCCAAGGTGAGACTGATCGCCCCAGCTGATCAATTGCCACTGACCGGCGTGGTGGGAAATCCAGTTCAGAGCAGCATTCGGAATGCTGAAGTCACGTGGTGCGTCCAGCGACTTGCCGGTGCTCAGGCGGTGAATGATGTCGAGCACGCCACCATGGGTGACGATCAGAACTTGCTCACCCGGATGACGCTCGACGATTTCAGTCAGGGTTTGGGCAATGCGCGCGGCGAACGCGGTCAGGCTTTCGCCGCCTTCTGAAAAGGTGAAGCCGGCATCACGGCGCAGGAAGCGGGCGTAGTCTTCCGGGAAGCGAGCCTGCGCTTCCTCATACGTCAGCCCCTGAAAATGACCGTAATGGCGTTCCCGCAGGCCGGGGTGGGCGTTGATGGTGCGCTCGGTGTCGGGCCAGATGCAGGCAGCGGTGCGTCGAGCACGCTGCAGGTCGCTGCTGTAGGCGGCTGCGAATCGCTGCCCCGCAAGGGCTTGGCCCGTTGCCTGCGCCTGGGCGATGCCGTTCTCGTTCAGCTCAATGTCGAGATGTCCCTGGAGACGCCTTTCGGCGTTCCAGGTGGTTTCGCCGTGCCGGACAATGCACAGGCGGGTGAGCGGTTTTTCCATGCGCCCGATCTTACCATCCGCTTGGTGAGTCCGCAGGTGCGCCCCAGCCCCCACCCGACGTGGGTGCTTCGATCTCGATGGTGTTCAGATCCACCTTCACTGCGGCATCGAGGTTTCCGGTGACAAGTTGCGGGAAGATGATGATCAAGGCCAGCACGAAGATCTGGATCAGCACAAATGGTATCGAGCCGCGATAGATCTGGGTGGTCTTCACCGGTTCTATTCGTTTTCCGGTCACCCTGTCGAGGAACGCGCTGACCGGGGCGACGCTGCGCAGATAGAACAGCGCGAAGCCGAATGGTGGCGTCAGGAAGGACGTCTGCATGTTGATTGCAATCATCACGCCAAACCAGATCAGGTCGACACCGAGCTTGTCTGCGACCGGGGCCAGCAAGGGCAGCAGGATGAAGGCGATCTCGAAGAAGTCGAGGAAGAAGCCAAGACCGAAGATGATCATGTTCACAAAGATCAGGAAACCGATCTGCCCGCCAGGCAGCTTGTCGAACAGGTGCTCGACCCAGTGCTGGCCGTCAACCGCGGTAAAGGTAAAGCTGAAAATCGTGGAGCCGATCAGGATGAAGAGCACGAAGCACGACAGGCGGGTTGTCGACTCGAGCGCCTGCTTCAGTGTCGGCAGGTCAAGGCGTTTGCGCACTGCGGCAAGCAGGAGGGCGCCGACAGCGCCC
>JALNWS010000024.1 GCA_023230755.1 Azoarcus sp.
ACCAGGAAGGACCAGAAGAAGACGCCCTGAAGTTCGGTCATGCTGCTCATGCGCCGCCCCTCTGCGAGGTGGCCGTCGCTCCGGCGCGATGTAGCGGATTGTCGGCAAGCAGGGCGCACGTGCGCGGCCAGGTCGAGGCGGGATGCTGCATGAGGGGCTCCACAAACGGATCGTTTGCGTTTGGTCGCGCGAGCCGGGCAAATCCTTACGGAGCGGATCAAAGATCAAAGGGGTCAGAGTCGTTTGAAATTAATTTTTCAAACGACTCTGACCCCTTTGATCCGTTTTCCTGGGGGACTGGCCGGTGCCCGTGCGCGCGCGTTCATTGCTTGCGGCGCTGTAGCTCGATACGCAGTAGGGCACGAAGTAGTTCAGGACGACATGGAACCAGGAGACCTGCTCTCCGGTGATGAGGGGGCCGCCCTGATTGATCAGGTTCAGGATGGTGCCCACAACGAGGGCGACGCGCAGCGCGTTGCGCACGATCGCGGGTGAGAAGGCGAGGCGGAGGACTTCGGACATGTCGGGTCTATCGTTCGGGAGGAATGGGTGAAAGTTCAGGCCTTGTGCTCGGCGCTGGCCGGCATTGCGGCACTGTTGTCACGCCCGGACAGGGCGAAGCGATGCATGAAGCGGCGGTCGATGCGATCCTTCCAGCGCCACACCCAGGCACCTTCGGCCGACCAGCTGCCCCAGGACGCGATTGCATGGCGAGGCCCGGTGGCCAGCAGATACAGCGAGCGGCGGCGCGGCTGATAGGTGTGGAGTTCGGTGTCTTCGATCGTTGCCAGCAAGTTGTGGGCGAGCACCGGGCCAGCGTGCACCGCGTGCACACCAGAGCGCGCCATGCGTACATCCGTGCGTGCGCAGGTGTCGCCGGCGGCAAACACATTGGCGTGGGACAGGCTGCGATGATGCGCGTCGACAAGAACATAGCCGCGTGCGTCAAGCTGGAGGCCGGCGTGCGCGAGCCAGCCCAGCGGCCGCGCGCCGGTCGTGGCGATCACCTTGTCTGCCGGCAGCAGTGTGCCGTCGGCAAGCATCAGGCCGGTTTCGCTCGCCGCAGCCCGTGCGTGGTGGATCTCGATACCCGACGCGACGAGGCTTCGGCGTGCGCGCTTGACCACGCCCGGCGCATGGCCGGGAAGCAGACCTGTCTCCGAGGCAACCAGGTCGATCCGTGCTGCGCTGCCGGTCATGCGTAATCCGTGGCTTGCCGCCAGCGCAATTTCCACCCCGGCTGCGCCGCCTCCGATCACGCACAGGCGGAAGTCCGGTGTCTTCAATGCCGCGGCCATGACGCGCGGCCACTGCACGAAGAAATCATCCAGCGGCTTCACCGGGAGCAGGCGCTCGCCCAGCTCGGCGAGATCCGAGGTGTCGGTTTCGCTGCCGACGTCGAGCGAGAGCAGGCTGTAGTCCATCGTGCTGCCATCGCAGAGATGCAGGCGGTGGTGATCTGCGTCCATGCCGGTGACGCGTCCGGTGACCAGTCGCACCCCGGCGGCTTCCGCCAGCGGGCGCAGGTCGATGCGGCACTCGTCCAGGGTGTAATGCCCGGCCATCCAGCCCGGCAGCATGCCGGAATAGTTCTGGAAGGGAGAGGGTGTGATCAGCGTGCACTCGAGGCTGGCGGGCCTGCGTTGCGCAAGCATCTCCAGCACCGACAGATGTGCATGTCCGCCGCCGGCAAGGGCGAGGTGATTTGCAGCCTGGGTCATGAAGTTTTCAGGGGTCGAGTCATTGGGCTTGGTCGCCGCTGGGCGCGAATTCATTACAGCAGGCTATGAGCCCGCTTTTCAGGTTGCGTTCAGCGATGCTGCAGCGCCTGTTCGATGAAGTTGCGTGGCACGCGAGGTTTGGGCACCTTGTCGTCAAACCACTGGCGTACCCCGGTATCCAGCCCGATGCCGTGCATGTAGTTGTACAGCGCCTTGTTCAGCGCCTTGCCCAGCGCATCGTGGTCCACGCCGGTGGGGTCGATGAAGCCGATGTCGTTCCTGGCAAAGTTGCCTGGCGGCAGCGGCTCGAGGCGCACGCCGTACTCCGCCGGGTTCATGCCCACAGGCGAATGCACGGTACAGGCGAAGCGGTGGAAAAAGCCGGACTGGATGCAGCCCGCCTCGAACAGCTGGCGCACGTATTCGAGCGCATCCACGGTGTCGTGCACCGTCTGCGTCGGAAAGCCGTACATCAGGTAGGCATGGACCAGCACACCGGCCTCGGCGAAGGCGTGGGTGACGCGCGCTACCTGATCGACCGACACGCCTTTCTTCATCAGCGTGAGCAGGCGGTCTGAGGCCACTTCCAGCCCGCCTGAAATCGCGATGCAGCCGCTGTCGGCCAGCAGCTGGCACAGCTCGGGGGTGAAGGATTTCTCGAAGCGGATATTGCCCCACCACGAGATCGATACGCCACGCCGCAACAGCTCTTCGGCGAGCGCGCGCAAGGCCTTGGGGGGCGCGGCTTCATCGACGAAGTGGAATCCGGTCTGGCCGGTCTCGGCGATGATGGCTTCGATGCGGTCGACCAGGGTCTGTGCCGACGCACCGTCGTAGCGCGAGATGTAGTCCAGGCTGACGTCGCAGAAGCTGCACTTTTTCCAGTAGCAGCCGTGAGCCACGGTGAGCTTGTTCCAGCGCCCGTCCGACCACAGCCTGTGCATCGGGTTGAGCATGTCGAGCAGCGACAGGTAACGGTTGAGCGGCAGCCCGTCCCAGGTCGGCGTGCCGACTTCGGCAAAGGGCACGTCGGGCTCGACCAGGTTGATGTAGCGCACCGCGCCGCTGTCGGCGTCGCGCACGAAGGTGCGCACCAGGCGCTGCTGCGAACGCTTGCCGCGCAGGTGGTCGAGCAGGGCCAGCAGTGGGCGTTCGCCGTCGTCCAGGGTGACGTAATCGAAATGGTCGAACACCCGCGCCTCGCCCAGTTCGCGCAGTTCGGTATTCACATAGCCGCCGCCGAGCACGGTGACGATGGCCGGGTTGTGCGCCTTGACCGACTGCGCGATGCGGAAGGCCGCATATACCGCGCCCGGGAAGGGCACCGACACCAGCACCACCTGCGGCGCGTGGCGCGACAGGGCGTCGAGCGTGAGTGCGTGCAGGGTGTCGTCGACCAGGTTCGGCGTTGCGGCCAGCGCCTGCGCCAGCGGCTCGAAGGTGGGCTGGCTCAGGGCCAGCGACTCGGCGTAGCGGACGAACTCGAAGCGCGGATCGACGGCCTCGCGCAGCACGTCGGCCAGATCATTGAGATAGAGCGTGGCAAGGTGGCGGGCGCGGTCGTGCACGCCGAGCGCACCGAAAGCCCAGCCCAGCGGGTCGCCGCCATCCGGGTCGACATAGGCGTCGAGCGTGTCGAAGCGCGGCCCTTCGGGCAGAAACGCGCCGCTGCCGATGCGGTGGGCGAGCGTCGAGTCGCGCCCCTGCAGAAAGGCCAGCGTCGGTTCGATGGTTGCCCGGTAGCGCTCGAAGTGTTCGAGGAAGCACGCCACGCTCTCGCTGTGCCGCCGTGCCGGCAGTGCTTCGGCATGGGTGCGGATCGCGTTCAGGCCTTCACGCGAGAACAGCTGCAGCACCAGCGCCAGCGCAAGGTCTTCCTGCACCGCATCAACGCCGCGCGAACGCAGGAAGCCGGTGAGGTAGGCGGTGGACGGGTAGGGCGTGTTCAACTGCGTCATCGGTGGAATGACGGACAGCACGCGCGGCACAGTATTGGACATCGGGGCAGGGCTTCTGAGCAGGATCAGTTGCTGTTCTACCACGAACCGCGATATTTGGCGCCGAAGCGCATGTGTGCGTTACCGGGCGGGCGGTTTGGTGGGAGAATAAAAGAGGCCTTCCGTCTTGTGTGCGAGGACTGCGGATGCCGTGAGGCGTCCGATCGGGAACAACTGGACATCGTTTCAATGCCTATCAATTATTCGAGGCGTCTTACAGGTCGCAACAGGTCTGCGAAGAGCAACCGCCATCTCGGCATCACACTTGCCTTCGTTGCCGGCGCCACCAATGCAGGTGCATTCCTTGCGGTGCAGCAATACACCTCCCACATGACCGGGATCGTGTCGTCGATGGCGGACAATGTCGCGCTCGGACGTTTCGATCTGGTGCTGGCCGGTCTGGCCGGCCTGTTCTCGTTCATCGCGGGGGCAGCCTGTACCGCGATCATGATCAACTTCTCGCGTCGGCAGCGACTGCACGGCGTCTATGCCATGCCGCTGTTGCTGGAGGCGGTGCTGCTGCTTTGTTTCGGGCTGCTCGGGGTCCGCCTGTCGGCGATTGAGGGCCTCTTCGTGCCGATCACCATCATGTTGCTGTGCTTCATCATGGGGCTGCAGAACGCGGTCATCACCAAGATGTCGAACTCGGTGATCCGGACCACTCACGTTACCGGCATGGTGACCGATATCGGGATCGAGCTCGGCAAGCTGGTGTACTGGAACAGACACAAGCAGGACGCAATCCCGCCGGTCAGGGCCGATCGCGGCCGGCTCGTGCTGCTGTCGCTGCTGACGCTCTCCTTTTTTGCGGGAGGGCTCTTCGGTGCGTTCGGCTTCAAGCATCTTGGCTATTCCCTCACCGTGCCGCTGGCACTGGTGCTGGTCCTGCTGGCGAGCATCCCGGCGCTTGACGATCTGCGCCTGTTCACGCGGCGCCTGCTCCGGCCGTAGCGTCCGCCTGTCTACCCCGACACCGCCGGAAGGTGCGTCAAGCTTGAAGCAAGCGGATTCCGGTCAGTAAGGGGCTGTTTGTGGTCGAGTGACAGGATTATTCCGTTTTTCCGATATCTATCAGGACGATTGTTTCTGATTCAGGCTTGTTCTGGAAATGATGTTTCTGCTTTTCGTGCCGAACCGCGAAAAGCAGAAACATTATTCCTCTCCTGAACCGGTACGCTCTGGTTTCGCCCACAAGGCGTCCAGGTGGTCTGCGGCTTGGCCTTCTCCCAACCATGGGGAAGCGTTGTGCTTGGCAGGCCGATGAACGACCCGTTCAGGAAAACCATATGTCCGGAATCATTGCCCGCTCGGCCGCGGGTTACGCCGGCGGTCCGCAGATCGCTGCGCTCCCGCTGATGCTCATCGCTCCGGCCCTGTTCGCCGCCAATATGGTGGTCGCCCGCTGGGCGGAAAGCGTCGGCATCCCTCCCGTCTTCCTCGCCTTCGGCCGCTGGGTCCTGGCGCTCGCAATCCTGCTGCCGTTCATCGCGCCGCGGCTGTGGCGTTCGCGCCAGGTGCTGATCGCCAACGCGCCCCGGGTACTGCTGCTCGGCGCCCTCGGCATGGGCGTCGCAGTTGGCCCGCAATATATTGGCGCGGTGCATACCAGTGCCACCAACGTCGCGCTCATCATTTCCGCCTGTCCGGCGCTGGTCGCCCTGATCGAAGCCATCGTGTGGCGTGTGCCGGTGGGTACCCAGCGCGCAGTCGGCATGTCGCTGGCGATCTGGGGCGTCCTGCTCGTCCTCTCGCGGGGCGACATCGAGGCGCTGGGCAGCCTCTCCTTTGGCCGCGGCGATCTGTGGGTAGTGCTGGCAGCATGCGGCTGGGCGGGTTACACCGTGCTGGCACGTCGTCGCCCCCTGCCGGCACTGCCCGCCGAGGTGCGCCTTGGCGCATTGATGATCGGCGGTATCGTCGCGCTGGCGCCGTTTGCCGTCTTCGAAACGGTCGCCCTGCAGGCGCCTGATTTTGGGCGCTGGGAGATCTATTTCGCGCTTGTCTTCCTGGCCGTCGTACCGGGGCTGGGTGCCTATCTGTGCTACGACCGCCTGGTCGCGCTGAGCGGCCCGGCAGGTGCGAGCATCTCGCTCTACCTGGTGCCGATGTACGCTGTGCTCGCCGCCTGGCCGCTGCTGGGCGAGATCCCGCAGGCCTTCCACATCGGCGGCTTCGCACTCATTCTCGCGGGGGTCGTGCTGTCGGGGATGCGCCAGCGCATCGGCTTGCGCAAGGAGGGCGTCTGAGCGGGGGGATACCTCAAGCCTGTGCCGAAACTGCCCGTCCTGCAGCCAGACCTTCGGCGAAGGCACGGGTCGCGTCCAGTTCGCCCGCGCGCGCCGCGCCACCGATGAGCCGGGTGGGCACGCCGCGGGCGGTCAGCGCCGCTGCGAGCGCCTGCTCTGCTTCCTGACCGGAACAGACGACGATGGTGTCGACCCTCAGGCAGCTTGCCTCGCCATCTCGGCGGTAGTGCAGTCCCGCGTCATCAATGCGCACGTATTCCACATCATCGAGCTGATGAATGCCGGTTTCGGCCAGTTCGCGGCGCAGTACCCAGCCGGTGGTCTTGCCGAGCGTCTTCCCGAAAGGGCCTTTGCTGCGCTTGAGCATCCAGATCCGGCGTTTCGGGGCGGGCGCCTGGCCGCCCTGACGCCAGCGCGCGAGATAGGCTTCGAGCCCCGACGCCGGGTGTTGTCCGAGCAGCCAGGCTGCCACGTCGAAACCGATGCCACCCGCGCCGATGATGGCCACCTGCTGACCGGCCTTGGCACGTCCGCTCAGCAACGCTTCATAACCGGTCACGCGGGGGTGATCGATGCCGGGGATATCGGGTTGGCGCGGGCGGATGCCGGAGGCGAGGATGACCGACTCGAAGCCCTCGTCCGCGAGGCTTTCCGCATCTGCGCGGCAGCCGGTGCGCAACTCGCCGCCGGCTTCGGCAAAAAGGGCGAGATAGGCCGAGATCACGCGGGCGTAGTCTTCCTTGCCGGGTACTCTGGCCGCAAGGCGGAACTGCCCGCCCGCCTGGTCGGCGGCTTCGAACAGGGTGACGCGATGCCCGCTCTGCGCAGCGGCCAGGGCGGCAGCGAGCCCGGCGGGGCCGGCACCGACCACGGCGACCTTGCGCGGGTTTTGCACCCTTTCGGTGCTGAGGCTGTCCTCGTGGCCCGCACGCGGATTCACCATGCAGCTCACCGTGGCACCGGTGAAATAGTGATCGAGGCAGGCCTGGTTGCAGGCGATGCACGGGATGATGGTGTCGGCGCGCCCGCCTCGGGCCTTGTGTACGAAGGCGGGATCGGCGAGGAAGGGGCGCGCCAGTGCCACGAGGTCGGCGTCACCACGGGTGAGGACGCTCTCGGCTGCTTCCGGCGTGTTGATGCGGTTGGATGCGGCGACTGGAATGTTCAGTTCGCGTCGCAGGCGGCCGACGGCCCCGGTGAACAAGGCGGGCGGCACGCTCTGCTGTACCGTCGGTACCGGTGACTCGTGCCAGCCGACGCCAGTGCTCAGGACGTCGGCGCCCGCAGCAGCGATGGCCTGCGCCATGGTGACGGTTTCGTGCCATTCGAGCCCGCCATCGATGAGATCGAGAATCGAGTGGCGAAACACCAGCAGGCGCTCGGGGCCAAGGGCCGCGCGCACGGCGCGAACCACTTCTACCGCAAAGCGGATGCGATTCTCCAGTGCGCCACCCCAGTCGTCCTCGCGGTGGTTCGTGCAGCCGGCGGCAAACTGCGACAGCAGATAGCCCTCGGAGCCCATGATCTCCACGCCATCGTAGCCAGCGGCGACTGCCAGTTCGGCGCAGCGCGCGTAGTCGGCAATGGTGCGCCGGATGTCGGCGTCGGACAGTTCGCGTGGCACCGTGCGCGAGATCGGCGCACGGATCGCGGATGGGGCGACGATGTCGTCGTGCATGCCGTAGCGCCCGCTGTGCAGGATCTGCAATAGCAGGTGCCCTCCGGCTGCGTGCACCGCGTCCGTCACCGGACGGTGCTCGGCAAGCTGTGCTCTGCTGTTCAGATAGCCGGGCCCGGCCTTCATCCGCCCTTCCAGATTGGGCGAGTAGCCGCCGGTCACCATCAGCGACACGCCAAGACGGGCGCGTTCGCCATAGAAGGCGGCAAGCGCGGCCACCCCGGCGGCGCCCGCTTCCTCAAGGTTGGTGTGCATCGAGCCCATGATGATGCGGTTGGGCAGCACGAAGGGGCCGAGCTTGATCGGGTTGAAGAGTGCAGGGTAGTTCATGGCGTCGATGAGTCGCGGGTCAGGTTGGCGAGTGTCCCCCGAAACCGATCGGGGCCGGCGCCAGGCTCAGAATCTTCTGGTACAGCGCTTCGGCTTCTTCCTTGGGCTTGATGCCGAACAGCGGATTGTCGTTTTCCTCGAACGCGGCATCAATCTCCTTCCAGTCGGCCGCGGTCAGAACGCGTTCGGCCAGGGGGAGGAGCTGTTCCTCTTCGGTTTGCAGGTGCGTCCATTCCAGTTCGGCGTAACGCTCGGCCGCGTCGAAGAAACGCGCCTGCGCGCCATCGTCCTCATGCTGGAAGGCGAGAAGCTGCACCTTGAGCGCTTCCACCATGGGGTAGCCAAGCTGGTGCTCGCGTTCGAGCTTGGCAATCAGCGCGTCGGCATCGTGCGTGCGACGTTTTACCGCGGAAAACAGGTACTTGTCTTCCTTAGGGTGATGCCAGCGATCGGGATAGGACACGATATAGTCAAGGATGGCCTTGAGCAGCGCAAAGTCGGGTCTTGCCCCCTTGCGCATTCCCTTGACGAGATAGCGCAGGGTGTAGAGCACCGCGCTGATGGCAAGGTGCTCGTCCTTGATGATCTGGATGGCTAGGGGGCTCACGTTGGTCTCCTGGTTGTTCTTCTGCGGGTTCCGGTTCAAACGCGTTCAATGGCGAGTGCGATGCCCTGACCGACGCCGATGCACATCGTCGCCAGCCCATGACGGCCACCGCCGGTTTCAAGCTGGTTGAGTGCCGTGGTGACCAGCCGCGCGCCCGAGGCGCCGAGCGGATGGCCGATGGAGATGGCACCGCCATTCGGGTTTACCTGCGCGGCGCCATCGGCAAGCCCGAGTTGCCGGGTGACGGCCAGTGCCTGGGCGGCGAAGGCTTCGTTGAGCTCGATCACGTCGAAGGCGTCGATCTTCATGCCGAGGCGGTTGAGCAGCTTGAGTGTGGCGGGCGCGGGGCCGATGCCCATGATGCGGGGCGGTACGCCCGCCGCAGCCGAGCCAAGAATGCGCGCACGCGGCGCCAGGCCGTGACGCTTCACCGCCGCCTCGGAGGCTAGCAGCACGGCCGCAGCGCCGTCATTGACACCCGATGCATTTCCCGCCGTGACCGAGCCATCGGGGCGGACGACGCCCTTGAGTCTGGCCAGCGTTTCGAGCGTGGTTTCGGGACGTGGATGTTCGTCGGTGCGCATGCGGATCGGGTCGCCCCGCCTGCGCGGGATGTCGACAGTGATGATCTCACGCTCGAAGAAGCCGCGTTCGGCCGCCGCCGCCCAGCGCTGCTGCGAGCGCAGCGCAAAAGCGTCTTGGTCGGCGCGGCTGATGTCGAACTCGGTGGCGACATTCTCGGCCGTCTCCGGCATCGAGTCGATCCCGTGGGCGGCCTGCATCAGCGGATTGACGAAGCGCCAGCCGATGGTGGTGTCTTCGATCTTCGCCGTGCGCGAGAAAGCCGTCTCCGCCTTGCCCATGACGAAGGGGGCGCGGCTCATGCTCTCGACGCCGCCGGCGATCATCAGCTCAGCTTCGCCGGCAGCGATGGCGCGCGCGGCGCTGCCAATGGCATCAAGGCTGGAACCGCACAGGCGGTTGACGGTGCTGCCGGGCACCTCGACGGGCAGGCCGGCCAGCAGTGCGGCCATGCGCGCCACGTTGCGGTTATCCTCGCCGGCCTGGTTGGCGCAGCCGTAGATGACGTCATCCACCATGCCCCAGTCGACGCCGGGGTTGCGGGCCATCAGGGCCTTGATCGGCAGCGCGGCGAGATCGTCGGCGCGCAGGGACGAGAGCATGCCGCCGTAGCGGCCGAACGGGGTGCGGATGGCGTCGCAGAGATAGACGGTGGCGGTCATCGTGGTATCAGACAGGGGTTCGGGGAAGAAAAGAGGGGGGCGCGTTGCCGCGCCCGCCCTGGAAAAGAGAGTTGAAAACAACCCTCTGGAGAGTGATCACGCCGGATCAGTAGGTCTCGATGTGGAAGCGGCCCTTGGCGAGAATCTGCGGGCGCAGGGCCTCCCAGTCGGCGCCATTGGCCCGGCAGATGTCGCGGAAGGCTTCAAGCACGCCCGCTTCCATGCCTTTCAGGCCGCAGATGTAGATGTAGGCGTTGTCGTCGGTCAGCATCTTGAACACCTTGTCTGCACGCTCGCGGACGCGGTCCTGTACGTACATCTTCGGTTCGCCGGGGACGCGCGAGAACGCGAAGTTGATGTCGATGAAGTCCTTGGGCAGCTTCTGCAGGGGGCCGAAGTAGGGCAGTTCGCCGGGCGAGCGGGCGCCGAAGAACAGCAGCAGATCGCCTCCTTCCTTGAGTGCCATGCGGCGGCGGCGTCGTTCCGTCATCGCTCGCATCGGAGCCGAGCCGGTACCGGTGCAGATCATCATGATCGACGAGCCGGGGTTGTTCGGCATCAGGAAGGTCGAGCCGTAGGGACCGGTGACCTGCACCTTGTCGCCCTTCTTGAGGTCGCACACGTAATTGGATGCCACGCCTTTTGCGGGCTTGCCTTCGTGGTCTTCGGTGACGCGCTTGACCGTCAGCGAAAGGTTGTTGTGGTGTGGCCGCTCGCCCTCACGCGGACTTGCGACCGAATACATGCGCAGCAGGTGCGGCTTGCCCCTGTCGTCGGTGCCGGGCGGGATGATGCCGATCGACTGTCCTTCAAGCGCCGGAAAGGGGGTGGCGCCGAAGTCGAGCACCACGTGGTGGATGTCGCTCGAGGCGTCCTCGGCGGTGAGGCGGTAGTTGCCGGTCACCGTCGCCGTCACCGGATTTTCGGGTGAATACAGATTGACGTAGGGGTGCGAGGCCGACCACGGCGCGAGCGCCGGTCCGCCATGGCCCGAAGTGGCGACGTCGGTGATCTGCTGCACTTCGGCCGGGGTCTCGTTGGCGCTGGCGGTGCTCATGCTAGCGTCGAAGTTGTCGAGTTCGCGCGTGTCGGGCAGGACGTCCCAACCCAACTGATCCTCGAGTGAATACGATGCTTCGGTTTCTACATTGCGCCACGAGTCGATGGCGCCGGTCGGACAGGGCGAAATGCAGGCCAGGCAGCCGTTGCATACCTCGAACTTGACCACGTAGTTGCGCGCGTCGTGGGTAATCGCATTGATCGGACAGATCTCCTCGCAGGTGTTGCAGCGAATGCAGATCTCCGGATCGATCAGGTGTTGCCGGGCGATGCTGGCGTGCTCTGCTGGCGCGTTCATGTCTCTCTCCAGATGGGCGGGAAGGGACAGCCTTCCCCGCGCTTTTGCTTTTGACGATTGCTCTTCGGTAAAGGGGCGCAGAAGCCCTTGCGAGGCGCCCGAGCTCGTGACGGGCGGCGCTGCCGCCCATCCGGTGCGGCGAGCGTCACGGTCGCGAGCTCGGGCTCCGCAACAGGCTTGTGCGTGCCCTTTCAGTTGAAGCGGACGTACTCGAAGTTGACGGGCTGGTTGTTGATGCCGCGTCCCGGCGGTGCGATCCAGCCGGCGAACTTGCCCGGCTCCAGCACACGGCCCATCAGCGAATGCACGTACAGACGGTCCTCGTCGCTCGGCAGCCACTTCAGGTGGTTGTGGGTCCATTCCGCTTCCGACAGCAGGCGGCCGTCCGGGCTCACATGCACGTCGGCGAACATGCCGATGGCGCGGTGGAAACCCTTGTGCGGCAGGGTGAAGCGGAAGTCGAAGCCGAACTTGGCCGGGATACGGTTCCAGCGATCCACGCCGGCCTGCACATCGGCAATCCAGTCGTCGCGCAGGCGCTCGTTCAGGGCAGTCAGCGCGCCAACGTGGCGGTTCGTGATCCTCTCGCCGGCGACGTCCATGACCTCGTACTCGTTGTTCATCAGCTTGTGGTCGTCGTCGATCTTGGCTTCCTCGAAGCGTCCCTTCAGACCCGTGGTGTAGTAGGTCGCGGCGTTCGACGAAACTTCGTTGCCGTACAGGTCGCTGGTCACGCTGAAGTGGAAGTTCAGGTACTTCTGCAGCGTCGGCAGGTCGATCACGCCGGCGGCACGCAGCTTGTCCTTGTCGTCGGTCTTGAGTTGCTGCATCACTTCGCAGGTGCGCTGGATGATGCGGGCGATGCCGGATTCGCCGACGAAGAGGTGATGCGCTTCCTCGGTGAGCATGAACTTGCAGGTGCGGGCCAGCGGGTCGAAGGCGGACTCGGCCAGCGAAGCAAGCTGGTACTTGCCGTCACGGTCGGTGATGAAGGTGAACATGAAGAAGCTGAGCCAGTCCGGTGTCTTCTCGTTGAAGGCCGTGAGAATGCGCGGATTGTCCTCGTCGCCCGAACGGCGCTCGAGCAGGGCTTCGCCTTCTTCGCGACCGTCACGGCCGAAGTGCGCGTGCAGCAGGTAGACCATGGCCCACAGGTGGCGGCCTTCCTCGACGTTCACCTGGAACAGGTTGCGCAGGTCGTACAGGGAGGGCGCGGTCAGCCCGAGGTGGCGCTGCTGCTCGACCGATGCCGGCTCGGTGTCGCCCTGGGTGACGATGATGCGGCGCAGGGTGGAGCGGTACTCGCCCGGCACTTCCTGCCACACGTCCTCGCCCTTGTGGTCCCCGAAGGTGATCTTCTTGTCCTGTTCCTGCGGGGTCAGGAAGATGCCCCAGCGATAGTCGGGCATCTTGACGTGGTCGAAGTGTGCCCAGCCGGTGGGCTCAACACTGACCGCGGTGCGCAGGTAGACATCGTAGTTGGTCGAATTGTCCGGACCCATGTCGTCCCACCACTGCAGGAAGGCCGGCTGCCAGTGCTCCAGGGCACGTTGCAGGGTCTTGTTTTCGGACAGGTTGACGTTGTTCGGGATGCGATCGCTATAGTTAATCATGTCTCGGGACTCCTCCGGTATTTCAATATGGGCAGGCGAGTTTCGCCCCCGCGCTGCCTTGCCACGGACCTCCTGAACCACGCCAAGGCGCCGACTGCTACGGCAGAGGGACGGCTTGCCACGTGGCTGAACGAGGGATTCGGTGAGCCGGTCGCCGACAGGCGACCGGCAGATGCCTTACACCCGGTTCCAGTCGAACTGGGCCTTCTTGCCAGAGCCGAACAGCTTCAGCGCGCCGGTGCCGCCCACTGCGTTCGGACGGATGAAGATCCAGTTCTGCCACGCCGACAGGCGGCCGAAGATGCGGGTATTCATGGTTTCGGTGATGCCGAAGCGCAGATTGGCTTCGAGTCCGGTCAGTGCGTCCGGCGACAGGGCCGAGCGCTCTTCGATCGCGATGCGCACTTCGTCCGCCCAGTCGAGATCGTCCGGGATGGCCGTCACGAGGCCGAGTTCGAAGGCCTCGGCAGCGGTGATCTGGCTGCCTTCCTTCGCCTTCACTGCGGCGATCGGCGCCTCTTCCTGGTAGAAGCGGGCAGCGATGCGGGACAGCCCATTCACCATCGGCAGCGGGCCGAAGTTCATCGCGGTCAGGCCGATGGCGTTGGGTGCATCGGTGGTGTCCAGCATGTAGCTGCGGTCGGCGGCGAGGGCGATCTCGAGCAGGGTGCCGGCAAAGCAGGAGCCCGGTTCGATGAGCGCGAACAGGCTGCGCGACGAGACGTCGATGCGGGCCAGCGTGCGGCGCAACATGCCCAGGGTCTCACGCACGAACCAGTTGTCCTGGTTGCCGACGATGGTGGCGTCGATGTCCATCACCACCTGGGCGTCACCTTCGGTGCGCAGCTGCCACAATCCGATGTCGAGGTGGTTGGTGCGCAGATTCAGGATGGCGTCGTCGAGTTCGCGCGCCATCTTCAGCGGCCACCAGTTCGCTCCCTGGGCCTCGATCTCGGCGGCGCTCGTTGCCGTCACCGCAGCGGGCGCACGCACGGTCAGGGTCACGGTGCGGGCCTTGGCATCGATTGCGGCATCGACGAATTCGTAGTGGTAGCCCTTGTCGTCGACCGTGCGCTCCAGCCGGGGAAGCGCAACACCGGTAGCGCTTGCCGGGCGAATCGAATCCTTGGCCAGTTCGGACGCGCGGGTGGCGACGTGTTCGCCGAACTGCTGCGCCTTGACCACGTCGTCAACCAGGCGCCAGTCCTTGGCGCGCTGACCGCGCACGCCTTCAGAGATGGTGCAGAAGATATCGGCGTGATCGCGGCGGACCTTGCGCTTGTCGGTGACGCGGGTCAGGCCGCCGGTGCCGGGAAGCACGCCCAGCAGCGGCACTTCGGGGAGCGACACCGATGAATTGCGGTCGTCGATCAGCACGATCTCGTCACAGGCCAGGGCCAGCTCGTAGCCGCCGCCCGCAGTGGTGCCATTGCAGGCCGCAATGGACTTGATGCCGGAGTACTGGCTGGCGTCCTCGAGACCGTTGCGGGTCTCGTTGGTGAATTTGCAGAAGTTCACCTTCCATGCGTGGCTCGACACGCCAAGCATGTAGATATTGGCGCCGGAGCAGAAAATCTTCGGCTTGCCCGAGGTGAAGATGATGCTCTTCACCGTCGGGTGCTCGAAGCGGATGCGTTGCAGTGCATCGTGCAGTTCGATATCCACGCCGAGGTCGTACGAGTTGAGCTTGAGCTTGTAGCCCGGGCGAATGCCACCGTCCTCGTCGATATTCAGCGTCAGCGTGGCGACGTCTCCGTTTACGTCCAGCGTCCAGTGCTTGTAGCTGGACGGCTCGGTGCGGTAATCCACCGGCTGAACGGCCTCGGCCGGGGTCACTGCTTGCTGCTTGTTTGCGACTGCTTCCACTTTTCTGTCTCCTCTTCCTGGGGGGTCAGCTCATGACGAGCTGTCGTAACTTCATGAAACTTTCGTCCACCGTTTCACCTGAGGTGTCGACCACGGTGTCCGCCTTTGCATACAGCGCCTCGCGGGCAGCGAGAATGCGCTTGAGGTCTTCCATTGCTTCGTCGTTTCCGGCCATCGGCCGCAGGTCGCCCTGGGCCATGACGCGGGCCATGTGTTCTTCCGGCTGCGCCTTCACCCACACCGTGAGGCAGTTCGACAGCAGCAGGTCGTAGGTTTCGGGCTGCGACACAGCGCCGCCGCCGACCGAGATCACGCCTTTCTCCTGCTCGCGGAACAGGCGTTCCAGCGTGCGATGTTCGATGCGGCGATAACCCGGTTGCCCGTACAGCGCGAACAGTTCGCTCGACGGCATGCCGGTCTCGCGCTCGATCTCGCGATCGAGTTCGATAAAGGGCACGCCCATCTCGCCTGCCAGACGGCTACCCAGCGTGGATTTGCCCGCGCCGCGCAATCCGATCAGTGCAACACGCTTGCGCCGCACCGCTTCCTCATGACCGAAGTCGCGCATCAGGCGAAACACCACCTCTTCGAGCCGGTGCTGTGGCAGGCGCTCAAGAAAACGGCGGATCAGGCGTCGCTCCACCGTGTCTTCCGCTTCGGGAGCGAGCAGCTCGATCAGCGATACATCCAGCGCCCGGCTGATATGACGCAACAACACGATGGAAACGTTGCCTTCGCCCGCTTCCAGGTGGGCAAGGTGGCGCTCGGATACGGCCGCCTCGCGTGCCACCAGCTTTCTCGTCATGCCACGGCGGTCGCGGATCTCGCGAACGCGCTTGCCAAGGGACATCAGAAACTCGCCATCGCCGCGTTCGTCGGTGTGGCCGGTCTTCTGATCGTCGATGTCCTTGAGAGAGTTTTCGGTCTGGGTGTTCATGTCTGGTGTCCTTGTGCAGAAAACTGCACGGCGTGGTTGAACAATAGTGCAGTTAAAAATGAAGGTCAAGAGGTAAAGTGCAGTTTTATGCAGTTGTTGTGGCTTTATACGTCTACTTCTAACGGGTGGCTGTGCATATCTGTGCTCTATAGTGCAGTGCAGCAGTCATTGCGAAGGCAAAACATGCATTAAAATGCTTGACCTCGCTTTGCTTGCGTGTATTCTATATCCAGCGACAGACGCAGGGCATGCGCTTTACTGCATGTAATGTGAGCTGCGATATAGATCAGTGGGAGAGATGTGGTGAAACTGAACAATCATCTAGGTGGGCAGTGGTTGCAGGGGGCAGGCGAGGGTCTTCCCCTGCATGATCCTGTAAGTGGCGAAGAGTTGGTCCGGGTGTCGTCCGAAGGGCTGGACCTTGGAGCCGGGCTGGCGTTTGCCCGCGAACAGGGGGGGAGCGCGCTGAGGGCGATGAGCTACGAGCAGCGGGCATCTCTGCTGGGCCGGATTGCAGAGGTGCTGGGCGCGAATCGCGAAGCCTATTTTGACATCTCCTTGCGCAATTCGGGGTCGACGGCGGCGGACGCCGGCTTCGATGTCGATGGCGCGATCTTCACCCTCAAGACATATGCACGGGCCGGCAAGGCGCTGGGCGCTGCCCGCCACCTGAAGGAAGGCGGGCGCGTCGCGCTGGCCAGGACCGACGTCTTCCAGGGCCAGCATTTCCTGAGTCCGTTGCGTGGGGTTGCAGTCTTCATCAACGCATTCAACTTCCCCGCCTGGGGCCTGTGGGAAAAAGCCGCTCCGGCGCTGCTGTCCGGTGTGCCGGTGCTGGTCAAGCCCGCCACACCCACCGCGTGGCTCACCCAGCGCATGGTCGAGGATGTGGTCGCGGCCGGCATCCTGCCGCCGGGGGCGATCAGCATCGTCTGTGGCGCAGCGCGCGATCTGCTCGATCATGTCGATGCACGCGACGTGGTGTCCTTTACCGGTTCGGCGGACACGGCGGCGCGCATCCGCAACCACCCGAACGTCGTGGCGCATTCGGTGCGTGTCAACGTCGAAGCGGACAGCGTCAATTCGGCCATCCTGGGGCCGGATGCGGTCCCTGGCTGCGCCGAGTTCGATCTTGCGGTCAAGGAGATCGTGCGCGAGCTGACCATCAAGAGCGGACAGAAGTGCACCGCCATCCGTCGCATCATGGCGCCGAAAGCCGCCGCTCCCGCGCTGGCCGATGCGGTGGCTGCGAAGCTGGCCGGCATGATTGCAGGCAATCCGCGCAGCGAAGGCGTGCGCGTTGGGCCTCTCGTCAGCCGTGCGCAACAGGCTGCGGCGCTCGAAGGGCTTGCGAAGCTCAAGATGGATGCAGCGGTGGTGTACGGCGGAAACGCGGATTTCGTGCCGGTCGATGCCGACCCCGCCGTCTCCGCCTTTGTCCAGCCCACCTTGCTGTTCTGCGACAAGGGCCTGGACGCGGAATATGTACACGATGTCGAGGTCTTCGGCCCGGTTGCGACCGTGCTGCCTTATGCCGACATCGCGGACGCTGTTGACATGGCCCGCCGTGGCGGCGGTTCGCTGGTGGCTTCGGTGTATTCGGCCGATGCCGCATTCCTGTGCGAACTGGTGCCCGCGATTGCCGATCTGCATGGCCGCGTGATGGTTGTCGACGGCGTGATCGGTAATCAGCACACCGGCCACGGTAACGTCATGCCCACCTGTCTTCACGGCGGGCCAGGGCGCGCCGGTGGTGGTGAGGAGCTCGGCGGGCTGCGCGCATTGGCGATGTACCACCGGCGTCATGTCGTGCAGGGCGGTCCGTCCCTGCTCGATGCCCTGAGTGAGGGCGCAGCCGATGCAGCCCTGCTGGGCGCCTGAAGAATCCACGATTCCTAAAGGAGAGCGGTAGATGACCCTCGAGAACTTCCAGTCCCTGATCGCGAAAGTGACGACCGCGATTGCCGGCAAGCCGGTTGATGCACAACTGGCCGTCTTCCTCAATGAACGCTTCCCGGCTGACGGGCCGGACTTCCAGGCGATTGCGGCGGCCTGTCGCCAGGCGGTTGCAGCCGGATGGATGTGCGAACGCGAACACGGCGGAATCCGCTACGGGCGCGTGATCAAGCCCTGTCCCGAGCTGAATGGTTACAGCGTTGACCTGGTCGAGATGGCCGACGTCGTCGGCCCGCAGCATGCGCACCCCAAGGGCGAGATCGACATGATCATGCCGCTCGAGGGCGAAGCGAAGTTCGACGGCCATGGTGCGGGCTGGTTCGTCTACGGGCCCGGCAGCGTGCATCGGCCGACGGTCAGCGACGGTCGTGCCCATGTGCTCTACCTGCTGCCCGAAGGCGCGATCGAGTTCACCCGCGCCTAGCGTCGAACGGATAGCCGGAGATCGCGCCCCTTGCCGGCATCAAGACCGGCGGGCGCGGATTCCGCAGCAAGGCAGGAGTCGTTGCGCGGCTTGCGTCGCGACCAAGAAACCGGAGGAGACAAACAATGCCCACCCTGAGTGTGGCGGACCATGCCACGAGTCCGCCCAGTATCGAGATCCCGCGCCAGTACAACGCCGCCGATGATCTCATCGCCCGCAACCTGCTCGCCGGCCGTGGTGCCAGGCTGGCCTACATCGACGACGCCGGCAGCTACAGTTACGACGAGCTCGCACGGCGGGTGAATCGTTGCGGCAGCGCATTGCGCACTGTCGCCGGTCTGCGTCAGGAAGATCGAATCCTGATGTGCGTGCATGACACGATCGAGTTTCCCTCCGTGTTTCTCGGTGCGATCAAGGCTGGGATCGTGCCGATCGCAGTCAATACCCTGCTGACCGCGAACGACTACGAGTACATGCTCACCGACAGTCGGGCACGCATCGCAGTCGTGTCGGCCGCACTGCTGCCCTTGTTCGAGCCTTTGCTGGGCAAGGTGCCGACGCTCGAGCGGATCATTGTCGCGGGTACGGCGAACCCCGGCCCGGACAGTCTCGCGGTACTGCTCGAACAAGGCCGCGACGATTTCGAAGCGGCCTCGACGCTCGCCGACGATGCCTGCTTCTGGCTCTACTCGTCCGGCTCCACCGGCGCGCCCAAGGGCACGGTGCATATCCATTCCAGCCTGATTCAGACTGCCGAGCTGTACGCACGTCCCATCCTTGGCATCAACGAAACCGATGTCGTCTTCTCCGCAGCCAAGCTGTTCTTCGCCTACGGGCTGGGCAACGGGCTCACCTTTCCGCTCGCGGCAGGGGCCACTGCCGTCCTGATGGCGGAGCGGCCGACGCCGGCGGCGGTGTTCGAGCGTCTGCGCAAGCACCGCCCGACCATTTTCTACGGTGTTCCCACGCTGTATGCGTCGATGCTCGCCAGCGCGGACTGTCCGACCCGCGACGAGATGCGCCTGCGCGCCTGTACGTCAGCCGGGGAGGCGTTGCCGGAGGGGGTCGGCAAGCGCTGGAGCGAGCGCTTCGGCGTCGACATCCTCGACGGCATCGGATCCACCGAAATGCTGCACATCTTTCTGTCCAATCGCGCGGGGGACGTGCGCTACGGCACAACCGGAAAGCCTGTTCCGGGCTACGCCGTGCGCCTCATCGACGACGACGGCAACGAGGTCACGGTGCCGGGCGAGCCGGGTGAGCTGCAGATCAAGGGGCTGACGTCGGCGGCCTGTTACTGGAACAACCGCGAGAAGACCCGTGCCACCTTCCAGGGGCTGTGGACCCGCAGCGGCGACAAGTACCAGATGGATGCGGACGGCTACTACGTCTATGAAGGGCGCAGCGACGACATGCTCAAGGTCAGCGGCATCTATGTCTCGCCGATCGAGGTCGAGTCCGCCCTGATCGCCCACGAGGCGGTCCTCGAGGCGGCCGTCGTCGGGTGCGAGGACGAGGACCGGCTGATCAAGCCCAAGGCTTACGTGGTGCTCAAGCCCGGACTGAAGGCCGACGATGGGTTGCGCGAGCAGCTCAAGGCGCATGTCAAGAGCGTGCTCGCGCCCTACAAGTACCCGCGCTGGATGGAGTTCGTCGAAGAACTGCCCAAGACCGCCACCGGCAAGATCCAGCGCTTCAAGCTGCGTGCCGCCGCCCGTTGCTGAACCGGAGAACACTCATGACCGCGATGCAGCAAGCCATCGAAATCATCAAGGACGAGCACCGCTCCATGGGGGCCGTGCTCAAGGGCCTTCAGGCCCACGTGGACGCCGTGCGGGAAGGCCGTGACAAGCCTGATTTTCCGCTCTTTCAGACCATGTTCGATTACATCGAGACCATCCCCGACCGGGTTCATCACCCCAAGGAGGACGAGTACCTGTTCAAGCTGTTGCGTCTCAGGAGTCACGCCGCGGACACCATCCTCGACGAGCTCGAGGGTCAGCATCATCTGTGCGCTTCGCTGCTCGAATCCGTGCGCAAGGCCATGGCGGCCTACCGCGAAAGCGGAGACATCGCGGGCTTCGAGCGCAGCCTCAACGCCTACGCGGAGTTCCTGTGGGAGCACATGCGCAAGGAGGAGGAGGTGGTCATGCCGCTGGCGGAACAGCATCTTGCCGCCGAAGACTGGGAAGCGATCCACGCGGCCTTTCAGGCCAACCGGAGTCATGCCTGGTAATGGCCTGCGACGAGGCCCGAAGCCTCGTCAACACATCGAAAAACGAGAGGAGACAAGAATGAACAAGGAACACGGACGCACAGCGGTTCGCAGCATCGTCGGGCTGGTTGGTGTTGCGGTTGGGGCCATGTTGCCGCTGGCTGCAGCGCACGCCGCGGAGAAGGTCAAGGTCGGCCTGATGCTGCCCTACACCGGCACCTATGCGGCGCTGGGCACTGCGATCACCAACGGCTTCAAGCAGTACGTTGCCGAGCAGGGCGGTATGCTCGCCGGGCGCGAAGTCGAATACTTCGTCGTCGACGATGAATCGAATCCGGCCAAGGCTACCGAAAATGCCAACAAGCTGGTCAAGCGCGATGAGGTCGACGTCCTCGTCGGCACCGTGCATTCCGGCGTGGCGCTGGCCATGGCCAAGGTCGCGCGCGACAGCAAGACGCTGATGATCATCCCCAACGCCGGTGCCGACGAGCTGACCGGGCCGCTGTGTGCGCCCAACGTGTTCCGCACCTCCTTCACCAACTGGCAGCCGGCCTATGCCATGGGCAAGGTCGCCGCCGAGCGCGGACACAAGACGGCCGTTACTCTGACCTGGAAATACGCAGCCGGCGAGCAGGCGGTGAATGGCTTTGCCGATGCCTTCAAAGGCGCTGGCGGCAAAGTGCTCAAGCAGCTCACGCTGCCGTTTCCCGGTGTCGAATTCCAGCCCTATCTGACCGAGATCGCCTCGCTCAAGCCTGACGCGGTGTACGTGTTCTTTGCCGGCGGCGGTGCGGTCAAGTTCGTCAAGGACTACGACGCAGCCGGCCTCAAGAGCAGCATCCCGCTGTATTCGAGCGGCTTCCTGACCGACGGGACGCTGGGCGCCATGGGCGGCGCGGGCGAAGGCCTGCTGACGGCGCTGCAGTACGCCGACGGCCTCGATGTGGCCAAGGACAAGGACTTCCGCAGCGCCTATGCGGCAAGCTACAAGATGCAGCCGGACGTCTACGCCGTGCAGGGCTACGACGCGGCGCAGCTGCTCAAGTCCGGCCTCGACGCGGTCAAGACCGGAAAGCTCGAGCAGGGCGCAATGATCAAGGCGATGGAGTCGGCCACGATCGATAGCCCGCGCGGTGCCTTCACCCTGTCCAAGGCACACAACCCGGTGCAGGACATCTATCTGCGCAAGGCCGAGGGGGAGGAGAACAAGGTGGTTGGCGTCGCCGCCGGAAAACTCGCCGACCCCGCCCGCGGTTGCCGCATGTAAGTCCGCGTCTTCACTTCCGCATCAATCCAACCGTATCCGGGCGTCGCTTGCGGCGTCCGGAGGGGAAGGCTCATGGATTTCACGACGTTCCTGATACAGATTCTGAACGCGTTGCAGTACGGCCTGCTGCTGTTTCTGGTGGCAAGCGGACTGACGCTCGTGTTCGGCATCATGGGCATCATCAACCTCGCGCACGGCAGCTTCTACATGATTGGCGCCTACCTCGCGTTCGCGCTGACCAGCATGACCGGCAACCTGATGCTGTCGATTGCACTCGGCATCCCGCTGGCCTTTGCCTTTGGCGCCTTGCTTGAATGGCTGCTGTTCGCCCATCTCTACAAACGCGACCACCTCGAGCAGGTGTTGCTGACCTATGGCCTCATCCTGATCTTCGAGGAGTTGCGCAGCATCACCATGGGCGACGATGTTCACGGCGTCGATATTCCGGCCATGTTCTCGGCCTCCATCCCGCTGTCCGACACCTTGTCCTACCCCGTGTATCGAATCCTGATCTCGGTGGTCTGTCTCGCCCTGGCGGGCGGGCTGTGGTGGCTGATGCAGCGCACCCGGCTGGGCATGATGATCCGCGCCGGCAGTCATGACCGCGACATGGTGCAGTCGCTCGGCATCGACATCAACCTGCTCTACCGCACCGTGTTCGCGCTCGGCGTGGCGCTGGCGGCCCTGGCCGGCATGCTCGCGGCGCCGATCTCGTCGGTGTATCCGGGCATGGGCGGCAGCGTGCTGATCATCTCCTTCGTCATCGTCGTGATCGGCGGCATCGGCTCGGTGTGGGGGGCGCTGCTCGCCGCACTGCTGATCGGATTCGCCGACACCTTCGGCAAGGTGCTGGTGCCGGATCTGGCCGGTCTGGTGGTCTATCTCGTCATGGCTGCGGTACTGCTGTGGCGTCCGGAAGGCATTTTCAGGAAGGGATAGGACACAATGAACCCGACAACCCAATCCCGTGTGGCGATGATCTTCAAGCTGGCGGTGCTCGCCGGCGTGATCGCCTTCCCCGTCTTCGGCTCGGCCTTCTATACCGAGATGGTGGCCAAGGTGCTGGTGCTCGCCATCTTTGCCATGAGCCTCGATCTGCTGGTCGGCTTCACCGGCCTGGTCAGCCTTGGGCACGCGGCCTATTTCGGTATCGCCGCGTATGCGGTCGCACTGGCCACGCCCAAGTACGACCCCGCCAACTTGTGGGTCGTCTTTCCGCTCGCGGTGCTCGCAGCGGCGCTGGCCGCATTCTTCATCGGCCTGTTCGTGCTGCGCACCAAGGGCATCTATTTCATCATGGTGACGCTGGCCTTTGCCCAGATGGCCTACTACATCTTTCACGACACCCCGCTTGGTGGCGGCTCCGACGGCATCTACGTCAACTTCAAGCCCGACGCCACCATTGCCGGATGGACCCCCTTCGATCTCAACGAACCGCTTCAGCTCTACTACATCGTGGTACTCGCGCTGGTGGCGGTGTTCGCCTTCCTCTCGCTGGTGCTGCGCTCACCCTTCGGCCGCGTGCTGGTGGGCATCCGCAGCAACGAGCACCGCATGCAGTCGCTCGGCTACGCCACTTTCCGCTACAAGCTCGCCGCCTTCACGCTGGCAGGCGCACTCGCCGGAGTGGCGGGTTTCCTCTACGCCGTCCTGTTCGGCTTCGTTACGCCGGAGTACCTGTCGTGGCACCAGTCGGGCAACGTGCTGATGATGGTCATCCTCGGCGGCATGGGGAATCTGGGCGGCGCGGTGCTCGGCGCCTTTGCCTTCATCGGTCTGCAGGAGCTGTTTTCAGACTGGACCAAGCACTGGCAATTGCTGATGGGCGGCGTCATCGTCGCGGCGGTACTTTTCATGCCGGGCGGCCTGTCGGCCCTGCCACGACGAATCCTGAAAGTGGTCAACGGGGAGCGCGGCAATGGCTGAAGCAGACACGGTCATCCAGATGGCTGGGGCGGCACCGGTGACGGGCGAGGCCATGCTGGTTGCGGAAAGACTCACGCGCCGGTTCGGCGGCCTTGCCGCCAACCAGGACGTGTGTCTCACCCTTGAGCGCGGCAAGCTGCACGCCTTGCTCGGTCCCAACGGTGCCGGCAAGTCGACCTGCATCAACATGCTGTCAGGCGACCTCCCGCCGTCCGAAGGTCGCATCCTGCTCGGTGGCAAGGACATCACCGGGCTGGGCGCCGCGCAGCGTTCGCGCATCGGCATCGGCCGCAGCTACCAGCGCACCAACATCTTTCCGCAGTTCAGCGTGCTCGAGAACTGCCGGCTCGCGGCGCAGTCCCGCAACCCGCGCCCGTGGAAGCTCTTTACCGACGCCATGCACCTGTTCGATACCCTGGAGCGCGCGCGCGCGGCCATCCTTGAGGCCGGTCTGGGCGGGCGCGAGGAGCGCATTGCCGGCACCATGTCGCATGGGGAGCAGCGCCAGCTCGAGATCGCCATGGTGCTCGCCACCGACGCCCGCGTGCTGCTGCTCGACGAACCCCTGGCGGGCATGGGCTCGGACGAGTCGGCGCAGATGGTCGAACTGCTCAGGGGGCTCAAGGAGAATCGCGCCATCCTGCTGGTCGAGCACGACATGGACGCGGTGTTTGCGGTTGCCGACACCATCACCGTGATGGTCAACGGCGTGGTGCTCGAATCCGGGCCACCGGAGCAGATTCGCAACAGCGCGGACGTGCAGACCGCCTACCTCGGAGATGGCCATGTCTGATGTCCTCCTCGAAGCCCGCGAGCTTCACACCTATTACGGCGCCAGCCACATCCTGCATGGCGTCGATTTCCGCATCCACAAGGGCGAAACGCTCGGCCTGATGGGGCGCAACGGCATGGGAAAGACCACGCTGATCCGCTCCATGCTTGGTCTGGTAAAGCCCCGCCACGGTACGGTCAGCGTGCGCGGCGATCTGATGACGGGCAGCCCGACGCACAGGATCGCCCGTCAGGGCATCGCCTACGTGCCCGAAGGGCGCGGCATCTTCCCCAACCTGTCGGTGCGCGAGAACCTGCTGATGGCGGCGCGGGCCGGAGTGGATGGGCAGTGCGACTGGACCTTCGAACGTGTGATGCACACGTTCCCGCGCCTGGGCGAGCGCATCAACAACGGCGGGGGCCAGCTCTCCGGTGGCGAACAGCAGATGCTCACCATCGGTCGCGCGCTGATGACCAACCCCGATCTGCTGATCCTCGACGAGGCCACCGAGGGGCTGGCGCCGCTGATCGTGCGCGAGATCTGGCGCGTGATTCGCGAGATCCGCGACAGCGGCATCGCCACCGTCATCGTGGACAAGAACCATGCGGCGGTCACGTCGATCACCGACCGCTCGATGATCGTGGTTAAGGGGCAGGTGGTGTTTGATGGCGCCAGTGACGAGGTGCGCAATAATCCCGAATTCATACAAAAACACCTCGGAGTATGAAGTGAAGACTGTCTGTGTCGGAAAAACCCGTCTCGAGTACGTCCGCCTGCCGTCCAGTCATCCGCGCGAGGGCGCGCCGGCCATCGTGTTCCTGCATGAAGGTCTGGGCTCGGTGTCGATGTGGCGAGATTTTCCGCAGAAGGTTGCGGACGCGACCGGCTGCGAAGCGGTGGTGTATTCGCGCGCCGGCTACGGTCGTTCCGATCCGGCGAAGCTGCCGCGCGAGCCCGGCTACATGCACGACGAAGGGCGTGCGGTGTTGCCTGCGCTGCTGGCGGGCCTCGGCCTCGAACGGCCGATCCTGTTCGGGCATTCCGACGGCGCATCGATCGCGCTGTTGTGCGCGGGCGGCACCGATACGCCGCTCGCGGGCGTGATCGCGATGGCGCCGCATGTCATGGTCGAGGACGTCTCGGTGAGCAGCATCGCCGAGGCCAGCGTCGCCTACCGCACGACCGACCTGCCCGCACGGCTGGGCAAGTACCACAGGGACCCGGATGCGGCGTTCCGGGGCTGGAACGATATCTGGCTGCATCCCGACTTCCGCGACTGGAACATCGAGGACTACCTGACCCGCATCCAGTGTCCGGTGATGGCAATCCAGGGCGAAGACGACGAGTACGGCACCATGGACCAGATCGATCGCATTGGGCGCGGGGTGAAGGACGTGGAACTGGTCAAGCTGGCCGATTGCCGCCATTCGCCGCACAGGGACCAGCCCCAGGCGGTGATCGATGCGGTCGCCGCCTTCGTCGAACGCGTGAGTGGAGACTGACATGTATTACGAACGCACGAAGCGCATCCGCTTCTCACACTGCGACCCCGCCGGCATCGTGTTTTACCCGCGCTACGTCGAGTTGTTCAACGAAGTGGTGGAAGACTGGTTCGCCGATGCGATCGGCGTCGATTTTCATACCCTTCATGAAGACATGCGGCTGGGCATCCCCATGGTCAAGCTCGATGTCGAGTACCTGGCGCCGTCGCGCTACGGCGACGTACTCCGCTTCCGACTGCAGGTCATGAGCATCGGCAATGCTTCGCTGCAGCTCGAGATCGGCGCGTATGCCGGCGACCAGCTGCGCGTGCGCGGCCACCTCAAGGTCGTGCTGGCGTCGATGGAGAATCTCAGGCCCGTGCCGATCACCGCCGATTTCTGGCGACCGAAATTCGCCGCCTACATGCCTGACGCCGCAACACAGGAATGAAGCCATGATGGACTACACCCGTTACACCAGCCTTCAGGTCGTGCCCCGCGAGCGCGGCATCGTCGAACTCGTCATGGGCCGCGACGGCAAGCTGCCCGTTGCCGACCATGCCGGGCATGGCGAACTCGCCGACATCTGGCGCGATCTCGATCGCGACCCCGAGGTGGCGGTGGTGATCGTGCGCGGCCAGGCCAAGGGCTTCTCCGGCGGAGGCACGCTCGAGCTGGTCGGCGACATGGTCGATCACTTCGAACACCGTGCCCGCGTGTGGAAGGAAGCGCGTGACATCGTCTACAACATGATCAACTGCTCCAAGATCATCGTCTCAGCCATCAACGGCCCGGCCGTCGGTGGCGGGCTGGCGGTGGCGCTGATGGCCGACATCTCGATCGCGGCAAAGGACGCCCGCCTGATCGACGGTCACACCCGCCTCGGCGTGGCCGCGGGCGATCACGCGGCAATGATCTGGCCGCTGCTGTGCGGCATGGCAAAGGCCAAGCTGCATCTGCTGCTGTCGAACGAGATCAGCGGCGAAGAGGCCGAACGCATCGGGCTGGTGTCGATGGCGGTCGAGGCTGACGCACTGATGGACACCGCGATGGACATCGCCGGCAAACTCGCTGCCGGGCCGCAGAGCGCGCTGCGCTGGACCAAGCACAGCCTCAACAACTGGCTGCGTCAGGCCGGGCCGATCTTCGACAACTCGGTGGCGCTCGAAATGCTTGGCTTCACCGGGCCCGAGGTGCGCGAAGGTCTGGCAGCGGTGCGCGAGCGACGCAGTGCCAACTTCCCGTCCTGCGCCCCCTTCTGACCCCAATCGAATCGAAAAACGCCCGGAGTTCATCATGCGTGCCCTGATCTGCAACGAATTTGCCCCGCTGGATGCCCTTCATGTCGGCGAGCTGCCCGAACCGCGACCGGCTGCGGGCGAGGTGACGATCCGCGTGCTCGCGGCCGGCATCAACTTCTACGACACCCTGATCGTGCAAGGAAAATACCAGGTCAAACCCGCGTTCCCGTTCTCGCCCGGCGGCGAGGTCGCCGGTGAGGTGGTGGCCGTGGGCGAGGGCGTCCGCCATGTCGCGCCGGGCGAACGCGTCTGTGCATTCTCCTCCTACGGCGGCTATGCCGAGGTCTGCAAGGCCAAGGCCAGCCAGACCTGGCCGCTGCCCGCTGCGGTGAGCTTCGATGCGGCAGCGGCCGGCCTGGTGACCTATGGCACGGCCTGGTTCGGTCTGCACGACCGCGCCCGCATGAGGGCGGGCGAGACGGTGCTGGTGCTCGGTGCCGCGGGCGGTGTGGGGCTGGCCGCGGTGCAGATCGCCAAGGCGGCGGGCGCGCACGTCATCGCGGCGGCCGGCAGCGCGGAACGCCTGGCGCTGTGCCGTGAACATGGCGCGGACGAACTCATCGACTACGCCACGACCGACCTCAAGGATGCGGTAAAGGCGGCCACCGGCGGCAAGGGTGCGGACATCGTCGTCGATGTCGTGGGCGGGCACTACACCGAAGCCGCGCTGCGCGCCACCGCCTGGCGCGGACGCATCCTGATCATCGGCTTCGCCGCCGGCGAGATTCCACGCATTCCGGCCAACCTGTTGCTGCTCAAGGGGTGTGACATGGCTGGCGTGTTCTGGGACGAGCTCATGCGACGCGAGCCCGCCGAGGCCGCGCGCCAGGTCGCCGCCGTACTCGCCTGTTTCGCGGATGGCAGCCTGAAACCACCGATCACCGAAGCCTGCGGACTCGACGCTGCCGTCGCCGCCTTGCGTGCGCTTGCCGCACGCAAGGTGGCCGGCAAGCTGATCGTGCTGCCGCACAGCTGAAGCACCCGGTTCATCAGAAAACACAACACAACACAACACAACACGGGCTCCCCGCCCGCCAACGGAGAATCACCATGGCTCAATATCAGTGCAGCGCCTGCTACTTTCCCTATGACGAAACCCTCGGCCTGCCCGACGACGGCATTCCCGCCGGCACGCCCTGGGCAGATGTGCCCGAAGATTTCGTCTGCCCCGATTGCGGCAATCCCAAGGCCGCCTTCATGGTCTACACGCCCGAATGAGGGGCGCGACGGCCACCTGAGCGCACAACGAGCATCCGACAATGAGAGAAAGCTTCGAAACCCTTCGCTTCGTCGTCGCCGACGGCGTGGCAACCCTGACACTGAACCGGCCCGAACGCCTCAACGCCTTCACCGCGGCCATGCATGCCGAGCTGCGGGTGGCACTCGATTCCGTGCGCGCCGGGCGTGAAGCCGGCCTGGTACGGGCGCTGGTCCTGACCGGGGCCGGGCGCGGGTTCTGTGCCGGACAGGATCTGTCCGACCGCCAGGTCTCGGCCGACGGCACTCCACCCGACCTCGGGCGCTCGATCGAGGACAACTACAAGCCTCTGGTGCTTGCATTGCGCAACCTCGAGCTTCCGGTCATCGCCGCGGTAAACGGTGTCGCCGCAGGCGCCGGCGCGAATATCGCCCTGGCCTGCGACATCGTCGTTGCCGCGCGCTCGGCCAGCTTCATCCAGTCATTCGCCAAGCTCGGGCTGGTGCCGGACACCGGCGGGTCGTGGATTCTGCCGCGCCTGATCGGGCCGGCGCGGGCGCTCGGCCTTGCCCTGCTCGGCGACAGGCTGTCGGCAGAGCAGGCGGCGCAGTGGGGGCTGATCTGGCAATGTGTCGATGACGACCAGCTGGCGGGCACGGTCGGCGACATCGCCGCGAAGCTGGCAGCGGGGCCGACGCTCGGCCTTGCCCGCACCAAGCAGGCGATCTGGTCCGCCAGCACCCGTGACTTCTCCGAACAGCTCGACGTCGAACGCGATTTGATGCGCGAACTGGGGCATTCGGAAGACTACCGCGAGGGCGTCGCCGCCTTCATGAACAAACGATCGCCGGCGTTCAAGGGCCGTTGAACGGCACTGACTACACCCTGGATCGTCACGAACTCAGGAGCATCAAGTGACTGCACTCTCAACTTCCGTCAAGGTGGCCGTCATCGGTGCCGGTGCGATGGGGAGCGGCATCGCGCATGTCGCCGCGCGCGCCGGTCACACCGTCTATCTTTACGACATGAACGCCGAGGCGGTGGCGCGCGGCAAGGCCGGGATCGAGAAGGATCTGCGCTTCCTGGTCGGCAAGGGCAAGCTTGCCGAAGCCGATTGCGAGGCAACGCTGGGGCGGGTCGTGCCCAGCAGCCGCATCGAGGACCTGGCCGACGCCGGCCTGCTGGTCGAGGCCATTGTCGAGAATCTGGAGATCAAGCAGACGCTCTTCCGCCAGCTCGAAGACCTGGTGAGCGCAGACGCCATTCTCGCCACCAATACCTCCTCGCTGTCGATCACCGCGCTGGCGGCGGCGCTGGCGCGCCCGGCACAACTGGCCGGTCTGCATTTCTTCAATCCGGCACCACGCATGGCGCTGGTCGAGATCGTCTCCGGCCTCGCCACCGATCCGGCCATCGCCGCCACCCTGCACGACACCGCCAAGGCCTGGGGCAAGGTGCCGGTACGGGCCACCTCGACACCGGGCTTCATCGTCAACCGCGTGGCACGGCCGTACTACGCCGAGGCGCTGCGTGTGCTGTCCGAGCGTGCAGGCACGCCGGCCACGCTCGATGCCATCCTGCGCGAAAGCTGCAATTTCCCGATGGGGCCCTTCGAGCTGATGGATCTCATCGGTCATGACGTCAATTACGCGGTCACGCGCTCGGTGTTCGATGCGTACTTCGGCGACAAACGTTTCACCCCCAGTCTGATCCAGCAGGAGCTCGTGCTCGCGGGGCGACTCGGGCGCAAGTCCGGGCAGGGTTTCTTTGACTATCGCGAGGGTGCCCAGAAAACGCAGGCCCGGACCGAGCCGCCTGCCGTCGCAGCGCGTTCGGTGACAGTGTGCGGCGATCTTGGCCCGGCTGCCGCACTGTCGGCACGGCTCGAGCGTGCCGGCATCGCGCTCGGGCATATCGAGGCCTCGGCTGGCGCCGGAGAGTTGCGCATCGGCAAGGCCCGGCTCGCCTTGTCCGACGGTCGCAGCGCCACCCGCCGGGCCGCGGAGGAGGGGACGCCCGACCTGGTACTGTTTGACCTCGCCCGCGACTACGCGAACACGCCGCGGCTGGCGCTGGCGCGCGCGGATCAATGCGACGAGGGCGCGTGGCACGAGGTCGTCGGTACCCTTCAGGCCGCAGGCATCGCAATCAGCCGCCTCGACGACGTTGCCGGATTGCTGGCGCTGCGCACGGTCTGCATGCTGACCAACGAGGCCGCCGATGCCGTGCTGCAAGGTATCGCATCTGCCGCCGACATCGACACCGCCATGCGATACGGCACCAACTACCCTGAAGGGCCGCTCGCATGGGCCGGCCACCTCGGCATCGGCCTCGTCACGCGCGTGCTCGGCAACCTGCGCGAGCACTATGGCGAGGAGCGATACCGCCTGTCGCCGCTGCTGCAACGTTGCGCACAGCGCGGAGGCGGTCTGTTGTAAACCAGAAAATCAAAGGGGTCAGAGTCGTTTGATCAATCAAAGGGGTCAGAGTCGTTTGATCCGCTTTCCAGATCAAACGACTCTGACCCCTTTGGTTCTCACTTTGATTCTTTTCAAGTGAGCAATAATCTCGTATTGTTGCATCAAGGGAATTTTATGTTCCTATAGTTAATTCCTAAGGAATGATGCCGATGCTCGTCAATGCAGGATCACGCCGC